>NZ_CP108002.1:3933765-4236362 GCF_041435055.1 Streptomyces sp. NBC_00341 | reverse complement strand
ACCGAGACGGATGCCGTGCCCCGGCAGGTGGAGTCGGCGCTGCTGGCCCGGTTCAGCGGCCGGAAGATCCTCATCACGACGAAGGACGGACGGCTGATATGCATCGCGCCGGGCAGCCAGCCCGACGTCCTGAGGTACTTCGCCAAGCAGGCGCACGCGGCGACGGACGGCGGCCGGGTCGCCGTCGGCCGCGCCCACCGGGGCCCCGGTGGCGTGGTCCAGTCGTACGACGAGGCGCTCGACGCCCTTGACCTGGCCGACCGGATGGACCTGGACGACCCGGTGCTGTACTCCGCCGATCTGCTGGTCTACCCGGTGCTGACCCGGGACAGACAGGCGATGTCCGACCTGGTGCGCAGCGAGCTGGGGCCGCTCCAGGAGGCCCGGGGCGGGGCGGAACCGCTGCTGAAGACGTTGTCCGTGTACTTCGAGTCGGGCTGCGTCGCCGCCGAGACGGCACGGCGGCTCGCGCTGAGCGTGCGCGCCCTCACCTACCGGCTGGAGCGCATCCACCAGCTGACCGGCTCCGACCCCTCCGACCCGATGCACCGCTACACCCTGCAGACGGCGGTGATCGGGGCCCGGCTGCTGGACTGGCCCGCGAAGGAGGTGTGAGCCCCTGCGGCCGCCTCCCTCCCGGCCGTGCCGGGCCCGGGGCAGGACGACCCCCGGCGGCCCTCTCCGCATGCGGTCGGGCCGGCCTCCGCCTAGCGTGATCATTCGGGGGATTCCGGCGGTGTGCGCAACGAGGGAGATCCGCACCATGGCCCGACACGCACGTCAGCCGCAGGAACCTGCCGAGAAGGGGGAGGGGCGCGGTTCGTCCCACCGGTGGTGGGTGCTGGGAGTGATCGGGCTCGCCCAGCTGATGGTGGTGCTCGACGCGACGATCGTGAACATCGCGCTGCCCTCCGCGCAGCAGGACCTCGGCTTCAGCGACGGCAACCGCCAGTGGATCGTGACGGCGTACGCCCTCGCCTTCGGCTCGCTGCTGCTGCTCGGCGGCCGGATCGCGGACCTGGTCGGCCGCCGGGTGGTGTTCCTGGTCGGACTGGTCGGCTTCGCGGTGGCCTCCGCGATCGGCGGCGCCGCCCCGAGCTTCGAGGTCCTGGTGCTGGCCCGCGCCCTCCAGGGCATGTTCGGCGCGCTGCTGGCGCCGGCCGCGCTCTCCCTGCTCACCACGACGTTCACCGTCCCGAAGGAGCGGGCCAAGGCCTTCGGTATCTACGGGGCCATCGCGGGGGCGGGCGGCGCGGTGGGGCTGCTGCTCGGCGGGGTGCTCACCGAGTACCTGGACTGGCGCTGGTGCCTGTACGTGAACCTGCTGTTCGCGGCCGTCGCGTTCCTCGGCGGCTGGCGGCTGCTCACCGCCGGGGCGCCCGTCGACCGCCCGAAGCTCGACATCCCGGGGACCGTGCTGGTCTCGGCGGGCCTCTTCTGCATCGTGTTCGGATTCTCCAGGGCGGAGACCCATCCGTGGAGTTCGCCGGACGTCTGGGGGTTCCTGGTGGCCGGTGCGGCGCTCGTCGCCGCGTTCGCGTGGTGGCAGACCAGGGCCGCGCATCCGCTGCTGCCGATGCGGGTGGTGCTGGACCGGGACCGGGCCGCGTCGTTCCTCGCGATGTTCATCTCCGGTGGCGGCCTGTTCGGGGTGTTCCTGTTCCTCACGTACTTCCTGCAGAAGAGCCTGTTCTACTCGCCGGTCAGCACAGGCCTCGCGTTCCTGCCGATGATCGCCGTCATGATCGTGACGTCCGTGACGACGACGAACGTCCTGGTGCCACGGGTCGGCGCCAAACCGATCGTGCCGCTCGGCATGGGTCTCGCGGCGGCCGGCATGGTGTGGCTGACCGCGCTGGACCTGAACAGCACCTACGCGGCCCACGTGCTGCCCCCGCTGATCTGCCTGGGGCTCGGGCTGGGCATGATCTTCGCGACCGCGATGAACCTGGCGACCGCCGGGGTTTCCGCCCGGGACGCCGGGGTGGCCTCCGCGATGGTCAACACCAGCCAGCAGGTGGGCGGCTCCATCGGCACGGCGCTGCTGAACACCCTGGCCACCACCGCGGCCACCAACTACCTGGTCGGCCGCCGTCCGACCCCGGCCGCGATCGCCCAGTCCCAGCTGGACAGCTACACCACCGCGTACTGGTGGTCCGCGGGCTTCTTCGCCGTCGGCTTCCTGGTCACGGTGATCCTCTACCGCCGGGGCGTTCCGCGGCCCCACCCGGTGGAGGAACCCGAACCGGCACGGACCTGACCCCGGCTCCGGCCCTCAGCGGTCGCCGCGGCCGGCCGGGGCGCCCTCGGTGAGGCGTACGAACGGAATGGACTCGCCCACGGCCCGGTAGCCCTCCGCGCTGCCGTCGACCGTGAACCCCAGGTACGCGCAGAGCCGCCGGGCGACCCGGGGATGCCGGGGCGCGTACCGCACCATCAGCTCGCCGCCCTCCCCGGCCGGCAGCTCTGCCGCCGTCACCGCGTGGAACCGGCGGCCGATCTGCACGGTGGCCTGCGGCGTACGGCGCAGGTTGCGGTACCAGTCGGCGGCGGGCCCGTATCCGGACGCCACGGTCCAGCTCCGCCGGCCGTCCACCGTCGCGGACTCGACCACCTCGACGGCGGTCCGGCGCGGCTGTCCCGAGGTGCGCCCGGTGTGGACGAGGAGCAGCAGCCGCCCCCGGAACAACGGCCCGAGCCCGGCCCGGAACATATGGACCGGAAGCCGGGCGACGGTACGCCGCCAGCCGGCCGGCGGTGCCGGGCGCCGGGGCACGGACGAATCTGCGGATTGATGTGTCACTGTGCAAACGTTGCGCAGTGACAAGATCTACGCCACCGTCGCGGGCGGGACTCCCGCAGTGGGGGTACGCGGTCCGGCGCGGTACAAAGGGGCATGGCCGCGCACGAACAGGCATCTGAGAAACGACCGTCCGCCCCGTCCACCCCCGGCAGGGACGACGTCGACGCGGTGACGCGGGCGGTGCTGACCGCGTCGAGACTGCTGGTGGCCGTTTCGGCCCGGTCGCTGGCGGCGGTCGAGGACCGGGTGACGCTGCCGCAGTTCCGCCTGCTCGTGGTCCTGGCCACCCACGGGGACGCCAAGCTGGTCTCGCTGGCCGAGCGCCTCGGCGTCAATCCGTCGACCGCGATGCGCATGCTGGACCGGCTGATTGTCGCCGGTCTGGCCGAACGGCAGGTCAACCCGGCCAACCGCCGGGAGACGGCACTGCGGGTGACCCCGGAGGGGCTCCAGCTGGTCGAGGACGTCACGGCCGGCCGCCGCCGGGAGATCGCCTCGATCGTCGAGCGCCTCGCCCCGGAGCAGCGGTCCGCGCTGATCGAGGCGCTGACGGCGTTCACCGCGGCGGGCGGCGAGCCGGCCGTTCCCGGGGGCGGCGCGGACGCGTACCCGCTGGGCTGGCTGCCCGACCTGCCCGCCGCCCAGGACGGCTGACGCCGCGCTCAGTCGGTCTGAGCGAGCTCCTCCTGCGGCAGGGGCACCCGCGCGGCAGGAACGGTGTCGCTGCTGCTGCTTCCGCTACCGCTACCGCCGCCGCTACCGCTGGACGATGCGGCGGGCTTGTCCCCGCTGCCGCCCCGCCACTCCTGGATCTTCTCGACGATCGGCTGCGTCCAGCGGGCGGTGAGCGGGCCGACGATGACGAGGATCAGGACGTACGCGGTGGCGATGGGGCCGATGCGCGGCTCGGTGGCCACGGCCAGACCGGCAATGACGATGGAGAACTCGCCCCGGGCGACGAGCGTGCCGCCCGCCCGCCAGCGCCCGCGCGAACCGATGCCGGCCCGCCGTGCCGCGTACCAGCCGGTGGCGATCTTGGTGAAGACGGTGACGATGGCCAGCAGCGCGGCCGGGAGGAGCACCGGCGGGATCTCCGCGGGGTTGGTGGAGAGCCCGAAGAACACGAAGAAGACGGCGGCGAAGAGATCCCGCAACGGGGTCAGCAGCTTGCGCGCCCCCTCCGCGACCTCGCCGGACAGCGCGATGCCGACGAGGAACGCCCCGACGGCCGCGGACACCTGCAACTGCTGGGCGACCCCGGCGACCAGCACGGTCAGCCCGAGCACGACGAGCAGCAGCAGCTCGGGATTGTCGGAGGACACGGCCCGGCTGATCAGCCGCCCGTGCCGCAGCGCGAGGTAGAGCACGAAGCCGACGGTGCCGAGCGCGACGAGCAGCGCGATGCTGCCGCCGGCGAAGCCCACGCCCGCGAGCATCGCGGTGAGCAGCGGCAGGTAGACGGCCATCGACAGGTCCTCGATGACGAGCACCCCGAGGATGACGGGCGTCTCCCGGTTGCCGAGCCGCCCCAGATCCGCGAGGACCTTGGCGATCACCCCGGACGACGAGATCCAGGTGACCCCGGCCAGAGCCACCGCCCCCACGGGCCCCCAGCCGAGCAGCAGCGCGGCGACGGCACCGGGGGTGGCGTTGAGCACGAAGTCCACGGCCCCGGACGGATACTGCGTCTTCAGACTGGTGACGAGTTCACTGGCGCTGTACTCGAGCCCCAGCAGGAGCAGCAGCAGAATGACGCCGATCTCGGCGCCGACAGCGGTGAACTCCTCACTCGCGCCGAGCGGCAGCAGCCCACCGTCACCGAAGGCGAGTCCGGCCAGCAGATAGAGGGGGATCGAGGAGAGGCCTATTCGGCCGGCGAACCGGCCGATGATGCCGAGCCCCAGAATGACGGAGCCGAACTCCACCAGCAGTGCGGTCGTGTCGTGCACGGTCAGCCCTCCGCAATAATCTCGGAGAGCGTGTCCACGCCCTCGCGCGTACCGACGACGACAAGCGTGTCCCCGATGGCCAGCCGGAAGTCCGGCCCCGGCGACGGATGCGCACTGTGCGTACGCAACACCGCCACGATCGAGGCCCCGGTCCGGGTCCGAGCCCGGGTGTCCCCGAGCAACCGCCCGCCGTACGGCGACCGCGTCCCGAGCGGTATGTGCTCGGTGACCAGATCGATCCCCTCGGTCCGCACGGCGTCGATCGGCGCGGCATCGATGAGGTGCGCGAGCCCGGTGGCCTCCTGTGGAGTCAGGGGTACGGAGAGCCGGCACGAATCAGGATCGTCCTGGTCGTAGAACCCGATGAACCGCCGCCCGTCGTGATGCACGACGACGGAGATGTGCTGGCCCGTCTCGGTGGTGTAGTCGTACTGCACTCCGACTCCGGGCAGCGTGGTGCGGTGGGTTCCCATGACTTCCTCCCGAGGAGCGCGACGCTTACGAAACGCACTTGGTGATCTCTTTAGTCCCGCATTACCCTAACCGGACCCTTGATGGGGTCTTCGGGTTCGCGTTTCGCCCGGGGGCGGACGGCTCGCTCGGTGCGCCTCACTCTCCGGCAGGCGGTTCCCTTCGGGGCACCTTTTGCTCTTTGGCGCCACGGGCGGGCGGTGCGGCGGCGGAGCGCGGCTGGGGGGGGCAGCGCGGGTCCGGGTTAGTGCTGGGTGATTTGCCTGTGTATGCCGGACTTCACGAAGCTGCTTCGAAATGGCAGGATGCGGCCAGAGAACCCGAGGTCAGGCAGTCTGCTCCCCGCGCGTGCGGGGATGAACCCAGCACCCGCACCCGCGTGAACACCGAGTCGTACTGCTCCCCGCGCGTGCGGGGATGAACCCAGGGTGGCGCGATCGGTGAACTCGGCGCCGCCCTGCTCCCCGCGCGTGCGGGGATGAACCCTAGGGTCCCACCTCAGATATATGCACCTACCACCTGCTCCCCGCGCGTGCGGGGATGAACCCTCGGCGCGTCGCCCGTCGCGACGCGCCGAGTTCTGCTCCCCGCGCGTGCGGGGATGAACCCAAGCTCACCGCTCCCAGTCCCGCCGACCCGAACTGCTCCCCGCGCGTGCGGGGATGAACCCGTCCCGTCGGCGTCCTCGACGCGGTAGCGGGTCTGCTCCCCGCGCGTGCGGGGATGAACCCTTGCGCAGGTCCGGCGGCACGAAGCTGGCGAGCTGCTCCCCGCGCGTGCGGGGATGAACCCATCAAGGTCGTGCGCGCCCCGGTGTCCGTACGCTGCTCCCCGCGCGTGCGGGGATGAACCCGTCTCCGGTTCGGCCGAGGGCGATGGCGTGTACTGCTCCCCGCGCGTGCGGGGATGAACCCGAGCGGGAAGACGTCGCACGGCGTGGTCTTCGCTGCTCCCCGCGCGTGCGGGGATGAACCCGTCAGAATCGGTCGCCATGTCAGTCCATTCCGCTGCTCCCCGCGCGTGCGGGGATGAACCCTGCATCCCGGTCGTGTTGAAGGTGGCGCCGAACTGCTCCCCGCGCGTGCGGGGATGAACCCAAGAATCGAACACGCGACTCATGGTCGTGCTCCTGCTCCCCGCGCGTGCGGGGATGAACCCGACTTCCGCATGTTCGTGTCGATCCGCGCGGCCTGCTCCCCGCGCGTGCGGGGATGAACCCGCGGTGGTGAGAGCTGCTCCGAGCTGGCCGAGCTGCTCCCCGCGCGTGCGGGGATGAACCCGGTCTCGTGGAGGGGCTGAAAAAGTCGCAGCCCTGCTCCCCGCGCGTGCGGGGATGAACCCGTCCTCGCGCCCCGCCTCACGGGCTCGACGGCCTGCTCCCCGCGCGTGCGGGGATGAACCCGCATAGAGGGGCCGGGCTGGCACCGGACCCCTCTGCTCCCCGCGCGTGCGGGGATGAACCCCTCCAGGGCACCAAGTACGAGGTGCGGATGGGCTGCTCCCCGCGCACGCAGGGATGAACCCTTGCGCCTCGTTCGGGATCAGGCCCGCCAGGGCCGCTGCCGGCCTCGGGTACGGGCGGGAGATCAGCGAACCGGGCGCTGCGGGTACGACTGTGGGTGCGTCCGCGACCTGGTGCACAGCACCCTGTGGACGTTGACCGTGGCCCCGGCGCCCGAGGCCGCGTCGATATAGATCTGCTCGGCTTCGTCCGGCCGCATCAGCTGGTCGCAGCGGTCGCAGATCACCCGGCCTCCTTGGGGGTGGCGGCGAGGCGGCAGCGGGCGACCTCTTCGTACTCGGTGTGCCTCATCCGCCCGGCGTGCTTCAGCGCCCAGGTGTCAGGGGTGATGTGTGAGCGGCTCGGCTCGGACTCCTCGCCGCAGCCCGGGGTGAGGCAGCGGATCAGGATGACGGTCTGCGGTGCCTCGCCGCGGGGAGCGCCGATCGTCCACTCCACGAACCGCATCACCAGGCTCATGTGCTCGCCCGCGTGGCCTGGGCCGCGCAGGTCGCGGTGTCCGCGCATGCCCGGGGGAACCAGCTGTACGCGGCTCCGTCGGCCGGGTGCGTGCGCTGCTCGCCCAGGTCGACGTCCAGCCCGGACACGAGGGGGTGGTCGCACCAGATGCAGCGCCAACCACGGGACTGCTGCTCGGTCAAGGTGCTGACTGGTGGTAGTGCTCTCACGATCACGGCATCCTCGGCTCGTCGGCGGTCGGTATCCCGACGGTACGAGCGGGCAGCGCAGGCGAGGGGCAGGATTCCTGTCCCTCGCTCACGGGTTCGAACTACGCCGCGAGTAGTCCGATTTGCTCGGCCAGGGCCGCGGCACGCTGGCGGCGAGCTGGCACTCGGGACTCCGTCTCCTCCAGCACGATCCGGCGGGCGTACCCGTTGTAGCGGATCGTCTCCGGGGCTGCTCGGTGGGCGCGCTCCAGCGTGGCTAGGGCCGTCTCAGGCTGCCCGTCCAGCTGATACGCGCGGGCCTCCTCGATGCGGTGTCGGGCCAGGCGCGGCCGTGACGGGATCGCTGTGCTGTCTGCGTCGATTGCCTGCCGCACTGACTCCCCGCCAGCCCGCAGCTCCACGGCCACGGTCACGGCGTGGGCGCCCATGATGGCGGTGGAGAACGACGTAACTGGGTGGTAGTAGCCGGGTGACAGCCGGGCCGCGGTGGCGTTCGCCTTGTCCCACCACCGCCACGCCTCGCCCTTCGCCCCTCGCCGGGCCGCCGTATACCCCGCCTCGAATTGGAGGGCGCCTGCAATGGCGATCGTGCGGTCGTCGGCGGCTGGGAGGAACCGCTGTATGAAATTTAGGGCCTCCATCGTCATGGCGTCGGCCGCGTCGAAGTGCGCGGGCCCACTGTCGCGGTGTGCCTGTGCGGCCAGCCACGCCGCAACACCGATCGCGTGCGGATCCTCGGACTCCTGCGCCGCGACCATGCCACGCTCGGCCACCCGCCACAGCAGGGCACTGTCCGGCTGGTAGGCCACGAAGAACTGGCTGAGGCTGTACACCTCGGACAGGATGGCCTGCCCCACCCGCCGCTCAGCCGCTGTCTCCGCCTGCCGCACCGTCAACTGCGCGTCCCCGATCAGCCCCGGTAGTAGCTCGCCCAGCACCTCGCGGTGGTTCGGCGCGCGGTGCCGTGCCTGCCACGCCTTCGCCAGTCGAGCCGCTACGTGTTCGGCCGGCGGCGCCTGCCGGTCCGCGCTCAGCGACAAGGCATTCACCGCCGCCCGCACCTCCGGCAGCCGTGAGTGGCCCGGCCCGATGAACAGATCGACGGGGGTGGACTGGTCGCCGGTCAGGTCCGAAAGGTCGCGGACGCGCAGCAACTCGGCGATGCGCAGGATCACGGGAAGCTTCGGCATACCGATCTGTCCCGTCTCGACTTGCTTCACCCACGACTGCGACATCCCCAGCAGCCCTGCCACGACCGGCCGCGACATGCCCCGCTTCGTACGGAGGATCTGCATGCGTTGGCCGAATGCGATCGGATCGGCGTAAGGGTCCGGGGTAGCATCATCTGGCATGGCCTTGCCCCTCTCTGAACAGCTCGTCACTGTCAGGGTATGGGGCAAGGCCCTTTCTGTGTGGCCCGTCACGTGATCCGGAACGCAGTCAGACGCCCCCACGACAGAAGGCTGGACAGGGGCCTGCACCACGTCCACATGGCCATCCCGCCGGGCAGGTTTGCCCGCTGGTCCCGTTAGCCCAGTCACGCCTGTCTGCTCTGCTTTTCCCGCCGCACCGGTCGCGCCTCAGATGCCCTTCTCGCCGCGTAGCACCGACGGGCCGGGGGCGACGCCTCGGCCCGTGCGGTGTAAATGCTCAGCCGCGTCCCCCGATCAGGTGTGCCCTCTTTGAGTCGAGGCAACCTCTGGAGCCTCGCAGGTGTCATCCGCGAACTCCGTTGCGGCTGCCTCGTAGTGAGCGACCGAAAATGATCAGTACGACGATGACTACGACCACGCGAATCCCTGGGTCAATTGGGGACATCGAACCGGCACCAGCTCCAATGACTGTCAGTAAGAGCTGTCGGGTGAACGGCTGGTCGAACTCCGACTGTGCGGCCGCGGTTCCATGTGTTGCGGGCATGACTCATTCCGTTCTGCAGAGTGGCTTGCCGTGGAGGCGGATGGACAAGGGTCCTCGTCAGGACTGGCGCAGGAGCCAGCCCAACTACCCGTCCTCCTGGGGTACTTCGCGACCCTACACGCGCAGGACCCGACGCGAGGCGTCTTTGGTGCACTCCTGTTGGGAAGTCCTGGTCAACCATCGCTAGTCCATACAGTTGAAGCTGATGCAGACTGAGTGCAGGGGCTGGGCATCCGTACACGGTTCCCCCGTGCGCGCACGGGGGAACCGTGTACGGATCGTCGGTGTAGTCCAGCTGCGACGGTTTACCCCCGCGTGCGCGGGGAGCAAGCGTTGGATGACGCGCATCGGGAGTCCATACAGGGGACATCCCCACACGCGTGGGGAACTGAGGGTCGAAGTCGACCTGCACCCGCAGCGCAACTCGCCAGGGGTGGCGAGCCCAACGGAGAGTCCAGCCTATGTTGCGACGGGAGCAGTCCCAAGTTGCCGAATCGGGCATCCAGTCCAATCGGCGCATTCGCCCAACCCTGACACCGATGCGGCCGACTTCTCAAGTCCCTGGGAGCGGCCCCGCTCATTACCGCAAGCCCACCCTCCAAGGTGTGGAATCATAAGACCGGACACATTCGAACGCCGAGCTGTATTCAATGGCCCCATGTCCCACGCAAGCCGGATACGCCCCCTCCCCAGCTCGGCGTTGACCGCGCCCGCTCGTACGGTGTGGGCCAAGCACGACCACTCCACCGAAGGCTGGTTGCCCCTGTGGCAGCACATGTCCGACAGCGCGGCTGTCGCCGGCCTCCTCTGGGACGAGTGGGTTCCCCGCCTGATCCGGCAGCAGATTGTTGACGCGGTCCCGCACCCGGACGACGCCCGCCGCCTCGTCGTCTGGCTCGCTGCCACGCACGACATCGGGAAGGCGACGCCCGCCTTCGCCTGCCAGGTCGATGGGCTCGCCAACGGCATGCGCAGGGCCGGGCTGGACATGCCGCACCAGAAGCAGTGGGGGGACGACCGGCGTTTGGCGCCGCACGGGCTGGCCGGGCAGTTTCTGATGCAGGAATGGCTCGTGGAGCGGCACGGGTGGACGGTGCGCGCGGCCGGGCAGTTCGCGGTGGTGGCCGGTGGGCACCACGGAGTGCCACCCGGGTACGCGCAGATCCACGATCTCGACAGGCACCCCGAGCTGCTGCGCACTCCGGGGCCGAGCGAGGCGCTTTGGCGCGGTGTGCAGGACGAGTTGCTTGATGCCTGTGCGGAGGCTTACGGCGTACGTGAACGACTTGACGCCTGGCGCTCGGTGAAGCTGCCGCAGACCGTGCAGGTGCTGCTGACGGCCCTCGTCATCGTCTCCGACTGGATCGCGAGCAATCCCGACCTCTTTCCGTACTTTCCCGAAGACGCGCCCCGTACCCCGGACGAACGGATTGCCGCCGCCTGGCGCGGACTTGACCTGCCCGGCCCGTGGGAGCCCGCAGAGCCGGAAGGGACGCCGGCCGAGTTGTACGCAACGCGGTTCGACCTGCCGGGCGGGGCCGAGATCCGGCCGGTGCAGGAAGCCGCCGTACGGCTCGCGCGTGCCCTTCCCGAGCCGGGGCTGATGGTGATCGAGGCACCGATGGGGGAGGGCAAGACCGAGGCGGCCCTCGCCGCGGTGGAGATATTCGCGGCCCGCAGCGGGGCCGGCGGGTGCTTCGTCGCCCTGCCGACCCGGGCGACGGGCAACGCCATGTTCCCGCGCCTCCTGAAGTGGCTGGACCATCTTCCGTGCGCCGAGCGCCACTCGGTCTTCCTCGCACACGCCAATGCCGCGCTGAACGATGAGTACATGGGCCTGGTGCGTGCAGGCGGAGCGGGTGGCGTCCGGGCCGTGGACGTGGACGGGCCGGACGGTGTCCGGAGGGCATCGAAGGACGCCGGGCCCGGTTCGGCCGAGCTGATAGCCCACCAGTGGCTGCGAGGCCGCAAGAAGGGAATGCTCTCGTCGTTCGCGGTCGGGACGATCGACCAACTCCTGTTCGCCGGGCTCAAGAGCCGCCACCTGGCGCTGCGCCATCTCGCGCTGGCGGGCAAGGTCGTCGTGATTGACGAAGCCCACGCTTCAGACGCCTACATGAACGTCTACCTGGAGCGGGTGCTGTCCTGGCTGGGCAGTTACAGGGTGCCCGTCGTCGTACTGTCCGCGACCCTGCCCGCCGCCACGCGTCGGGATCTGATCCGGGCGTACACGGGGGACACCTCTCCGGAGGGAACCTCCGACAACGCCACCGCCGCGCAGGGATATCCGCTGCTGACGGCCGTCGCGCCGGGCAGCGCGCCACTGACCGAGTGCCCGCCGGCGGCAGCTGACCGGAGTACGGACGTCCTGCTCGAACCGCTCGGCGACGATGTGTCCGTGCTCGGCGACACCTTGGCCGACGCGCTGTCCGGCGGCGGCTGCGCACTCGTCGTACGGAACACCGTCGACCGGGTGCTGGAGACGGCGGAACGGCTGCGCGCCCGCTTCGGCGGCACGGCGGACGTCACCGTCGCACACTCCCGCTTCATGGACCTGGACCGGGCCGCGCTGGACGCGAGGCTCCTGAGACTCTTCGGTCCGGACGGCGATCGTCCGAGTGGGCCGAGACCGCACATCGTCGTGGCGAGCCAGGTCGCGGAGCAGTCCCTTGACGTCGATTTCGACCTCCTGGTCACCGATCTCTGTCCCGTGGACCTCATGCTCCAGCGGATGGGGCGCCTGCACCGGCACCAGCGGGGTCCCGGCCAGAACCAACGGCCGCCGGCCCTGCGCCGGGCCCGGTGCCTGGTCACGGGGGTTGACTGGAACGGCAAACCGCCCGAACCGGTCCGGGGTTCGGAGCGGGTATACGGACGGCACACCCTGCTGCGGTCCCTCGCCGTGCTCCGCCCGTACCTGCACACGCAGGGCAGCACGCTGAGCCTTCCGCAGGACATCCTCCAGCTCGTCCAGACGGCGTACGGAGATCAGCCGATCGGCCCGGCGAGCTGGGCGGAGGCGATGGCCGCCGCAGATCTGGAGCACCGGACCCGCCGTGCGGAGCAACAGACCGAGGCGGAGGTCTACCGGCTGGACCGGGTCCGCAAGCCGGGGCGGCCGGTGATCGGCTGGATCGACGCGGGGGTGGGCGACGCCGACGACTCCCGGGCCGGCCGCGCCCAGGTCAGGGACAGTGAGGAGAGCCTTGAAGTACTGGTCGTCCAGCGGCAGTCGGACGGTTCACTGACCACGGTTCCCTGGCTCGACCGGGGGCGCGGGGGGCTGGAGCTGCCCGCCGATGCGGTTCCGCCGCCGAGGGCGGCAAGGGCCCTCGCCTTGAGCTCGATGCGGCTGCCGTTCCACTTCTCGAAGCCGTGGGTCCTGGACCGGGCCATCGACGAGCTGGAGGAGCTGCTGATTCCGGCCTGGCAGGCGAAGGAGTGTCCGTGGCTGGCCGGGGAGCTGATTCTGGAGCTCGACGAGCACTGTCAGACCCAACTGGCAGGCTATGAGATCGAGTACAGCAGTACTCACGGACTCAGGGTGGGGCGCCCCGGCGCCCTCGACGTAAGGCTGGTGGAGCACGTGCCGTCGTTTGATCTGGTGTCACGCCCGTGGCTGCCGGTTCAGCGGGTCGACGGCACGACTGCTGAGCTGTCGCTGCTGGACGTGTTCGCCCAGGCAAGCAGTCTGCGGCGGCTGGTGGGTGACGTACCGACGCAGGAATTCGCCCTGCTCAGACTGTTGTTGGCGATTCTGCACGACGCCGTGGACGGGCCGGACGACGTCGAGGACTGGGCGGATCTCTGGGAGAGCGAGGACGCCTTCGAGGCCATACCGGCCTATCTGGAGCGGCATCGTGCACGCTTCGACCTGCTGCATCCGCACCAGCCCTTCTTCCAGGTCGCCGGGTTGCACACGGAGAAGGACGAAGTCTTCTCCCTGAACCGCATCGTGGCCGACGTCCCCAACGGCGACCCCTTCTTCAGCATGCGCATGCCCGAGGCGGAGCGCCTCGGTTTCGCCGAGGCCGCCAGATGGCTGGTCCACACCCATGCCTTCGACACGTCGGGCATCAAGTCCGGCATGGCGGGCGACGACCGGGTCAAGGGCGGAAAGGTCTATCCGCAGGGAGTCGGCTGGGCGGGCAACCTGGGCGGGGTGATGGCGGAGGGGGCGAACCTGCGTGAATCGCTGCTCCTCAACCTCGTAGCCCCCGACCACTCCACCTTGCGTTTCAGGGACGACGACACTCCGGCATGGTGCCGCGAACCCTGCGGACCGGGCGCGGAGTCGCCGCTGAACCTCGCCTCCCGGCCCTCCGGCCCCCGGGATCTCTACACCTGGCAGACGCGGAGGGTGCGTCTGCACCACGACGACACCGGTGTGTACGGCGTCGTGCTCGGCTACGGGGACCCCATCGTGTCGAGGAACAAGCAGCTGCTGGAGCCCATGACGGGGTGGCGGCGCAGCGAGGCGCAGGAGAAGAAGCACGGACTGGCGCGCGTCTACATGCCCCGCGAGCACGACCCCGCACGCGGTGCCTGGCGTGGACTGGCCGGCCTTCTCCAGAACGTGCCGGGGAAGGGCGGAGCGCAGAGCGGGGAGCCGGCAGCCTTTCTCCGGCCGGGCCTGCTGACCTGGATGGCACGACTGGTCTACGAGCAGGCCCTGCCGAGCCGCTTCCTCTTCAGGACGCGCATCGTCGGGGCGCGATACGGAACGCAGCAGTCGGTGATCGACGAGTTGATCGACGACGGCGTCACCATGCCCGTCGTCCTTCTGCACGCGCAGGACAAGCGGTACGCCGTTGCGGCCGTCGACGCGGTGGGAGACGCGGACCTCGCGGTGAGAGCGCTGGGTGACCTCGCGGCCGACCTCGCCCGAGCGGCCGGATCCGACCACGAGGCGCACCGGGATGCGGCCCGCGAACGGGGATACGGCGAGCTGGACGGCCCCTACAGGCTCTGGCTGCGGCGGCTCGGGGAGAGCGACGACCCGGCGCGCGAGCGTGAGGCGTGGCAGAGGCGGGTGGGCCGGATCATCAGGGATCTGGGCGACGATCTGCTGGATTCCGTGACCACCGCCGCGTGGGAGGGCCGAGTGCTGGACCTGGGCAAGGGCCCTCAGTGGTTCGACGACACGAGCGCCGACAAGTGGTTTCGGATCCGGTTGGCCAAGGCACTGCCCAGGGCCCTTCCGATCCCCGCGCCGCGTGGCAGCACATCACAAGGTCCGGTCAGCGAAGAGGATTTGGTGGAGGAGACGGCGTGAGCGCGGACCAACGAGGGAGCGGCGCGTCGACCGACGCCCCCGCCCCCGCCCCCGTACAGAAAGAACCCCCGTCCGCCGCAGCCCTGATCAACGAGACGGTGCACTCCCATGTCTCACGCCTGCAGTGGGGATACCGGGAGGACCGCTCGGAGGCTGTCGCCACCGTGGCACGCATCAGGCGGGGTGCCGGGAAGCCGGCCGGTGAGATCCCTGATCTCTGGGGTCTCATCGGGGCCGAAGCACTGTACGTACGAGGATGGCGCGAGGAGGACGCGGAGCGTGCCGAGAGCGCGGTCCACATGGCCGTCACCCTGTGGGCACTGCATCAACAGGGGCACCACACGGCGGACATGCACATCAAGGACGGCCCTGGCCTCGGCAAGGCCGTCCGCAAGCTGATGCCCGACGCCGCGATGGACGAGCCCATCCGCAAGCGGTTCGTACGCGCCGGCACAGCGACGTCCATCGACGCCCTGGCCACGCGCCTGCGCGAACTCGTACTGCTGCTGCGGCGCGACGACATCGCCATGGACTACGGGAAGTTGGCCTCGCAGCTGTACGCCTGGCAGTGGCCGGGAGGCCGGGCCGAGGTGCATCGCGCATGGGGTCGGAGCTTCCACTCGCACGGGCCGGTCAAGCCCGAGGAAGACGCCCCGTAACGCGCTCCAGGAACCCCGCAACATCGCCTCTGCCCGCCGGGCGCTCCACCGCCGGATCACCCGCACGACCGACAAGGACCCTTCGTGAGCCGCACCATTCTCGACGTGCACATCCTCCAGACCGTTCCGCCCAGCAACCTGAACCGGGATGACACCGGATCGCCGAAATCCGCGGTGTACGGGGGCGTCCGGCGCTCCCGCGTCTCCAGCCAGGCGTGGAAGCGGGCCACCCGGACGGCGTTCCGGAACCTCCTCGACCCCGGCGAGCTGGGTGTGCGCACCCGGAAGGTGGCCGAGGCGCTGGCCGAGCGGATGATCGCCCAGGACGAGACGCTGAGCGACCAGAGGGAGAAGGTGCTCGCCTTCGCCGCGGAAACGGTCGTCGCGGCGACCGGCACCAAGGTCGAGGCTCCCAAGCGCAAGGCGAGTGCGGCCAAGGGAGCGGCCGGGGACGGGGAGGAGGCTTCGGAGCCGGCACCGGAGTCTTCCTATCTTCTGTTCTTGAGCGCCCGTCAGCTCGACGCCCTGGCGGGCCTGGCGGTCGAAGGGCTGCGGTCGGGCGAGCAGGCCAAGGAGTTCTTCAAGAACAAGGAGAGGAAGGCCAGGGCCAAGGCTCTTGCCAACAGCAGCCACTCCGTTGACATCGGGCTCTTCGGCCGCATGGTCGCGGACACCACCGACATCAATGTGGACGCGGCCGCCCAGGTCGCTCACGCGATCGGGGTGCATGCGGTGGAGACCGAGTCCGACTACTTCACGGCTGTGGATGACAGAAACGCCTCCGACGAGTCAGGGGCCGGAATGATCGGCACCGTCGACTTCAACTCCAGCACCCTCTACCGCTACGCCGCGGTCGATGTGGACCGGCTGTACGACAACCTCGGAGCGGGCTCGAAGGACGGGAGCCCCGCGACCGAGCCGGTACGGAGGGCCGTCGAGGCGTTCCTGGAGGGCTTCATCACCTCCCTCCCCACCGGCAAGATCAACACGTTCGGCAACCACACTCTCCCCGACGCCGTCGTGGTGAAGCTGCGGACGTCCCGCCCGATCAGCTTCGCCGGGGCCTTCGAGGCGCCCGTGGTCGCGAAGGGCACGGGAGGCCATGTCGAGGAGGCATGCGCGGCGCTCGCCTCGTACGTGCCCGGTGTCGAGTCGGCGTACGGAGCCGAGAAGGACACGAGCACGTGGGTCGTGCGGGTCGGATCAGTCACGGACGCGCTGGCGGGCCTGGGTACAGAGGTCACCCTGGCCCAGCTCGTCGAGTCGGTTGGTGCGGCTGTCGGCGACCGGCTGGGCGGCGTCTGAATGGGCGTCCTGACCCTCCGGCTCGCCGGTCCGCTCCAGGCCTGGGGCTCTTCGGCCCGTTTCTCGCGCCGCACCACGGATTCGGCGCCCACGAAGAGCGGAGTGGTCGGACTGCTGGCGGCGGCGCTCGGGCGCCCCAGAGACAGCGACGTCTCCGACCTGGCCGCGTTGCGCTTCGGCGTACGCATCGACCAGCCGGGCACCCGTATCCGGGACTTCCAGACCGCGCACCACGACGACACGGGCAAGTCCATGCCGGTGTCCGAACGCTTCTACCTCGCGGACGCGGTGTTCGTCGCGGGCCTGGAGGGCGACGAGGACCTGCTCGTCCACCTGCTCGCAGCCGTGCGTAACCCCGTCTTCCTGCCCTTCCTCGGCCGGAGGTCATGCCCGCCGAGCCGCAACATCGATCTCGGGCTGCATCCCGGAGCCGAGCTTGCCGCGACGCTGGCCGCCCACGAGTGGCAGGCGTCCGACTGGTACTGCCGACGGCGGCGCAAGGACGAGTCCGTCGACCTCACAGTGCTCCTGGAAGCCGGGCCCGATGACGACGGTGCGGAGGGGCCGGGCGATGCGGTACGGGACCAGCCGATCAGCTTCGACCCGCGTCACCGGCGGTACGGGCTGCGAGGAGTGGTCGCGCGAACGGTGACGGTTTCCAACCCCCGTGCCGACCGGAGGAACGAGCGGGCGGCCCTCGCCTCGCACGATCCGGTGGGCCACCTCACTCCGCTGGACAGGGACGGTGCCTGACATGTACCTCACGCGCTTTCGCTTCAACGCGGCGAGGACCGGTGCCCGGCGACTGCTGACGTCACCACAGATGCTGCACGCGGCGGTGATGTCTTCCTTCCCCGAGGCACCCCCCACACCCGATGGAGGGCCACGGGTGCTCTGGCGGATCGACTACAACTCGGCGGCCGAGGTGCTGCTGTACATCACCAGCCCGGCCAGGCCGGATCTGACACATCTGGTGGAGCAGGCGGGCTGGCCGACGGCGGAGCCCCGGGGCTGGTCGACGTACGACTACGCCACCTTCCTGACCGGGCTGTCCGCCGACAGCGTCTGGGCGTTCCGGCTCACGGCCAACCCGGTGCACAGCATCCGTCGCAAGGAGGGCGAGCCGACGAAACGCACTGCGCATCGGACACCTCGCTACCAGATCGAGTGGCTGCTCAAGCAGCAGGACCGGGGTGGCTTCGCCATCGTGGAGAAGGCGCCGGAAGCCCGTCGCCTGGAGCGGGGGGACGAGTACGAGCTGGCGGTGGGCGGGGCCCGGGGGCTGTCATTCAGCAAGAAGAGTTCGTCGACGGGCAAGGACAGTTCCGCGGCGGCGGGCAGGAACGCCGTACGGATCGCCGCCGTGACGTACCAGGGCCGACTACGGGTGACCGACCCCGAGGTCTTCCGCCTGAGGCTGGCGTCCGGACTGGGCAAGGCGAAGGCTTACGGCTGCGGACTGATGACCCTTGCTCCGGTGGTGTGAGGGCCGACCATGACCTCTCCATCGCTGGGCGCTCGCAAGCTCTCCTCACCGCGTGAACTGAGCAGGGTGGGGGACCGGCTGTCCTTCGTCTATCTGGAACGGTGCGTCGTGCACCGTGACGCGCACGCCATCACCGCCGAGGACGCGGAGGGCACGAGGCACATTCCGTCCGCGACCATCGGAACGCTCCTCCTCGGCCCCGGAACCCGGATCACCCATCAGGCCATGAGCGTCCTCGGCGAATGCGGAGCGGGCGTGGTGTGGGTCGGTGAACACGGAGTCCGCTTCTACGCGGGCGGGCGTGCCCTCACCCGCTCCTCCGCCCTGGTGCAGGCTCAAGCCACGGCGTGGGCGAACCAGCGCCGGCGCCTGGCGGTCGCCCGCGACATGTACCGGCTGCGCTTCCCGGACGAGGACCCGTCCCGCCTGACCCGTCACGAACTGCTCGGACACGAGGGCACGCGCGTCAAAGCCTGCTACCGCAAGGAGTCTGCCCGCACCGGCGTCCCCTGGCACGGCCGTCACTACACTCCGGGCGACTTCGCATCCGGCGACGCGCCCAACCAGGCGATCACCGCGTCGGCCCAGTGCATGTACGGAATCGCCCACGCCGTCGTGGCCGCTCTCGGATGCGCTCCGGGCCTCGGGTTCGTCCACTCCGGCCACGAGCTGTCCTTCGTGCTGGACATAGCCGACCTCTACAAGACAGAAATCGGCATCCCGGTCGCGTTCGACGCCGCGGCCGAGGGCCCTGAAGACATCGGCCCCCGAACCCGACGCGCCTTGCGGGACGCCGCGAACCGTACGGGCCTGATGGACCGCGTGGTCACCGACATCAAGCAACTCCTCGGGGCCGGGAGCGGTTCTGGAACCGGTGCTGGTGCTGATGCTGATGTAGGCGACGAAGAATCACGAGATCAGGTGATGCTGCAGTCGGACGGTGGAACGGAGCTCAGCGCCGGGCGTAATTACGATGAGGGCGTCATCTGGTGACGGTCATTGTCCTCACCAACTGCCCGATGGCCCTGCGCGGTTTCCTCACGCGCTGGCTCCTGGAAATCTCCCCGGGCGTCTTCATCGGCGGCCCCTCCACACGCGTGCGGCAGGCGCTGTGGGCGGAGGTCAGGCAGTATTCGGGCCAAGGGCGAGCCCTCCTTGCGTACAGCGACAACAGCGAGCAGGGGTACGCCTTCGAGACCCACGACCACAAGTGGCACCCGGTGGACCACGAGGGCCTCACGTTGATTCTCCGCCCGAAGGACAGACCGCCGCCCGCTCAGTCACCACCCACCAAGGGCTGGAGCAAGGCCGCGAAGCGGCGGCGGTTCGGGGGGCGTTGAAGGCGGCGAGACGTCTCCTTCGCGGAGGCTGCTCGAACCCGGTTCCAGCGCGGTCATCCTTCGCTGCCTGCGCCTGTCGATGACCGAAGCGGTGGCGGCCGCCGGAGGGCGACGAGAGAGGTGAAATGTCCGAGTTGCTGAAGCTGCTCGAATTTGGCCAGTCGGTCGGATAAACCCGCAGGTCACGGAGTCTGCTCCCCGCGCGTGCGGGGATGAACCCACGTGACGATCCTCGCGCCCTCGGGCGGCGGCACTGCTCCCCGCGCGTGCGGGGATGAACCCTGCGACACAATGTGTCTGACCAGGCGTTTGTCCTGCTCCCCGCGCGTGCGGGGATGAACCCAGCTGCGCACCGGCCGGTGGGTGGAGCAGCCCCTGCTCCCCGCGCGTGCGGGGATGAACCCGTCCCACCGCTGGTCGATGACGAAGGTAGGCACTGCTCCCCGCGCGTGCGGGGATGAACCCCAAGGAGAATCCCACCACTGGTACGCAGGCTCCTGCTCCCCGCGCGTGCGGGGATGAACCCGCTCACATTCTGCGTACCCCAGACACACGAAGCTGCTCCCCGCGCGTGCGGGGATGAACCCGGATCTTCCCCAGCTCCGTGAGTGCGTCGGTGCTGCTCCCCGCGCGTGCGGGGATGAACCCGGCCAGGACGTCGCCGCACAGGTTCTCTGGCTCTGCTCCCCGCGCGTGCGGGGATGAACCCGAGCCCCTGGATGACGGCTCACCCGCGGGTGACTGCTCCCCGCGCGTGCGGGGATGAACCCAGCCGGTCGAAGCCGATACCGCCGCGATGCCCCTGCTCCCCGCGCGTGCGGGGATGAACCCGGCGGAGACGAAGGGATGGAAGGCATGGCGAACTGCTCCCCGCGCGTGCGGGGATGAACCCACCGGATGGCGGCACTACATCGACCCGGCCGGCTGCTCCCCGCGCGTGCGGGGATGAACCCCTTGACCGGGAACTCCACACCCCGATCCTGAACTGCTCCCCGCGCGTGCGGGGATGAACCCCGACTCGGCATGACCCCCGCTTCACAGGTGACCTGCTCCCCGCGCGTGCGGGGATGAACCCTCCCCTTCGTGGATGCCGGAAGCACTGAAGGACTGCTCCCCGCGCGTGCGGGGATGAACCCAGGACGGATCCGGGCGCGGCGAGCATGGAGGGCTGCTCCCCGCGCGTGCGGGGATGAACCCGACGATGACCCAGAGCGTTGGGCCAAACGCAACTGCTCCCCGTGCGTGCGGGGATGAACCCCAGCCCTGGAACCAGAGCAGTCCGAGCAGTACCTGCTCCCCGCGAATGCGGGGGCGAACCCGAGTCGAGGCCGCCTCAGCTTGAAAGCGTCTTCACGTTGGGCGGAGGCCTCCGTCGCCCAGACGTGGGCGCCGGATCATTCACCTGGGAGGCAGGGGCCAGGAAGGGCCTTCTGGGTTCCGGTACCAGGCGTGCTGGCCCTCCGGTGTGATCGTGAGGCCGAAGTCCTCTCGGGCCGGGGTTTCCTTGGGGAAGGTCGCGGCCAGTTCTTCCACTGTGTCCCACAGCCGCTGGGGGCCGAGCTGGCGTGCCTTGCCCGATGCGTGGACCGTGGCAATGGAGCCGTCCCCGGTCCACAGACCGATGCCGGTGACTTCACCCGTCTCGTTCCGCCAAGTGCACGAGTTGTATCCAGGCAGTGCCAAGGAGAGCGGGAACTTGAGCCGGTCGAGTACGTCCGTTGCTGGGACTGTGGTGGGCTGGCCGGTCCGGGTTTCCAGCGAGGCGAAATCGGGGGCCTTCGTGAGGGTGCGGCGTGGCATGAAGAACGCGGGTACGGGCAGGAACCGTCCCGTTGCCTCGCCGTCGCCCGAGACGACGGCTCTCGCGATCCCGAACCCGATCGGGGCCACGATGACTGTCCCCTTGCGAGCCTGGCTCAGTAGAGCGGGAGGGATGTGGTGCAGGCCGGCCGTGGAGACGATGCGGTCGTACGGCGCCCGGTCGGGGTATCCCTGTTCGCCGTCCCCGGCGAATACGAGGGGGTGGTACTTGCCCCCTGCCAGGCGGCTACGGGCGAGGCGGACGAGATCGGGGTCGATGTCCACGCTGACGACGTTCTCGCTTCCGAGGCGGGACGAGGCCAGGGCCGCGTTGTATCCGGTGCCGAGGCCCAGTTCGTAGAGCCGGTGACCGGGCTTCGCGTCGAGGGCGTCGAGCATGGTCAGCATGAGGCGGGGTTCGCTGGATGACGAGGTGGGAATGCCGTGTTCATCCAGCTGAGTCGTCAGTGCGGCGTCCGAGTAAACGGCCTCCAAGTAGCCCGGATCGCCGGCGGAGACCATTTCCCACTCGTTCTGCACGTCCTGTCGGTAGAAGCTCGGCACGTAGTGTTCCCGCCGGACCTCGGCGAAGGCTGTCAGCCACTCGCTCTGGCTTTCCGCCCCGAGCCTGGCGGTGAACTCGGCGCGAAGCCTCGCCGATGCGGTGGTGGTCGGTTCGGTCATGTCGTCGGTCCCTGGAGGTAGTCGGCGTGCGCGGCGGCGATGGGGAGACCGGTGCGGTTCTCGACCCATGACCAGGTGCCGGCCGGGTTGTTCTCGAAGAACACCCACTCGTCGTCGGGCGTGACGGCGAAGTCGAAGGAGCCGAACACGATCCCGTACGAGTCCATGAAGCGTCGGACAGCAGTTGCGACCTTGTCGGGCACCGTGGTCGTTCCGTACTCAAGGTTCTCGTAATCGGTGCGCCAGTCGGTGCGCGCCTTCTCCGAGGTGGCGACGATGGTTCCGGCGAACAGGTTGCCGTCCACGGCGACCAGGCGTACTTCGTACTTCTTGGGGATGTCTTCCTGGAAGTAGTGCGCGGTCAGCCGGATGCTGTCGTCGAAGGTGGTCGGGTCGATCCGGTGGGTGGCCACCATGAGCTGCCGGGCCGCGCCTGTGTTCAGGCGTCCGCCGAGGACTGGCTTGCAGATGAGAGGCCCGTTCACGGTCTTTGCGAATGAGCGGGCTTCGTCCGGATCGTTCGTGATGATGCTGCGTGGGATCCGAAGGCCGGCGCGGGTGGCGGCGACGAGTTGTTGCGGCTTGTGTGCGGCGATGCGGTCGAGGTGGGGATTGTTGATCCAGCGGACGGGCAGTGCGGACAGCAGGTTGAGCATGGCCGCATCCGCTTGGTTCTGGGACCAGCTCGCGTACGGCTCGGTGACCGCGTCGGAGATGACGGGACGTCCGGGCCGCCGGTAGTAGACGGCGCTGACTTCCTCAAGCCGCACCGACCGGTGCTCGTCAGCCAGTACGCCTTCCCATCCCGCGGCCGCCGGCCGGTGGCGGGCGGTCAGGGTGAGACGTTGGGGAAAGTCGGCTGAGTCGAATCGGATGACGGCGACGTCGCGGTGATTCAACTGGTCCACCACCATGTCGGCCGAGGCGTCCAACTGTTCCGCGACGACGAGCACCCGCCGGGCGGCACCCATCAGGAGGCGGGTGCGAAGTAGGGATCGGTTACGTCATCGCCCTTGCCGTCCTGGTTGGTGTCGGTGGTCGATGCCGCGTGGTCGGCGGTGTGCCAGGCCGAGCCGTCCGCCTGGATGTTGAGCTGGCGGTCCTCGTCCCAGGTGACTCCGACGATGGACGTGGTGGCCAGGCAGGGCGGCTCGGCCGCACGAGCAGCGAACGGGATGGTGACAGTTGCCATGATTTCTCCTTAGTGACGTTTGGGGGATGGGCAGAGCCCGGCGCGCGATTTGAGTGGAACTACGAGGGGGCCGGTGGGCCGGAGTGCTCGGGGACACCGCGAAGGCGTTTCGGAGGCGCTTGGTCACCAGAACTGTGTTGCGGAGGTGGGCGAACACCGCGGAGACGGCTGTCTCTTCGTTGTCGGCCGACCGAGGTCGAGCAGGGTGTCGGAATGTCCGAAGAGACCGCGCATGTCTGCGTGGGAGCCGCATTCCGGCTGCTCTCCCATCAGGAGGGCGAAGTGTGTCCTGGCCTGTTGGACATTCGCGTTGGTGTCCTCCTGGGGTGTGGTGGCCGGCCGTAGTGACAGCCGCAGTGTGAGCGTGTGGGGCAAGGCATCGTGAACGGGCTTCACGTGGACGAGGAGGAGCCCTGCACCGTCGATCTCGGCAGTTGGATGGCCGTGTTCGTTCTTCACGGTGGTCACCACGTATCTCCCTCCGGGCCGCTTGGCGGCGGTGCGTGAAGAGCTAACCGCGCAGAGTGGCGGTGCGGGTACCTTGGAGGGGAGGGCAAAGCATGAATCCCATGAATGCAGCGGGAGTTGATGTGGCGACAGCGTCCAAGAAGCAGCGCAATGCCGGGCTGAAGGACCTCCTTGGCCAGGCGCAATGGTCCGAGACGCAACTTGCTCAGGCCGTGAACCGACTTGGCACCGAGGCCGGGATGCGGCTCACGTACAGCCAGTCCGCGGTGGCGCACTGGATCAGGGGCGCACAGCCGGCCGAGCGCGTCAGGCCGCTGATCATCGAGGCATTCGAGCGGAAGCTCGGGCGGCCCGTTCCGTACGACGAAGCCGGGCTGAATCGGCTGAAGCCGGAAGATGGCAATGTGCCGGGTGATCGGGTGGATTCCCTGCTGCAGCTCGGGAAGGCGGACATGGACCCGTCACGACGCCGAGTTCTTGCTGCCGGTCTCTATTCGGCGGCGCTCTCCGTGCCGTTGTTCGCCGAGGTTGCCCATGCTGACGACACAGAGCGGATCACGAAGCCCACCGGGCGGATCGGCCAAGGCGAGGTCGAGACCGTTCGCAGGATGACGGAGAGAATCGCGGACATCCTTGATGAACTGGGTGGTGGCCACGCGAGGCCCATGGCGGCGGCATTCCTCGTCAATACGGTGGCCCCGTATCTCAAGGCCGGTGGTACCACGAAGGTGCATGATGAAATGCTGTCCGCAGCGTCTGATCTCACGTATTTGACCGGATGGATGGCTATGTATGAGCGCGCTCATGGGCTCGGTCAGAAGTACTACCTTGAGGCGCTCAAGCTTGCGGGGGAGTCCCGTGACCAGGTCACGTACTGCCGGACGCTTCGGGGTATGAGCTTGCAAGCGACAAATCTGCGCCACGGGCGTAAAGCCCTCCAGTTGGCTGATTCTGCGGCTGAGGCGGCTCCGCAGGCCGGCCCCAGGCTGGTTGCGTTTCTTCGGGGGCAGCAAGCTCATGCTTCGGCAATGGTGGGGGACAAGCGCGCTGCCGCCATACGTCTCCGAGAAACCGAGTCGGCGCTGTCGAAGGCGGACTCTCGTCGCGAGTCGATCGGCGGGTATGACCAGGCCGCCTACCTGTTTCATGTGTCTCACGTTCACTATGAGAACAGGGAATTGGGCGATTCCATCAAGGCGATGAAGCAGTCGATCAAGGCCATGCCGCTTCAGGAGAGGCAGGGGCGTCTGCACGCGAATGCCGTGTTGGCTCAGCGGCAGTTTGAGTTCGGCCATATCGAGGAATCGTGCGCCTCGTGGGAGACATTCCTCAATGACTACATGGTGCTTTCCACGGCCCGTGGCGATGAGCATTTCGATAAGATGCGAAAGAGCCTCGCCAGGCACCGGGATTCCCGGGCGGTTCGGGGGATGAGTGATCGGATTCGCCTGGTAACCGCGATGAAGGCCTGAGTTGCGGTTCGAAGGATTGGTCCTCCCTTGCCTCAGGTGGAGGCCCTTGCGTGGGCCCTTGCACGGGAGAGGGATCGCTCCTTCGCTAGTCGGGCTGATGGAGGGGGATGGGCTGGGTCGGTGAGGAGGGCTCGAGCGCGGGGGCGGTGATGAGCGCTCCAGCCTTCAGAGACCGAGTCGGTGACGTCGCGGAGGGTGGCGAAAGAGCAGAAATGTCCGAGTTGCTGAAGCTGCTCGAATTTAGGCAGTCCGTCGGATAGACACGCAGGTCACGCAGTCTGCTCCCCGCGCGTGCGGGGATGAACCCAAGCCCTCGTGCATGGCCTTGATGTCCCGGACCTGCTCCCCGCGCGTGCGGGGATGAACCCCAGGAGTCGGAGCCGTCGAGGGTGCCAGCCATCTGCTCCCCGCGCGTGCGGGGATGAACCCAAGCTAACGGCCGGCGCGCGCGTACGGCTCGTCTGCTCCCCGCGCGTGCGGGGATGAACCCTGCTGAATGGGGCGGGTCACCGGGCGGGCGGCCTGCTCCCCGCGCGTGCGGGGATGAACCCGTGGACGCCTCGGGGGAGCTGTGGTGCATCCACTGCTCCCCGCGCGTGCGGGGATGAACCCTCGTCGAGGACCTGGCGGAGCGGCACCATCGGCTGCTCCCCGCGCGTGCGGGGATGAACCGCAGTGACGCGGCGGAGCTTGGCCTCGGAGTCGCTGCTCCCCGCGCGTGCGGGGATGAACCCCGCGACCCCGCCCCGCTACCGCCGCGCCGACCCTGCTCCCCGCGCGTGCGGGGATGAACCTACGTGGTCCGCCGCTCCGGCGGGTCCGACGAACTGCTCCCCGCGCGTGCGGGGATGAACCGCCGTACCCGCGCTCAACCAGCTGATGCTGCCGCTGCTCCCCGCGCGTGCGGGGATGAACCCATGTCGATGGTCGCAGGGTGGTGGAGTTCGCCCTGCTCCCCGCGCGTGCGGGGATGAACCCAAGCGGGCCCCCCTCGAACCGAAGTCGAGGGGCTGCTCCCCGCGCGTGCGGGGATGAACCCCAGGCGACCAGCAGCGCAAGGCCCGCACCGACCTGCTCCCCGCGCGTGCGGGGATGAACCCATGGCGATCGAGGCCATGCCCAGCTTCGCCGTCTGCTCCCCGCGCGTGCGGGGATGAACCCGGGCAGCGGATGCAGAGCGTCCACCGGCCCGGCTGCTCCCCGCGCGTGCGGGGATGAACCCGAGGTGTTGTTTTGGTTGGACAAGAGAAGCGTCTGCTCCCCGCGCGTGCGGGGATGAACCCGTTCGCATGGTGCTGCTCGCGGTCGCCGACAACTGCTCCCCGCGCGTGCGGGGATGAACCCGACGACCCGCGCACGTGGGACGACATGCTGATCTGCTCCCCGCGCGTGCGGGGATGAACCCGACACCTGGGGCCTGCTGGATTACCTGTACGGCTGCTCCTCGCGCGTGCGGGGATGAACCCACTCACAGAATGTGACCTGGGGACATAAGGAAGCTGCTCCCCGGCCGTGCGGGGATGAACCCCTGCTTAGGCAGGTCAAGAGGGTTGGGTGAGCCTGCTCCCCGCGCGTGCGGGGATGAACCCTGCGCCGAGGGATACCGCATCTACAAATCACACTGCTCCCCGCGCGTGCGGGGATGAACCCTTCGTGGACGTGGCACCGACCACGGGTGCAAGCTGCTCCCCGCGCGTGCGGGGATGAACCCTTCGTGGACGTGGCACCGACCACGGGTGCAAGCTGCTCCCCGCGCGTGCGGGGATGAACCCGGAACCCACCGCGCGGCGAACTCCCTGGGCCGCTGCTCCCCGCGCGTGCGGGGATGAACCCCTCGGGCCCAGATTGATGTCCGGGTGGTACTCCTGCTCCCCGCGAGTGCGGGGATGAACCCGCGAACCCGGTCACGCTCATCGTGATCGGGATCTGCTCCCCGCGCGTGCGGGGATGAACCCATTCAGTTCTTCTCGACCGACACCGATGACGGCTGCTCCCCGCGACTGCGGGGATGAACCCGTGGTCCGGTGGGTGTTGTGGCAGATCGCCATCTGCTCCCCGCCCGTGCGGGGATGAACCCCCAGACCCGTACGGAATCAGCGCCTTCGAGTCCTGTTCCCCGCGTGTGCGGGGGATGAAGCCTGCGCTCTTTCACGGGTAATCTCCACAGTGAGCTGCTCCCTGCGTGTGCGGGGATGAACCCAGCGGAGCCAGCTACAGCTTCCGGCAGGGTCTCTGCTCCCCGCGCGTGCGGGGATGAACCCACGTCCTCGGCGGCACGGGGGAGATCTTCAAGCTGCTACCCGCGAACGCGGGGATGAACCGCGAGCGCCAACCTACTCACGTGAGTAGGTTGCCCGCGCCCGCACGCAGTGCCGCTTCGGCGCCGTCGCATCGGTACGGGCAGCGCCCACGACAGCCCCAGCCGGCCTCGCGGGCCCCGGGGCAGACGCCACAGCCGCCCACGCGCCCCAGGCAAACGCGCACGTGCCCGGACGGTTGGGGGGAACCGGCCGGGCACGTGCGGGTGTTGCTGTCGGGGGCGGCGGGTCAGTCCGTGACCTCGATCTTGCCGTTCTGCGGGGTGGACGATTCCGGCTGGGCCGGGACGTCGGGCTTCGGGGTGGTGCCCCTGAGGTTCTGCAGGAGGGCGGCGAGGTCGACGCCCGTGGTGGAGCTGAGGAGTTCCATGCCCTGGGCGACGTTGTCCGTGACGGTGCGCGAGAGCTGGCTCGCGCCGTCCGTCGAGATCACGGTCAACTTGTCGATGGCGCTCAGCGGCTCGGACGCCTTGGCGACGACCTGCGGGAGGACCTCGACGAGCATCTGGAGCACGGCCGCGTCGCCGTACTGGGCGAAGGCGTCCGCCTTCTTCTGCATGGCCTCGGCCTCGGCCGAACCCCTCGCGGCGATGGCGGCACCCTGGGCCTCGCCCTCGATGCGTACGGCGTCGGCGAGGGCCGAGCGGTGCAGCTTCTCGCCCTCACCGGTCAGGCGGGAGCGCTCGGCGTCCGCTTCGGCCTCCTTGACCTGGGCGATGCGGCGGGCCTCCGCCTCCTGCTCGGCCTGGTAGCGGGCGGCGTCGGCGGGCTTGCGGACCTTGGTGTCGAGCTCGCGGTCGGTCAGGGCGGCCTGGCGCTCGGCGACCTTCTCCTGCTCCTGGAGGATCTCCTGGCGGCGGGCGGCCTCTGCGAGGGGACCGGCGGCGTTGGCCTTCGCGGCGGCGGCTTCCGTCTCGACCTTGATCTCGGCCTGCTTGAGGTAGTACGTCCGCTCGGCGATGGCGATTTCCTCGGCGGCCTTCAGCCGGGCCTGCTCGGAGGCGCGGCGGGCGATCGCCTCCGCGATGTCCGCCTCCTGCTTGGCGCGGGCGGCCTCGGGGCGGCCGAGGTCCTCCAGGTAGGAGCCCTCCGTGGTGATGTCCTGGATCTGGAAGGCGTCCAGGATCAGGCCCTGGCCGGAGAGGCTGGCCTCGGCCTCCTCCGCCACCTGGCCGGCGAACGCGGCCCGGTCGCGGATGATGTCCTCGACCGACATCCGGCCGACGATGGCGCGCAGCGCGCCGGAGAGCACTTCCTGGGTGAAGCCGACGATGCCGTTCTGCTGTTGCAGGAAGCGCTGGGCGGCGGCCCGGATGGCGTCCTCGCTGCCGCCGACCTTGACGATCGCGACGCCTTCCAGATGGGACTTCACACCGCGCAGCGTGACGGCCCCGCGCACGGCTACGGGGATGTGCCGGCTGGAGAGGTCCAGGGTGAACTTCTGCTGGACGAACGGGACGACGAAGACGCCGCCGCCGACGACGACCTTCTGGCCGCTGTTGTCGATGCTGGCCCGCCCGGTCACCGGGTCGACGGACTTCTTGCCGCGCCGGCCGGTGATGATGAAGGCCTCACTGGGCCCGGCGACCTTGTAACGGGTGATGACCACGAGGGCCAGCAGGACGAGGAGTACGACGACTCCGACGATGGCGATCAGTACTGGACTCATAAGGGTGTCCCCCTCTGCCTCCCGACGGGGACGGCAGTTCTGTTGCGAGCGGTGATGGGCCGGCCGGCTTGCCGGCTCAGCGTTCGACGGGGCGGACCGAGACCGAGGTGGTCGAGAGCGTGGCCTCGACCCAGATCTCGGTGCCGCGTTCGACCGGCACCGGGCTCTTCGCCGACAGCTTCACGACGTGCCCTCCCAGCCGCAGCAGTACCTCGCCGTAGCCGTTGGCCGGAATCGCCGTGACCACGGACCCGGCCGAGCCGACGAGATCCTCGTCGCGCGGTGTGGCGTTGGTCTGGTCCCGCATCAGGGCCTGGCTGAACTTCCAGGTGAGCCAGGCGGCGACCAGACCGGCCACCGCCCCGGCGCCCACGGCGGCGAACGTGCCGACGCCGGTCGTGCCGAGCACGATGGCGCCGCCGAAACCGAGCATCGAGACGAAGCCGGCGATCACCGGAAGGGAGAGCAGCCCGTCGAAGAGGCCGTCGAGCACACCCCCGAAGAGGCCTTCGAGGATTCCGTCGAAGATCAGGGACAGTGCGAGCAGCACGACTCCCGCAATGCCGAGACCGAGAAACAAGGTCACGTGATCACCCCTCCCGGTCTGCGGAATCCGCGGAATCCCCCGAACATTTCCGTCGAACTGGCTGGATGGTCCCATACATCCCGGACCGGCGACACTGCCGGGTTCCGGCAGTCTTCTACGGGGTCTGGATGCCGGAGAGGTGGCCCGCCAGAGTGTCCAGCGACTGGAACGTGGCACCGAGGAGCGCTACGTGCTTCCAGCGCAGCACCCCTTCCGCGTCGATCAGGAACACCGCCCGGCGTACGCCGATGCCGGGTGCCGCCACCCCGAAGGTCCGGGCGAGCTCGCGGCCGGTGTCCGCGAGCAGCGGCATCCGCAGGTTGTGGGTGCGGGCGAAGGACTCGTGGCTGTCCACATCCTGTGGACTGATTCCCCAGACCTGCGCGTCGAGCCCCTCGAAGGTCTCCATGCCGGAGGAGTACGAGCACAGCTGCTTCGTGCACACGGCCGTGTTGTCGCCGGGGTAGAAGGCGAGGACCACGGCCCGGCCACGGGCGGCGGAGAGCGTGTAGTCGCGACGTTCGAACGTATCGCCGTCGAGTGCCCCTCCCGGGAGGGTGAAGTCCGGTGCGGTACTACCGAGTTGTGGTGACGAGCCCATGGTGTGTGTCCCTTGTTCCGTGTCGCTGCTCTGTGTCGCTGCTCTGCGTCGCTGTTCCGTGTCACTTTTTCGCGCGGCTGTTTCGCGTCGCTGCTTCGTGTCGCTGTTCCGCGTCGCTTGTTCCCGTTGCGACCGTGCCGTCCGTGCTCGTACAGCATGCTCGTTACGGCTCCATCCATCCGCACCGGAGGTACGCATGACACGACGACAACCGCCGGCGGCGGCGGTACTCCTGCTGCACGGCGGACGGGAGGACGGTCTCGGGGCGCCGCCGCCCGGACCGTTCAACCTGCCCGCGCTGCGGATGCGCCCCTTCGCGCACGCGCTGCGGCGGGCGCTGCCGGGGGACGTCCTGGTGCGCGCCGTCCGGTACGGGCACCGGGGCTGGAACGGGGCGCGGGCCGATCCGCTGCACGATGCCGTACGCGCCCTGGACGAGCTGCGGCGTGCGGCGGGGGACATCCCCGTGGTGCTGGTGGGGCACTCGATGGGGGGCCGCGCCGCGCTGCACGCCGCCGGGCATCCGCTGGTACGGGGCGTGGTCGGGCTCGCCCCGTGGTGCCCGGACGGTGATCCGGTCGAGCAGCTCGACGGGCGGGACGTCGTCCTCGTGCACAGCCCCCGGGACCGGGTCACCAGTGCGGCGGCCTCCCGCACGCTCACCGGACGGGCCCGCCGGGCCGGGGCCCGGAGCTGTCTGGTCACCGTGCCCGGCAGCGATCACCCGATGCTCCGCCGGGCCCCCGCCTGGCACCGGCTGACCACCGCCCTGGTCATCGGGCTGCTGGACCGGGCCCCGCTTCCGGAGCCGGTCGCGCGGGCCCTGCTGCTGCCGCCGGGGTCATCGGCAGAGGACGGGACGGTGGAGCTGGACCGGCTGCTCCCCGGCACGGCGGGCGGGGCGGCGCACTCGGGCACCGCTCGCTGATCCCCGGTGCGGCGGGCAGGGGCCGCCGCGTGCTCGGGTGCCGCCCGCTGATCAGCCGTCTGCGGATGCGGGGCCGGGGCGGGCGGCCGACGATGAGGGGCCGGCAGTCGGGCGGCCCGCGCCCTGTCCCAGGAGGTTGCCTTGCAGGCCGATGAGTACGCCGGCAGTCCGCCGCCGCTCGACACCCTGGCGCTCGCGGCCCTGATCGGTGGAACCACGGCCGGGGTGGGGGTCCTCGACACCAAGCTGCGCTACCTCTACGTGAACCCGGCCCTCGAACGGCTCAACGGCATCCCGGCCGCCGAGCACCTGGGCCGTACGGTCGCCGAGGTGCTGCCCGAGGTCGACGCCCGGGAGGACCTGATGCTGGCGGTGCTCTCCGACGGGAGGTCCCGCGAGATCACCTCCAGCGGCCGGACCCCCGCCGGGCCGGCCGGCGCCCGGCGCTACTGGCACGGCGCGTACCACCGGCTGGAGGTGGACGGCCGGGTGGTGGGCGTCGCGGGCATCCTGATGGAGGTCATGGCCTCCGACGAGGACCGGCGCCAGCTGGCCCAGGCCCGGCGCCATCTGCGTCTCCTGGACACCGCGAACACCCGTATCGGCACCACGCTCGACATGGACACCACCTGCGCCGAGCTGGTCGACCTGGTCGTGCCGGGGCTCGCGGACCTCGCCACGGTCGAGGTGTTCCCGAGGGACGTCGCCCCGCCGGTGCGCCCCGCGCCGCCCGGGGTGACCCGGCTGCGGCGGGCGGCGATCACGGCGGTGCCGGAGCTGCGGGGGCGGGTCGCGCGGTTCGGGGTGGCCGGGGACTACGTCGACTACCAGGAGGACGCGGCGGTGACGCGCTGCCTGGCCACCAACCAGCCGGTCGTCGAGAACCTCACCGGCGACGAGCAACTGGGCCACCTGGCGCCCGCCCCCGAACGGGTCGCCTTCTACCGAGCCCTCGGGATGCACTCGGCGGTCATCGTGCCGGTCTCCGTGCGCAGTGGGCCCATCGGCGTCCTCGGCCTGGTCAGGGCGGGGGACTCACCGCCCTTCACGGAGCAGGACGTGGTGGTGGCCCGGGAGCTCGCCGGACGGGCCGCGGTCGACCTGGACCACGCGCGCCGGTTCACCCACGAGCACACCATCGCCCTGGAGCTCCAGCGCTCCCTGCTCTCCGAACCGCGCCAGCCGCATCCGCACATCGAGGTCGCCACCCGCTATCTGCCGGCCGACCGGAGCGTGCTGGTCGGCGGCGACTGGTTCGACATCATCCCGATGCGCGACGGCCGCCACCTCAAGGCGATGGGCGATGTGATGGGCCACGGCGTGGAGGCGGCCGTCGCGATGAGCCACTACCGCTCGCTGCTGCGGCTGCTCGCGGACGAGGAGCTGCCGCCGGACCGCATCCTGCGGCAGCTCGACCGGATGGTGGAGCGGTCGGGTCTCGACCGGGCGGCGACCTGTCTGCTCGCGGTCGTCGACCGGTCCGGCGGGAAGTGCCTGGTGTCGAGCGCCGGCCATCTGCCGCCGGTCTTCATCGACCCCGGGTCCGCGGGCACCCGGCTGGGCGACGTACCGGCGGGACCGCCGCTCGGCACCGGGTTCGGCGGCTACCGGACGACGGAGGTGCGGTGCGCGCCGGGAACGGTGCTGTTCATGTACACCGACGGCCTGGTGGAGCGGCGCGGTGAGGACATCGACGTGTCCGTCAACCGGCTCAAGGAACTGAGGCTGCCGGCGAGCGGCAATCTGGAGGAGCTGCTGGACGAGGTGCTCGACCGCTTCGGTCCGGGCGCGGAGGACGACATCGCGGTGATGGCGTCGCGGGCCCGCTTCGCCCCCGGCGGCGAGGGCGGGGGAGGGTGAGCCGCGGGGGCGAAGCGGGGTGATCCGGGCGGCACTGTCAGTGGCGGCTGCGAGGATCGGTGACATGAAGCCGCTCCTCCTCGCCGATATCGAGGCCGCCGTCCGCAGCAGCTGGGGCGCCGACACCACCACCCCCGCGCACCGGCCGCACTGGACCCCCGGCAACCCCGCCCGGGACCAGTGCGGGGTGACCGCCCTGGTCCTGCACGACCTGCTGGGCGGTGACCTGATACGCGGTGAGGTCCGGGTCGGCGGGGTGCGCACGGACTACCACTGGTGGAACCGTCTGGCCCCGGGCACGGAGATCGACCTGACCCGTGAGCAGTTCGCGCCCGAGGAGGTCGTCACCGGAGGCACGCTGATCCCCCGGCCGCCGGAGATCGGCCGGCTGCGCGAGGAGTACGAGCTGCTCCGGGGCCGGGTCCTGGAGCTGCTGCACGGGCGCGGATAGCGAGCTGACGTACAGACGGGCGGGGCGGCCGATCTGAAGCCCGCCCGCCCGCCCGCCCGCCCGCACGCCCGCCCGCACGCCCGCATGCACGGACGGACGGGCGCGGGTGGCTGGGCTGCCGCGGCGGGTCAGCCCAGTTCGAGGCTGGTGATGCCGAAGAGGCCGGAGTGGTCGACGTCGGGCGCCGGGCCGGTGTACATGCGGGCCGTCTCGAACGACGGGGTGAGCCCGAGCTGTTCCGCGAGCCGTACCGCCGCCGGGTTGACGTCGGGCACGTCCACGGCGACCGGGGCGGACGGATCGGTCGCCGCCAGCGCGCTCACCAGGGCGGCGGCCGTCTCCGGCGTCTCCGCGTACAGCGGGCCGATGCGGGAGGACGTACGGCAGGCACGCATCACCGCGAGCCCCCGCACCTCTCCCTCGCGCAGCGCGACCAGCGCGGTGCGGCCGGGAGCGGTGGTCCAGGCCGCCAGGAAGCCGTCGCGCTCCGCCGGGAAGAACCGGCGGTCGTACGCGGTGAGCTGGCCGAAGGGCAGGGTGCGGGCGTCGGCCAGGGTGACGCCGGGCGGCGGCGCGATGCCGACCGGCGCCAGCCCCTCGTACCGCATGTTCGTCCAGACGGGGCGGAAGCCGGACTTGCGGTAGTTGGCCTGCTGCTCCACCACTCCGTCGAGGCCGGTGTTCCGCCCGTCCAGCCGGGCCGTACCGGTGGCCCAGAGCCGGCTGCCGTAGCCCTGGCCGCGCAGCTCGGGGCGGGTGAGGTAGAAGCCCAGGAAGCCGTGGTCGCCGCCGTAGCGGATCACGGAGACGCAGGAGACGGGCGCACCGTCGAGCCTGCCGATCAGGAAGCCGCAGGGGTCGGCGGCGAAGAAGGCCTGACCGTCGGTCAGGCCCGGGTTCCACCCCTCGGCATGGGCCCAGTCCGCCATCATCCTGATGTCGTCCGCGCTTGCTGTGGTGATCTCGAATGTCGGCACGGGACAAGCCATACCCGGGTGCCGGCGGTTCGACGACAGAGCGCCCCGTTCACCACCCGCCGTTCCCCCTGTTCACCACCGCGGTTCCCCTGTTTCCCGTTCACCATCCCGTCCAGAGCAGGTGGTTGACGAGCAGGGCGACGGCCGCCTGGGCGATCAGCCAGCCGCGGCGGCCGCGGTCGGGCAGCAGCGCGGCGGCGGGCAGCAGCCAGAGCATGAAGGGCTGCCAGATCCGCTCGGTCTCCGCCTTGCTCATCCCGGACAGGTCGGCGGCCAGCAGCATGAGGAACGCCGCGAGCACGACGAGGACCAGCCGCTGAGGCACGGCCGTGGTCCCCGTCCGCAGCGCGTTCAGGGCCCCGGGCGCGGCCGTCGCGGTCCGGCGCAGGCCCGCGACCGTCGCGGGCCCGACGGCGATCACGGTGCAGGCGAGGTTGGCCCAGACCCAGTACCAGTACGGGCGGAACCCGCCCGCCGCCTGGTAGTAGCGCTCGACCAGCAGGTGGTACGCCTCCCACCAGTTGAAGCCCGCCAGGGTGAAGGCGACCGGCACGACCAGCGCCCCCAGGACGAAGAGCGGAACCGGCCGGGCGGTCCGGGCGAGCAGGAGCACGGTCACCAGCAGCAGCGCGATGAGCGCCAGACCGTAACTGAGGTAGCAGGTCAGTCCGTACAGCAGCCCCGAACCGAGCGCGGCGGCCGCGGGGCTGCGGACCTTCCCGGTCGCGGCCAGGGCCAGCAGGGCGACGGACCAGGCGGCGACGGCGGCGAAGTAGCCGTCGGCGGAGGTGCCCGCCCAGACCGCGACCGGTGCCAGGACGAGGAAGGGCGCGGCGCGGCGGGCGGTGCGCTCGTCGGCCAGGACCCGGACGGCGATCAGCGCGGCCACCGCGGCGGTGGTACTGGTGACGATGCACCAGACGCCGGCCCAGGCGCCGCCGCCGAGCCCCACCCGGTCCAGCAGGACGAAGGTGAGGGTGGCGCCCGGCGGGTGCCCGGCGATATGGGTGGGCCAGTTGCCGGGCGGGCCGATCAGGATGTGGTCGTTGAAGCCGCGCAGGGCGGCGCCGATGTCATCGAAACGGCTGATGCCCCTGAGGTACTCGTGCTTGGTGGTGAGGCGTTCCGCGATGCCGCGTCCCCAGCCGTCGATCAGCGCCAGCGAGAACACCCAGGCGAGCGAGGCGCCCCAGCAGCTCAACAGCAGGGTCCGCCAGCGCAGCCGTGCGGCGAGGCCGGGACCGTACGCCACGACGGCCACGGCGACGGCGGGCGCGGCCGCGGTGCCGGGGCCGATGTGCGGGTACCAGGACGCGAGCAGCGGTGGCCAGTGGACGTACAGGACGCGGGCGTAGTCCTCGATGTTCCGGCCGACGAGCACGGCGGCGGCGACCAGCAGCACGGCCGCGCCCGCGGCGGCCAGGTCGGCGCGGCCACCGCTGCGGCGGCCGCTCTCCGGTTCGGTGCGCTGTTCCGCGCGTTCCTCGGTCTTCACCCAGGCACGGTATGCACGCCGGGGCGGCGAGGACGGCTGCTGACGGGGCGCGTCACCGAACCGTCAGATTCCCGCACCCGGCCGGACCCCGCCGGACCTGGCCGGACCCCGCCGTGGGCGGCGGCCGGACGATGTCAGCGTTTCGTCAGGAGTCGGACGGGCCCGGCCCCGGCACCCCGGGCATAGCGTCGAGGCCATGGGCGACCGACGTCGGTTCCGACGCTTCAGACTTCCCGAATCCCTTCCCGAATCCCTTTCCGCACCGCTGTCCGGCCGCGCTTCCGGCCGCGCCTCCCGACTCCTCGAACGGACTCCCTCCGCTCCCGGGTTCTGGCGCAGTCCGGTGCGCGGGGTCCGGTTCACCGCGGTGCTCGGGCTGGTGCTGCTCGTGGGGATCACGCTGCTGTTCGTGACCGGGCTGCTGTCGTACGCCGCGTACAACCCGGACCTGAACCCGGTCAACGACAAGACCCCGGACAAGGGGCTGCTCGGCTTCTACCTGTTCGACTGGCCGACCGATCCGCACTGGCTGTACCGGCTGACGCAGGGGCTCCACGTCACGGTCGGCATCGTGCTCGTCCCGGTGCTGCTGGCCAAGCTGTGGTCGGTCGTCCCGAAGCTCTTCGCGCTGCCGCCTGCCCGCTCGCTGGGGCACGCGCTGGAGCGGCTCTCGCTGCTGCTCCTGGTGGGCGGGGCGCTGTTCGAGTTCGTCACCGGACTGCTCAACATCCAGCTGGAGTACCTGTTCCCCGGCTCGTTCTACCCGCTGCACTTCTACGGGGCGTGGGTGTTCTTCGCCGCGTTCCTGGCCCATGCCGGACTGCGGGCGCCGCAGGTCGTACGGGTGCTGAGATCGGGCGCGCTCAGCGGGAACGTACCGGGGGACGCGCTCGCCTCCCCGGCTCCGGCCGCGCCGACGCTGTCCCGGCGCGGGGCGCTGGCGATGGTGGGCGCCGGTTCGCTGGTCCTGCTGATCACCTCGGCGGGGCGGAGCTTCGACGGGCCGCTGCGGCGCCTCGCGCTGCTCACCCCGCACGGCGCCGCCGAACCCGGTCCGGGCCCCGGCGGCTTCCAGATCAACAAGACCGCCGCCGCTGTCGGGATCACCTCGGCCGAGACGGGGGAGGGCTGGTGGCTGACCGTCAGCGGTCCGGCCGGTGACCTCCGGTTCACCCGGGAACAGCTGCTGGCCATGGACCAGTACGGCGCGGCGCTCCCGATCGCCTGCGTGGAGGGCTGGTCCACCTCGGACCAGCGGTGGCGGGGCGTGCGGCTGAGGGACCTCGCGGAGCTCGCCGGATACCCGCGCGACCCGCCGGGGGTGCTGGTGGAATCCGTGCAGCGCAGCGGGGCGTTCCGCCGGGCGGCGCTCCGCGGCAACCAGGTGCGCGACCCCCGCTCGCTGCTGGCCCTCCAGGTCAACGGCGAGGACCTGTCGCCCGACCACGGATATCCGGCCCGGATCATCGTCCCGGCCGCGCCCGGCGTACTCAACACCAAATGGGTGTCCCGGCTGACCTTCGGAGAGCTGTGAGGAGAGCTGTGAGCAGAGCTGCGAGAGGAGCTGCGAGAGGAGCTGCGAACGTGCTGAACCCCCGTGGCCATGTGCGGCGTTGGTACGGGGAGGGCCCGCTGCACCTGCTTCTGACGGCCGCCTCCTTCGCGCTGGCGGGGTACGCGGGGGTGCGGCTGCTGGCCGGGGACGCGTTCGGCGTCGTCGTCTGGTTCGCCGGCGCGGCCCTCGTGCACGATCTGGTGCTGGTCCCGCTGTACGCGGCGGCGGACCGGCTGCTGCTGCGCGCGCTCGGTCCGCGCCCCGGCCTGGTCAACTTCGTCCGGGTGCCGGTCCTCCTGTCCGGCCTGCTCCTGCTGATGTGGTGGCCGCTGATCACCCGGCACACGAGGCGCTACGAGCCGGCGACCGGGCTCTCCCCCGATGTGTTCCTGGGGAACTGGCTGCTGATCACGGCCGCGCTCTGCGTGCTGTCGGCGCTGTGGCTGGTCGTCAGGACGTTCCGGCTGCGGCGCAGCGCGACGAAGGTGCGGTCGTCCGCCTCCCACTGATCGGCCGTGTGCCAGCCGAGGAGCCCGGCGTACCGCAGCAGTGCCGGTGTGCCGAGCCGGGCCCACGGGAAGGGCGCGGCGGGCGCGGAGCGGTCCCGGGCGGCGCGTCCGTCGTCCAGCTGGACCCTGACCCGCTCGTCGATGTCCTGCGGCGCGGTCTCCGCGATGAGCAGCCCGCCCGGTGCCAGCACGGCCGCCGTCCGGTGCAGGAGCCTGCGCGGATCGCCGCCGATGCCGATGTTGCCGTCGACGAGCAGGACGGTGCCCCAGCGGCCCTCGCCCGGCAGCGGCTCGAAGACCGAGCGGTGGAGCGCGGAGCCGCCGAGCCGCAGGGTACGGGCCACCGCCGCCTCGCTCACGTCGATGCCGAGGGCGCGGTGGCCGCGCGCCGCGAGCGCCGCGACCAGCCGGCCGGGCCCGCACCCGATGTCCAGGACGGGCCCCTCGCAGCGGTGCAGGGCCGACAGGTCCGCGGCGTCCGCGCCCGCGCACCAGCGCTCCACGTCCAGCGGCAGCAGCCAGCCGTCCGTACGGCGCAGGAAGAGCGGACCGTGGCCGTTGCGCAGGGCGTTGGCGTACGGGTCGGTGCTCCAGGAGGTGGCGTCAGGGCGCGGCGGACGGACCTTCTCGTGCTGGGGGACCGTCTCGTGGCGGGGGGCTGTCTCGTGCTGGGGAACCGTCTGGCTCATCGGGCACCCGCCCCGCTCAGTGCGGCGAGTGCGGCGGCGAACCGGCCGTGCGGAGCCCTTTTGGCGACGTCCACCGCGTCGGCCGCCGTGTCCACGTCCCGCAGCCGGGGCAGATCGCGCACCGTCAATCCGGCGTCGACCAGCCGGCGGCGCTGCACCGCGCCGGTCTCCGGCACGGACATCGGCACCCCGCGCAGCAGCTCCGGGTCCGGCTCCGCCAGCCCCAGCGCCCAGAAGCCGCCGTCCTCCGCCGGGCCGAACCAGGCGTCGCAGCCGTCCCAGGAACCGGGGGAGAGCGCGGGCGCCAGATCGGCGGCGGTGATCTGCGGGGTGTCCATGCCGATGAGGAGGGTGGGCCCGGTGCGGCCCGCGAACGCGGCGGCGAGCCGGGCGTCGAGACCGCCCGCGCACTGGCTCACCACCTCGATGCCCGGAGGCAGCCAGGGTCCGGGCTCCCCGTCCAGCACGAGCACCCGCCGCGCCGCGGGCAGCGCGAGGACGGTGTGCAGGGTGTCCGCGAGCGAGGCCTCGGCCAGCCGGGCGGCCTCCTGCGGGGTGAAGGGCGGTGTGAGCCGGGTCTTGACCCGACCGGGCAGCGGCTCCTTGGCGATGACCAGCAGGGTCACCGCACCGGCGGTTACGGTGCCGCTCCCGGCTTCCGTCCCCGCGCCGGTACACGCGGCCGGGGTCATCGGGACACCCCCACCGGGACCGGGGCCTCGCCCAGTACGGCGCGCATGTCGCGCACCGCGTGCCAGGTGCCCCGCCAGGTGCCGGTGACCTTCGATTTCCCGGTGCGCGAGAGGTACGGGACATCCGTCTCCGCGACCCGGAGCCCCGCGTCCGCCGCCCGCACCACCATCTGCAACGGGTACCCGCTGCGCCGGTCGGTGAGGCCGAGCGCCAGCAGGTCCGTCCGGCGTGCCGCCCGCATCGGACCCAGGTCGTGCAGCCGGAGCCCGGTACGTCTGCGCAGCAGCCGGGACAGCGCCAGGTTTCCCGCGCGGGCGTGCAGCGGCCAGGCGCCGAGCCGGTCCGGGCGGCGGCGGCCGAGCAGCAGATCGCTCTCGCCGTCCGCGATCCGGCGGACGAAGCCGGGGAGCAGCCCCGGGTCCAGCGAGCCGTCGCAGTCGCAGAAGCAGACGTACTCCGCCTCGGCGGCGAGCAGCCCGGCGTGGCAGGCGGAGCCGAAGCCGCGGCGCGGTTCGTGCACCACCGTCGCGCCGAGCGACCGGGCCAGTTCGGCCGAGCCGTCGGTGGAGCCGTTGTCGACGACGATCGCGCGCCAGCCGCGCGGGATCGCACCGAGTACCGCGGGCAGGGCGGCGGCCTCGTCCAGACAGGGCAGCACGATGTCGGCGCGGGGGGCGGAGTTATCGGAGGAGTCGGTCACCCGGCTCACCCTACGGAGAGGAAACCGACAATTCGGGCCACGGATTCTTACGAAACGTGGACATCGACCGTGTGGCGGTGTCCGCGCGTCCGGCACGCGGCGGGCGGGTGCCAGGGTGGAGTCATGCAGCCCGCCCCGTCGGCCCGTCCGGCGTCCGAGGGCCGGGGAGCCGCGAGCGAGGCCCCGGGCCCCGCGTCCGCGTCCGCCTCCGCGCCTGGTCCCGCCCCCGTCCCCGGCCCCCATGACGGTCCCGTCCCCGTCCCCGACCCCGCCCCCGCCCCCGGCCATGTCCTCGTCGTGGACGACGATCCGACCGTCTCCGAGGTCGTCGCCGGATACCTGGCCGGTGCCGGTTACGAGGTGGCCCGTGCGGCGGACGGTCCGGCGGCGCTGGAGTGCTTCGCCCGCCGCCGCCCCGACCTGGTGGTGCTGGACCTGATGCTGCCCGGCATGGACGGCTTCGAGGTCTGCCGCCGGATGCGGGCGCACGGGCGGGTGCCCGTCATCATGCTGACCGCGCGCGGCGACGAGGACGACCGGATCCTCGGCCTGGAGACCGGGGCGGACGACTACGTCACCAAGCCGTTCAGCCCCCGCGAACTCGTCCTGCGCGTCGACTCCGTGCTGCGCCGCGCCCATGCGGCCCCGATACCCGCCGGGCGTTCGGCCCTGCTCGAAGGCGCGGGCCTGGTCCTCGACCCGGCGGCCAGGAGCGCCACCCGGGAGGGCACGGTGCTGGCCCTCACCCTGCGCGAGTTCGACCTGCTCGCCTTCCTGCTGCGCCACCCGGGCCGGGTCTTCACCCGGGAGGAGCTGATGAGCGAGGTGTGGGGCTGGGACTTCGGTGACCTGTCGACGGTGACGGTCCATGTGCGCCGGCTGCGCGGCAAGGTCGAGACGGACCCGGCCCGCCCGGAGCTGATCCGTACCGTCTGGGGGGTGGGCTACCGGCTGGACCTGCCGCCTGGGGACGCCCTCGCCGGTCCGGGGGACGTACTTGCGGGTCCGGGGGATGCCCTCGCCGGTCCGGGGGACGCCCTCGCCGGTCCGGGGGAGCCGGCATGACCGACATACTCCTCATCGCGCTGTTCGCGTTCCTGGGCGCCGCCGCGGCCGGACTGCTCGGCGCACTCGTCCTGCGGCTCTTCCGGCACCGCTCTCTCGTCGTCTCGCTGACCGTGGTCGCCGCGGTCGCCGTGACCGCGATGCTCGCCGGGACGCTGGCCGTCGCCTGGGCGATGTTCCTGTCGCCGCACGACCTGTCCGTGGTCACGACCGTCGTCGCGATGGCCGCCGTCGTCTCGCTCGCCACCGCGATCCTGCTCGGCCGCTGGGTGGCCGCGCGGAGCCGCGATCTGACCCTCGCCGCCCGGTCCTTCGGGGACGGCGGCACCTTCGCGGCCCCCGAGGCGCCGGCCACCGCCGAACTCGCCGCCCTCACCCGGGAACTGGCCGCCACCAGCGCCAAGCTCGACAGCTCACGGGAGCGCGAACGCGCCCTGGAGACCTCGCGGCGTGAGCTCGTCGCCTGGATCTCGCACGATCTGCGCACCCCGCTGGCCGGGCTGCGGGCCATGTCGGAGGCGCTGGAGGACGGCATGGCCGTCGATTCGCGGCGCTATCTGCGGCAGATACGGACCGAGGTGGAACGCATGAACGACATGGTCGGTGACCTCTTCGAACTCTCCCGCATCCACGCCGGTTCGCTCACCCTCAGCCCCACCCGGATCTCGGTGTACGACCTGGTGGGCGACGCGCTCGCCGGTGCGCACCCGCTGGCCCGCGAGCACGGCGTACGGCTGGTCGGGGACCGGATCGAGGCGGTGCCGGTGGAGGTCGACGGCAAGGAGATGAGCCGGGTCCTGGGCAACCTCCTGATCAACGCGATCCGCCGCACCCCCGCCGACGGCACCGTCGCGATCGCCGCCCAACGCACGGGCGGCGGCGTGGTCCTGTCGGTGACCGACGGCTGCGGCGGCATCCCGGAGGAGGACCTGGCCAGGGTCTTCGACACCGGATGGCGCGGCAGCCACGCCCGTACGCCTCCGGCAGGCGCGGGCCTCGGGCTCGCCATCGTGCGCGGCATCGTCGAGGCGCACGCCGGCCGGGCCGAGGTCCGCAACGTCACCGGCGGCTGCTGCTTCGAGGTCACCCTGCCGGTGGCGTGAGCGTGAGCGTGCGGGGGCGAGCCGGCGCACCGGTGGTGTGAGCGTGCCGGTGCGGTGGGCCCGGTCAGCGGGCCGGGCTCGCGGCCATGTCCCGCTGCGGGGCCGCCGCGAACTCCGCCATCCCCTCCGCGAAGCCCATCGTGGGCCTCCAGCCCAGCTCCTCGCGCAGCCGCCGGGAGTCGGCGGTGACATGGCGTACGTCCCCGAGCCGGTACTCACCGGTGATCTGCGGGGCCGGACCGCCGTGGGCGGCGGCCAGGGCCGAGGCCATCTCGCCGATGGTGTGCGGCTCCCCGCTGCCGGTGTTGTACGCGGCGAAGCTGCCCGCCCGCAGCCCGGCGACGGCCTCCAGGGCCACCGCGTTGGCGGCCGCCACGTCCCGTACGTGGACGAAGTCCCGCCGCTGGGCGCCGTCCTCGAAGACCTGCGGCGACTCGCCCCGGGCCAGCGACGAGCGGAAGAACGAGGCGACCCCGGCGTACGGGGTGTCGCGCGGCATCCCCGGCCCGTACACGTTGTGGTAGCGCAGCGACACCGCCCGGCCGCCCGTGGCGCGCGCCCAGGAGGAGGCGAGGTGTTCCTGGGCGAGCTTGGTCGTCGCGTACACGTTGCGCGGGTCCACGGGCGCGTCCTCGCCGACGAGACCCGGGGTCAGTTCCGTACCGCAGGAGGGGCAGAGCGGCTCGAACCGGCCCGCGGCGAGATCGGCCTCCGCCCTCGGTCCCGGCCGCACCGGTCCGTGGCGCGGGCACTCGTAGCGGCCCTCGCCGTAGACGACCATCGATCCGGCGAGCACCAGGTCGCGCACCCCGGCGGCGGCCGCGGCGGCGAGCAGTACCGCGGTGCCGAGGTCGTTGCAGCCGACGTACAGCGGGGCGTCCGCGAAGTCCTTGCCCAGGCCGACCATCGCCGCCTGGTGGCACACCGCGTCGATGCCGCGCAGCGCGCGGTCCACGGCCTCGCGGTCGCGCACGTCCGCCACGATGATCCCGCCGCCGTCCGGCAGATCCGCCGCCGAGCCGTGTGCCGAGCCGTGTGCCGAGGGGAGCAGGGCGTCGAGCACCACCGCCTCGTGCCCGGCCGAAGTGAGGGTCCGGACGATCTCCGACCCGATGAACCCGGCTCCGCCGGTGACCAGTACGCGCATGACGGCCACGCTAGGGCGCCGCGGCCCCCGGGCGCGGTTTCGCGGTCGGCACGTCACAGGGCCGTAAGAACCGGACCCGTTCGGCGGGACGGCTTCCGGTCACCCGGCGGGTGCTCGGCTCAGCCGAAGAGGAACGCGCACGCCGTGGCCGCGCCGAGCGCCGTTCCGGCGGTCACCTGGCCGACCGTGTGGTACCCGAGCGCGACCCGCGACCAGCACACGGCGGCCGTCATCAGGTACCCGAACAGCCACCACGGCGAGTGGACCACGGCGAGCAGGGCGACGACGGCAGAGGCGACCGAGGCGTCCACCGAGATCTTCCAGACCGTGTTGACGGCCAGCAGGACGACCGTCATCGCCCAGAGCCCGAGCATCGCCGTCAGGATGCCGGAGGGGGCGTCGCCGAGCACCATGACCGCCGAACCGACGCCGATGGAGCCGAGGATGACGAAGAAGATCGGGGCCCGCTTGGTGCGGTCGACGACATGGCGGTCGCCCCAGGTGCCGCGTCCGCGCTCCCACTCGATGTAGCCGGCCGGGATGATCCCGGCGCACAGCGCGCCGAGCAGCCCCCACAGCAGTCCCGTCCACTCGCCCGCCGCCGCGAACCCGGTCGCGAGCATCCCGGCGAGCAGGAGATTACGTGGCTGGAAGACATCGGTGACCGTACGGGCGGTGGAGGCCGTACGGGCGGTCTCCGGGCTGTCGGCGGCGCCCGACGGGCTGTCGGTGTCGGCGGTGCTCATGCTGTCTGCTCCTTGGCTGCTGCTGTTCCGGACGGCTCCGCTGACCCGGTGGACTCCGCCGATCCGGTGGACTCCAGTACCTGCCGGGCCTGTTCCGTCGTGACCGTGCGGTACGCGGCGGCGACCCGGACCAGCCAGTCGACCTCGCCGTCCTGGTCGGTCGCGTGCCGGTTGCCGACGGCCGCCGCGTCCCCGGGGGCCGCGCCGGCGCCGTGGGCCGCGAGGGCCGCTTTGATCCAGTACGCCTCGGTGAGCGGGCCCGTCCGCTCCGGTCCGGCGGTGGTGGCCGCGGCGGCCTCGCCCGCGGCCTCCCGGGCGGCATCGAGCAGGGTGCCGGGGGCGTAGTGGCGCAGCTTCTCCACCGCGTCGGCGATGTCCGCCGCCCAGCGGTCGATCCGCAGGTCCGCCGGGGTGCCGAACCGGGTCAGCTCGCGGACCAGGGACGCCGGGGGGTCGAAGGGCTGGTCGGGGAAGGCCGTCATCAGCTCGTACCAGAGCGCGTGCAGCCGCACCTGGGCGCGCCAGAGCTTCGCGCGGCGGCGGACGTTGCCCAGGGCGGGGACGGAGGCGCCCACCGCGAAGAACGCGAACAGCACCAGCTGCGAGGCCTCGGTGATCTCGTCGAAGCGCAGCGCGAAGGACTCGCTCGGCTCGTCGATCACGCTCACCCAGAGGAACAGCGTCCGGCTGACGGTGTAGCCGACGCCGATGAACATCGCGAACGTCATCATGCCGAGGCCGATCCGCAGCAGCCGCAGTTGGGCGCTCGCGGTGGCGAGCGCCCACTGGTAGGCGCAGACGGCGGAGGCGGCGCCGAGGTAGAGGTAGAACACGCTCATGTAGAGCGTCGCGCCCCACTGCCCGGCGTGGTCGGCGACGAACCGGTCCGAGGGGACGGAACGGTCGACGACGGTGAAGAAGAGCACCGTCAGCAGCACCAGCGTGGCGACGGACGCCTTGGCGGCGACCTGCTGGATCAGCCGGGCGAACCGTACGTGCCGGGGGATGTCCCCGTCGTCGGCGTACTGCCCGTAGATGGCGACGATGTAGCTGAGGATGGCCAGGATCGCGATGGTCGCCGTGTAGTGCTTGATCAGCACGGAGAGGTCGGTGACGGAGCTGTCGTTGAGCCCGATGCGCACGACCCGGGTCTTGGTCCACAGGGCGGCGGCGAATCCGGCGTAGCAGCCCCACAGGGCCCGGCGGCGTCTGTCCGCCTCGTCGCCCCGCAGGGCGGCCGGCATGCGCCACAGGGCGACGGCTGTCATCAGGCCGGCTATCAGGTAGCCGGCGAGGTCGAGCGGGGTCACGGCGGAAGTCCTCGGGGTGGGGGGAATGGGTTCGGCGGCGGTACGGAGGCCGGTCCGGTGCTACGAGCGGCGGAACAGGCCGCGGCGGCGGTGGGCGACCGGGAGGGAGAGCGAGTCGGCGAGCCGACCCACCATGTCATCGCTCGTCACGTCCCTGGCCAGTCGGGGGATGAGCGAGGCACCGAATTCGGCCATGCGTTCGTCGTGGGTGTCGTACGCCGCGCGGGCCTGTACGGCGTCCGGGGACCGGAGCGCGTCGGCGCCGACGACCCGGGAGATCAGCGAGGTGTCGAAGACGGGCAGCAGCCGCTGGAGCTGCTCGGCGTCCAGCGAGGTGCCGTGGTCGAACCACTCGTGGCACAGCTCGTGCAGGATGACGTGCTGGGTCTGGTAGGCGGTGGGGCGCCGCCGGTAGAGCACGAAGCTGGTCCCGCCGGCCTTGAGCCGCAGCCCGCAGACGCCGTTGACGCGCGCCAGCCGGTCGGGCATCTCGTGCAGCACGATGCTGCGGCCGCCGGCCGCCTCCATGTTCGCGACCAGCCCCTCGATCGTGAAGGGGGCGGGCAGCGGAAGCCCGGCGAGCCCGGCCTCGCACTCTTTCCGCAGTTCGCGCAGGGACATGGCCCTAGCTCCGGGGTCCGCCGTCGGCCGGGCGCTGCCGGTTCTTCGCGTCCTCCAGCAGGGACAGCGCGAACTGCAGCAGCTCCGGGGGCAGCCCGTCCTCGTCCAGGCCCCGGCCGGCCACCCCGCTGATGTCCCCGGTGCGCCGCTTGGCCAGGAACTGGAGGCCGTCCACGACGTCGTCGACGACCTCGGACTCCTCCTTGAAGAAGCGCCAGTCCACGCCGAAGCCCAGGCCGAGGGCCTTGAGGATGTCCTCCGAGGGCTGGGTGACCTTGCCGGCCAGGATGTTGGAGAAGTAGCTGTGCGAGAGCGATCCGCCGCGTTCCCTGACCAGGTCCGCGAAGACCCGTCCCGAGATCTTCCGGCCGGGGAAGGTCTTCTCGACCATGTACTCGACCTTCTGCCGCAACGTCCGCAGCTCCGGCGCGCGTTCTTCTCCGCTGTCCATCCGGCCCCCCACGTGTCCGGGCCCCGCCCGGTTCCTGTCCGGCGCCGCGCGGTGTCCGATTCGGTCAACGGGCTCGTACTGTAACCAACTCCGGTCCGCCGTCCCCAGTGCGGGGAGCCGTGAGCGCATTCCGAACGGGGACGTAGTGGCACATCCCGTGCCGAGGTACAGGAGCAGGGTTGCGCAAATACTCTACGTCACTGTTAACTCGAAAAAACACGGGCAGGGGACCACGAGGGGAGCCCCTTGCCCGTGAAATTCGGTGATGGCGCGTGCGGTGGGGCCGGTGCTCTCGGTGGCGGCCGGTGCCTTCCGTGACGACCGGTGCCCTCCGTGACGGGTGGGACACGCAGGGTCTCGCGGACCCGGGCCCCGCGGCCTCGCGCACCCGGTCGCGCACAGGGGTGTAGCCCTTCACGACGGGGGATGCGTGAAGGGCTACACGTGCATTATGGCCCGACGGCAGGCAGTCATCAACTGACCCGCCGGTCAGTGTTCTTGACGGACCCGGCGGCCGGGCCCCGCGGAGGCCGCCCCGGGGCGGCCCGCTCAGATAACTTCCCCCGTCCGGCCAGGGAAATCTGTCGTGGCTATGATAGAGACGATGGCTCGTACAACGAGAGTTTCCCTTCCGGTCAACGAAGTCGGCGACACGCGGCAGGTGCCCATGCCCCCCGAAACCCCTGCGCATCCCTCCGACCGTCTCGATGACGACGACTACCCCGCCTACACCATGGGCCGTGCCGCGGAGATGATCGGCGCCACCCCCGGATTCCTCCGCGCGATCGGTGAGGCCAGACTGATCACCCCCCTGCGCTCCGAGGGCGGCCACCGCCGCTACTCCCGCTACCAGCTCCGCATCGCCGCCCGCGCCCGGGAGCTCGTCGACGGGGGCGCGCCGGTCGAGGCCGCCTGCCGCATCGTGATCCTGGAGGACCAGCTCGAAGAGGCGCTCCGGCGCAACGAGGAACTGCGCAGGCCGACTCCCTCCTGAGCGCCACCTCTCCCCTCGGCCGCGAGCGGACCCCGGCCGAGCGCCTCTCCCCTCGGCCGCGAGCGGACCCCGGCCGAGCGCCTCTCCCCTCGGCCGCGAGTGGCCCCGGCCGAGCGCCTCTCCCCTCAGCCGCCGTTCACCGCTGCCGTGCTGCCCCGTTCGATGAGCCGGGGCAGCGGCACCTGGATGGTGTGCGCCGTGCCGCCGTCGAGCAGCGCGGTCAGCTCCCGCGCCGCGAGCCGGCCGAACGCGACCGTGTCCCTGGACAGCGCGGTCAGCCACGGTGCCGTCAGCCGGCACAGCGCGGAGTCCTCCCACGACACCACGGACACATCGGCCGGAACCCGGAAGCCCAGGCCCGCCGTGACCGCCACCCCGGCCGCGGCCATCACGTCGTTGTCGTAGACGATCGCGGTCGGCGGGGTGCCGTGCTCCAGCACCCGGCGGGTCACCGCCGCGCCCTCGGTGTCCGAGTAGTCCGTGGTCACCGAGTGGGCCTCGGTCAGTCCGCGCCGGTCGGCCTCGATGCGCAGGGACCGGATGCGCCGGTCGGTGTGCGCGAGTGAGGGCAGTCCGGCGATGTGCACGATGCGCCGGTGGCCCAGCTCGTGCAGCCGCCCGACCACTGCGGCCATCGCTCCCGCGTCGTCGGCGCGGATCTGCGAGAGGCCCGGGTGGGGGCCGGTGTCGCTGCCGGGGAGGGCGCCGATGACGACGCCGGGCAGGCCCAGTTCGTCCAGCAGGCCGACGCGGGGGTCGTCGGTGCGCGGGTCCACGACGAGCACTCCGTCCACCCGCCGCTCCGCCCACCAGCGCCGGTAGACCGCGCACTCGGCCGCCACGTCCTCCACCACCTGGAAGAGCAGCCCGAGCCGGCGCTCCGCCAGGACCTCCTGGATGCCGGAGATCAGCTGGAGGAAGAAGGAGTCCACGCCCAGGTTCGCCGCCGGACGGGCCACCACGAGACCCACGGTGGCCGAGCCCTCGCCGGACAGCGCGCGGGCGGCGGTGCTCGGGTGCCAGCCCAACTGCTCGGCCACGCGCCGGATCCGGTCCCGGGTGACGGCCGAGACCCCCGGGCGGTCGTTGAGCGCGAAGGACACCGCGCTCTCCGACACCCCGGCCCGCTGGGCGATGTCCTTCATGGTCGGCCGTCGCGCGGGCGTCCGTCTGGCCGGCGAGGTGTCCCCGGCCGGCGGCCGCTTCGGTGTCACCGAGTGCCTCTCTCCTGCGTTCCCCGTGGCTGCCATGGGTCGTCGGGTTCGCTCTCCCCCGGAGGGCATCGTAGAGCCTTCGCGGCGATGGGGCGAGAGGGAAGAGCTCAGACAACTAATGCGCTTGAGCTGTGACCACCTAAAGCGCATTAGTCATTGATCTTCAATGCGCTGCCACACCGCGCTGACCTGCTGGTATGCCGAAAGACGCGAGCTAATTGCAGAGAATGTATTGACTTTCCGTCACGCGCATTGCAGGGTCTGCTGGGCGAACGCATCCGGCCGGTCGGTGACCTCCGGTCCGCCGTCCGCACGCCTGGTCCGAGCAAAGGAGCCGTTCACCGTGCGCATCTCTCGCAGAGCAGTCGCCACTGCCGCCGTCCTCGCCACTGTCCTGCCGCTGAGCGCCTGTGGCGGCGGATCGGGTTCGGGCTCGTCCGACGCCTCCGGCAAGGTCGAAGGGAAGATCACCTTCCAGACCTGGAACCTCCAGGCGAACTTCAAGGACTACTTCAACGGCGTGATCGCGGACTTCGAGAAGAAGTACCCGGGCACGGACGTGAAGTGGGTCGACCGGCCGGGCGAGGGCTACGCGGACAAGATCAGCGCGGACGCGGCCGGCGGCACCCTGCCGGACGTCGTCAACGTGTCGCCCGATCTGGTGGCCCCGCTGGCCAAGGCGGGCATCGCGCTCGACCTCGACAAGGCGGCCGCCAAGTACCGCGAGGAGTACCTGCCGGGCGCCTGGCAGAGCCATCAGATACCGGGCACGGAAGGGACGTTCGCCTTCCCCTGGTACCTCAACACCGGGCCGATGTTCTACAACAAGCGCCTCCTCAAGGACGCCGGACTCGACCCGCAGAAGCCGCCGGCCACCTACGACGAGGTGTTCTCCGACGGGCGGAAGCTGGCCGAGAAGAGCAAGGGCAAGGTCGCCGCACTCGCGAACGTGCCCACCATCGAGGACTTCGGCCGCTACGGCGGACAGCTGATGAACAAGGAAGGCACCGGCTTCGCCTTCAACGACGCCAAGGGCATCGAACTCCTCACCCGCTACAAGGAGTTGTACGACGTCAAGGGGCTCGACGCGCAGGCGCTGACCGCGACGCCCGAGTCGTCCGGCCACAAGTTCCTCACCGAGTCCGTGGCAATGAACCCCGGCAGCGCGCTGGACCTGGACAACTTCAAGAAGCAGGCGCCCAGCCTCTACAAGAACATCGGCATCACCGACCAGGTCAGCAACACCGGCAAGGCCAACATGTACGTCATGGGCATCATGGTGAACGCCCAGACCAAGCGGCAGCCCGCCGCCGTGGCCTTCGCGCACTACATGACCGACGCGACCCGGCAGATGGAGTTCGCCAAGCAGGTCGCCATCTTCCCCAGCACCGCCGGATCGCTGGACGACCCGTACTTCACCAAGGAGGACGGCACCGACGAGACCCGCGTCCGGGTCGCCGCCGCCAAGTCCCTCAAGACGGCGGTCAATTACACCCCGGTGCTGTTCAGCGAGCAGATGAAGACCGAGCTGCGCAACCAGATCGCCAAGGCGCTGCAGGGAAAGCAGAGCCCCAAGGAAGCCCTTGATAACGCTGTCAAGGCCTGTGACCGGCTGCTGCAGCAGAGCTGAGCCCCCTCGTGACTACCCCCGCCCCTGCCCCCGCCCTCACCTCCGCCCCCGCACCGGCGTCCGCGCCCGCCCCCGGACCGGCCCGCCGGATCAGCCGCCATCTGCCCCTCAGCCCCTGGCTGTTCGCGGCCCCCGGGCTGATCGTGGTCGGCGCGTTCAGCCTCTATCCGTTCTTCAGCACGCTGGTCAACGCCTTCACCGACCGGCGGACCCTGGTCCCGGGGAAGTTCGTCGGCCTGGCGAACTTCCGCGAACTGCTGCACGACGAGATGTTCTGGACCGGGCTGCGCAACAGCGCGCTGTACGTACTGGTCGTCGTCCCGGCACTCGTCATCCTGCCGCTGCTGCTGGCGATGCTCGTCCAGCGGCACATCCCCGGCATCACCTTCTTCCGCTCCGCCTTCTACACCCCGGTCGTCGCGTCCATCGTCGTCGTCGGCCTGATCTGGGTGTGGATGCTCGACGACCGGGGGCTGATCAACTCGCTCCTGGAGGCCGTGGGCATCGGCAAGGTCGGCTTCCTCAGCGACCAGTGGCTGCTGCTGGGCAGCGCGATGGCGGTCACGGTCTGGAAGGGCCTGGGCTACTACATGATCATTTACCTGGCCGCGCTGGCGAACGTCCCGCGCGAGCTGCACGAGGCGGCCTCCGTGGACGGCGCCGGGGTGGTGCGCCGCTTCTTCACCGTCACCGTCCCCGCCATCCGCTCCACCATGGTGCTGGTCGCGGCGCTGTCCTCGGTCTCCGCCTTCAAGGTGTTCTCCGAGGTCTACCTGATGGCCGGCCCCTCGGGCGGACCGGCGGGCGAGGACACCACCCTGGTGATGCTCGTCCAGCGGGTCGGCACCGGGCTGACCGGGCGGGTCGGATACGCCTCCGCGATCTCCGTCGTCATCTTCGTCGTCACCGTCGGCCTGATGCTCCTGGTGCTGCGCGCCGACCGCAAGGAGGACGCGTGAGCATCCTGAAGACCACCGACGCCGAAGGGCGCCGCATCGCGCCCTGGCAGCTCGTCCTGCGCTACGTGCTGCTGCTCGCCGTACTGGTACTGACCGTGGGGCCGTTCCTGTGGCAGCTCTCGACGTCCCTGAAGGGGCCGGGCGAGGACATCTTCAGCTCGCCGCCGAAGTTCCTCCCCAGCCATCCGACCCTGGACAACTACAGCAGGGTCGCCGACACCATCCCGGTGTGGGACTACGCCTTCAACTCGCTCAAGGTCGCCGCCGCCAACGTGGTCACCAACTGCGTGGGCGCGGCCCTGGCGGGCTACGCGCTGGCCCGGCTGCGCTACCGGGGGCGGCGGGCCGCGACGCTGGCGTTCATCCTCGCCATGCTGGTGCCCGTGGAGGGCATCATCATCGCCCAGTTCACCACGATGCGTGATCTCGGGCTGAACAACACCCTGCTCGGGGTGCTGCTGCCGGGGTCCATCGGGGCGATGAACGTCCTGCTGATGCGCAACGCCTTCCTCAACCTCCCGCAGGAGATCGAGGAGGCGGCGTTCGTGGACGGCGCCAACGTCTGGCAGCGCTTCCTGCGGATCGCGCTCCCCTCGGTCAAGGGCACCCTCGCCGTCGTCGCGATCTTCGCCTTCATGGGCTCGTGGGACGACTTCCTGTGGCCGCTGATCGTCCTCAGCGACCCGGACCACTTCACCCTGACCATCGGGCTGAACTACCTGCACGGCACCTTCGCGAACGACGAACGGCTCGTCGCCGCGGGCACGATCATCGCCGTGCTCCCGCTCATCGTGCTCTTCGCCGGTCTGCAGCGATTCTTCTTCCGGGGTGTCGGCGAAGGCGCGGTCAAGGGCTGACCGCTGCCCGCCGACCGACCGAACGCCGCCACCCGCACCACAGAACCAGGACCCTGTTCCGTATGAGCTCCTCCCCGCTTCGCTTCGGCGCCAACTACACGCCCAGCCAGGGCTGGTTCCACCACTGGCTGGACTTCGACCTCGACGCCGTACGGGCCGACCTGGACTCGATCGCCGGTCTCGGCCTCGACCACATCCGGGTCTTCCCGCTCTGGCCGCTCTTCCAGCCCAACCGCACCCTGATCCGCCCGCGCGCCGTCGAGCAGCTCGTGCAACTGGCCGACGCCGCCGCGGAACGCGGGCTCGACGTCAGCGTGGACGGGCTCCAGGGCCACCTGTCGAGCTTCGACTTCCTGCCCGCCTGGACCCGGACCTGGCACCGGCGCAACCTCTTCACGGACCCCGACGTCGTCTCCGGCCAGGCCGAGTACCTGCGGACGCTGGCCGCCGCCCTCGCGGACCGGCCGCACTTCATCGGGATGACCCTCGGCAACGAGATCAACCAGTTCTCCGGCGACCCGCACCCCGACCCGGACCGCATCACCCCCGAGCAGGCCGGCAGCTGGCTGACCCGGATGCTGGCGGCCTGCGAGGAGGGGGCGCCCGGCAAGCTCCACCTGCACGCCGAGTACGACGCGGCCTGGTACCAGGACGACCACGCCTTCACCCCCGCGCACGCCGCCCGGACCGGGGCCGTCACCGCCGTCCACGCCTGGGTCTTCAACGGCACCGCCCAGCGCCACGGCCGTACCGGCACCGCCACCGAGCACCACGCCGCCTACCTGATCGAGCTCTCCAAGGCCTGGGCCCTCGACCCGCACCGCCCGGTCTGGCTCCAGGAGGTCGGCGCCCCCGCCCCGCTGATCCCGGCCGAGCACGCCGCCGCCTTCACCGCCGCGACCGTCGAGAACGCGCTGGACTGCGAGGACGTCTGGGGCGTCACCTGGTGGTGCTCCCACGACGTGTCCCGCTCGCTGGCCGACTTCCCCGAACTCGAATACGGGCTCGGCCTGCTGACCAACGACCGGCAGGTCAAACCGGCCGGCCGGGCCATCGCGGAGACCATCCGGGAGCAGCGCGCCCGTACCCGGCGGCCCGCACCCCGCACCACGGCGCTCGTCGTCGACGCCGGCGACGACACGACCGCGCCGCGCCGCTCCACCTGCGCCCCCGGCGGCGAGGTCTTCGAGGCCTTCGCCCGGCTCACCGCGGACGGGGTCCGCCCCACCACCGTCCTCGCGAGCAGGGCCGGGGACGCGGACCACCTCGCCGCGCGCGGTATCACCGAGGTACTCACACCGGACGAGGTCCGCTGACCACGCACCACTGGTAGACCCTGCCGGTAGCCCCCCGCACCCACTCACAACGGAGCCACCCTCATGCACGACGACCGCACCCTGGTCGAAGCCCGTCTGAAGCGCGTCCTCGACGAGCGCATCCGGCCGGCCGTATACCCGGAATCCGTACCGCTGGACGTCGCCGTCTGGAACGCGCCGGGCGAGCCGGTCCCGGTCGCCGAGGGCCTGGCCGGTGCCACGGAGCCGATCGCGGTCGGTGACCGGTGGGGCGCTCCGTGGGGCACCTGCTGGTTCCGGGTCTCCGGCACGGTCCCCGAGGCGTGGGCGGGCCGGACCGTGGAGGCGCTGCTCGACCTGGGCTTCGACGAGAACATGCCGGGCTTCCAGTGCGAGGGCCTCGTCTACCGCCCCGACGGCACCCCGGTGAAGGGCCTCAACCCGCGCAACCAGTGGGTGCGCGTCGGGGCACCCGCAGAGGGCGGCGAGGAGGTGCTGCTGCACATCGAGGCGGCGTCCAACCCGGTCATCCTCGACTACCACCCCTTCCTGCCGACCCGGCTGGGCGACAAGGAGACCGCGGGCAGCGAACCGCAGTACGTGCTGGCCCGGATGGACCTCGCGGTCTTCGACGAGCACGTGTGGAACCTCGTCCAGGACCTGGAGGTGCTGGGCGAGCTGATGCAGGAGCTGCCGGTGGACGGCGCCCGCCGCTGGGACATCCTGCGCGCCGTCGGCCGCTGCCTCGACACGGTCGACCTCCAGGACGTCAACGGCACCGCGGCCGCCGCCCGCGAGCAGCTCGCGGAGGTCCTCGCGACGCCCGCGCAGCCCTCCGCACACCGCATCAGCGCCGTCGGCCACGCGCACATCGACTCCGCCTGGCTGTGGCCGCTGCGCGAGACGGTGCGCAAGGTCGCCCGTACGACGTCCAACATGACGGCCCTCCTGGAGGACGAGCCCGACTTCGTCTTCGCGATGTCTCAGGCGCAGCAGTTCGCCTGGATCAAGGAGCACCGCCCCGAGGTCTACGCCAAGGTCAAGCAGGCCGTGGCGGACGGGCGGTTCGTGCCGTCCGGCGGCATGTGGGTCGAGTCGGACACGAACATGCCGGGCTCCGAGGCGATGGCCCGCCAGTTCGTGCACGGCAAGCGGTTCTTCCTCGACGAGTTCGGCATCGAGAACGACGAGGCGTGGCTGCCCGACACCTTCGGCTTCGCCGCCGGGCTGCCGCAGATCATCAAGGCCGCGGGCTCCAAGTGGCTCCTCACCCAGAAGATCTCCTGGAGCCAGACCAACAAGTTCCCGCACCACACCTTCCAGTGGGAGGGCATCGACGGCACCCGGATCTTCACGCACTTCCCGCCCGTCGACACCTACAACTGCTCGATGAAGGGCAGCGAGATCGCCCACGCGGCGAAGAACTTCAAGGACAAGGGCGTCGCCCAGCACTCCCTCGCGCCGACCGGCTGGGGCGACGGGGGCGGCGGCACCACCCGCGAGATGATCGCCAAGGCGGCCCGGCTGAGCAGCCTGGAGGGCTCGGCGACGGTGACGTGGGAGACCCCCACCGACTTCTTCACCAAGGCCGAGGCGGAGTACCCCAACGCACCCGTCTGGGTCGGTGAGCTCTACCTGGAGCTGCACCGCGCCACCCTGACCAGCCAGGCGAAGACGAAGCAGGGCAACCGCCGCAGCGAGCACCTGCTGCGCGAGGCCGAGCTGTGGGCCGCCACCGCCGCGGTGCGGACCGGGGCCGCCTACCCGTACGAGCAGCTGGACCGGATCTGGAAGACGGTGCTGCTGCACCAGTTCCACGACATCCTGCCCGGCTCGTCGATCGCCTGGGTGCACCGTGAGGCGGAGAAGACGTACGCCGCCGTCGCCCAGGAGCTGAACGGCATCGTCGACGCCGCGCAGCGCGCCCTGGCCGGTGACTCCACCACGGGGGAGACCCTCCTCTTCAACTCCGCCCCGCACGCCAGGGGCGGCGTCCCGGCCGGTGCGGCGGCCCCCGTCACGTCCGCCGACGGCGCGACGCTCGCCCCGCGCGAGGGCGGCGGGTTCGTCCTGGACAACGGCCTGCTCCGGGTGGAGACCGACGCCCGCGGGCTGGTCGTCTCGGCGTACGACATCGCCGCCGGGCGCGAGACGGTGGCCCCGGGGCAGTCCGCGAACCTGCTCCAGATCCACCCCGACTTCCCGAACATGTGGGACGCGTGGGACGTCGACGCGTTCTACCGCAACACCGTCACCGACCTGACGGACCTCGACGAGCTCACCCCCGTCGAGGGGGCCGGCGCCGTCTCCGTACGGATCGTCCGCACCTTCGGCGACTCGAAGGTCACCCAGCTGCTGACCCTCGCGCCGGGCGTCAAGCGGCTCGACATCGACACCGAGGTCGACTGGCACGAGACGGAGAAGTTCCTCAAGGCGGCGTTCCCGCTGGACATCCACGCCGAGCGGTACGCCTCCGAGACGCAGTTCGGGCACTTCTACCGGGCCACCCACACCAACACCAGCTGGGAGGCCGCCAAGTTCGAGGCGTGCAACCACCGCTTCGTGCACCTGGAGGAGCCTGGCTGGGGCGTGGCCCTGGTCAACGACTCGACGTACGGGCACGACGTGACCCGCACCGTCCGTGACGCCGACGCGGGCACGACCACCACCGTGCGGGTCTCGCTGCTGCGTGCCCCGCGCTTCCCCGACCCGGAGACCGACCAGGGCGTGCACCGCTTCCGGCACGCGCTCGCGCCGGGCGCGGCGATCGGTGACGCGGTCCGGGAGGGCTTCCGGATCAACCTGCCGGAGCGCCGGATCGCCGGCGACCGCGAGGTGGCCCCGCTGGTGGCCGTCGACAACGACGCGGTGGTGGTCAGCGCGGTCAAGCTGGCCGACGACGAGAGCGGTGACCTGGTCGTACGGCTCTACGAGTCGACGGGCGGCCGGGCCAGGGCCCGCCTCACCACCGGCTTCGACGCCGCGGGCCTCGCGGTGACCGATCTGCTGGAGCGGCCGCTGCCCGACGCGGTGGTGCCGGAGCTCCGTGACGGCGCTGTCGAACTGTCGCTGCGCCCGTTCGAGCTGATCACGCTGAGGTTCGCGCGCGGCTGAGTCCCGGCCCGGTGCGGCGGCGGAGATCCGCCGCCGCACCGGGCGGTGAAGCGTTGACTCGTGAAGCACTGCCCCGCGCGGCGGCGAATATCTGCAGCGGCAAGCACAGAATTTTACGCAATGTGCGATGAGGGTTTATGACACGCCGGATGGAGTGTAATTACTTGCCGCGCCCGCTCGCATTCATTGTGCTACTGTAGATCTCAGTTGCAGTTGTGGTTCCCAAAGACTCCAAGTGCTCTCCTCAGCTAAATGGGCTGAGTGGGTGCACTTTTGTATTTCCGGTTCATTATCCGGATGGGGTAATCATCGCGGCGACGCGGGACTGGCACAGTGCGAGTCCCCGGGCTCTGCCCCAGAAGGAGATAAACATGGCTACTGGCACCGTCAAGTGGTTCAACGCGGAAAAGGGCTTCGGCTTCATCGAGCAGGATGGTGGCGGCGCTGACGTCTTCGCCCACTACTCGAACATCGCCGCCTCCGGCTTCCGTGAGCTGCAGGAGGGCCAGAAGGTGAACTTCGACGTCACGCAGGGCCAGAAGGGCCCGCAGGCGGAGAACATCACCCCCGCGTGAACCTGATTGCTCCGGCGCTCACGCGCTGAGATGCTTTCGCGCAGCTGGGGCCCGCACCTTGGGGTGCGGGCCCCAGCTCGTTGCTTTCCCGGGTCCACCCCCGAGCGATGCCGTGCCGGTGTACCACCGCCACGAGCTGCCGGGCAGGCGCCCGGACCACGATCTTCACCGTGCGGCGGACGATCCGCCATGGCTCCCGGACCGGAACACCGGCCCGCAGGAGCCCCGTGACACGACCTGCCGGACCGCACAGCGGTCCGCTCGTTCCCCGTCATTGCGAAGCACCGGACCCGGTTCGGCCGGGCCCGTATCGGCTCAAGACCGGCTGCCGGGCTTCGTTCACGTATGCCAACGGCCCGTTCTTGCGATTCTTGTGCCGCTCGTCGCGCAATGAATTCCTCGATACGCGCCATATCGAGGGAGGGTTCCTATGAACCGCGACCGCACATCTCGCTCCAATGACCGTTTTTCCCGCACTTCCGGCGGCTCACGCTCGGGAGGCGGCTTCCGCTCCCAGGCCCCGAGCCGCCAGGGCGGCCAGGGCCGCTTCGGCGCCCCGGCCCAGCGCTCCGGTGGCGGCGGTGGCTACGGCCGCAGGCCCGCCGCCAAGCAGGGCGAGTTCGCCCTGCCGACGACCATCACCCCGGCGCTGCCCGCCGTGGAGGCCTTCGCCGATCTGGAGATGCCCGCGCAGCTGCTGACGGCGCTCTCCACCGAGGGCGTCACGGTGCCGTTCCCGATCCAGGCGGCCACGCTGCCGAACTCGCTGGCCGGCCGTGACGTGCTGGGCCGGGGCCGCACCGGCTCCGGCAAGACGCTCGCCTTCGGCCTGGCCCTGCTGGCCCGTATCGAAGGGCGTCGCGCCGAAGCCAAGCGCCCGCTCGCCCTGGTGCTCGTCCCCACCCGGGAACTGGCCCAGCAGGTCACCGACGCGCTGACCCCGTACGCCCGCTCGCTCAAGCTGCGGATGGCCACCGTCGTCGGCGGCATGTCGATCGGCCGGCAGTCCTCGGCGCTGCGCGGCGGCTCCGAGGTCGTCGTCGCCACTCCGGGCCGGCTGAAGGACCTGATCGAGCGCGGCGACTGCTCGCTGGACCGGGTCTCCATCACCGTTCTGGACGAGGCCGACCAGATGGCCGACATGGGCTTCATGCCGCAGGTCACCGAGCTCCTCGACCAGGTGCAGGCGGGGGGCCAGCGGATGCTGTTCTCGGCCACCCTGGACCGCAACGTCGACCTGCTGGTGCGCCGCTACCTGCACGACCCGGTCGTCCACTCGGTCGACCCGGCCGCCGGCGCGGTCACCACGATGGAGCACCACGTGCTCTACGTGCACGGCGCCGACAAGTACGCCACCACGACGGAGATCGCCGCCCGCGACGGCCGCGTGATCATGTTCCTGGACACCAAGCACGCGGTGGACAAGCTCACCGACCACCTGCTCAACAGCGGGGTCCGGGCGGCGGCGCTGCACGGCGGCAAGTCGCAGCCGCAGCGCACCCGCACCCTGACCCGGTTCAAGACCGGGCACGTCACGGTGCTGGTCGCCACCAACGTCGCGGCCCGGGGCATCCACGTCGACAACCTCGACCTGGTCGTCAACGTCGACCCGCCGAGCGACCACAAGGACTACCTGCACCGCGGCGGCCGCACCGCCCGCGCCGGGGAGTCCGGCAGTGTCGTCACGCTGGTGCTGCCCAACCAGCGCCGCGAGATGACGCGCCTGATGGCCGACGCCGGGATCACCCCGCAGATCGCCCAGGTCCGCTCCGGCGAGGCCGAGCTCAGCCGGATCACCGGTGCGCAGACGCCCTCCGGCGTGCCCGTCGTCATCACCTCGCCGGTCTCCGAGCGCCCCAAGGGCGGGTCCTCCTCCCGGGGCCGCCGCAGCCGCCCGGCCCAGGCCCGGCGCACCTCGTCGTCCTCGGCGTCGGGTTCCCCGTCGTCGTCCCAGCCGCGGGGTGGCGGTGCGCAGCGCCGGCCCTCCGGCAACCGTGCCGCCTGACCGATTCCCGCGTTCCCGTCCGGTTCCGCTCCCCGACCCCGTTGAGGCACTATGCGCTGCGTCATCGCCCGCTTCCCCTTCGACCTCTTCAAGCATGAGGTCGAGGCATCGATGAAGGGCATCAAGCCCGAACCCGTCACCGGGGATTCGGTGATCATCAGCCGTCGTGTCTATCCGGTCAAGCAGGTGGGTGAAGTGATCACCCGGCAGGACCGCCGCGACTTCTCGGCCGGAGAGGTGACCAGGGCGCTGGGGCGTCTCGGCTTCACCTGCCGGTCGGTGCCGGCGCCTTCCGCTCCGGTGGAGCTCAGCCCCATGGAGGCCGCCTCGGCCGCGCTGGGGACCCCGGGACAGGACGCCTGAACCCACCCCCGTACCACTGCCTGGGCCCGGCCCCCGAGAGGGAGCCGGGCCCAGGGCCTGTCCGGGGGTCAGCTCCAGAGCGCCTGCGCGAGCGTGACGCCGACGAACACCGCGCCGAGACCCGCCACCACGCTCGCGACCACGTTGGCCGCCGCGTAGAACCGCGCGCCGTCCTCCGCCAGCCGGAGCGTCTCGTAGCTGAAGGTCGAGTACGTGGTCAGCGCCCCGCAGAGCCCGGTGCCGAGCAGCAGCTGGACGTGCGAGGACGCGGCGCCCGCCGTCACCGCGCCGGTCAGCAGCCCCAGCACCAGGCAGCCCGTGACGTTCACCGTGAACGTCCCCCAGGGGAAGACGGTGTCGTGCCGGGACTGCACCGCCCGGTCGGTCAGGTACCGCAGCGGGGCGCCGACCGCCGCGCCGGCGATCACCAGCAGCCAGTTCACCGGGGCTCCTCCGGTTCGCCGCGCCGCACCAGCTCGCAGGCGTCCAGGACGACCGGGCTGTCGCCGGTCAGCTCCTCGATCAGCGGCAGGAACGCGCGCACCTTCTCCTCCGCGTCCACGATCACCACCGCCACCGGCAGGTCCTCGCTCAGCGAGAGCAGCCGCTGGGTGTGGATCATCGAGGAGGCGCCGAACCCCTCGATCCCCCGGAACACGCTGGCGCCCGCCAGTCCCGCCGCGTGCGCCCGGTGCACGATCTCGGTGTAGACCGGCCGGTGGTGCCAGCCGTCGGACTCCCCGACCAGGACGGTCAGCCGCAGGGCGCGCTCGGTCCTCGATGTCGTCATGTCTGCCTCCACGCCAGCACGCGGCGGGTCAGCCACACCGCGCTCCACACCGCCGCGAGGGCCGCGAGCAGTGTCAGTCCCAGATACGCCAGTCCGCTGCGGGCCCGGCCGCCGTCGACGAGGCGCTGGATGTCCACGGCGTAGGTGGAGAAGGTGGTGAACCCGCCCAGCACCCCCGTACCGAAGAACGGCCGCACCAGCCGGTGGGCCGCCCAGACCTCGCTGATCACCACCATGAACACGCCGATCACCGCGCAGCCGATGACGTTGACCACGAGGGTCGTCCACGGGAACCCGTCGGCCTCCGTGGGCCACAGGAGCGACGCCCCGTAGCGGGCGCACGCGCCGGTCGCGCCGCCGAGCGCGACCACGGCGACGACCGGGATCTGCGGGTTCAGGGTTCTGGTGGGCACACCTCTCCTACCTGCCGGGGCGCCCGCCGGACGCGGGCGCGCTCGTTCGCAAGTAGGGACCGTTGGCGGCGCGCTCACGAGCGCGGCCGCGGTTCGGGTACGGCGGGCCCCACCGCCGCGCGGCGGCCGTTCCCGGCGCCGCTCCCCCCAGAATATCGCGCGGCACCCGCGGGGGCGTGCCGGGCGGTTCACCCGATCGGCCACCGCATCTGCGGGAGGCGGCGGGAGACCGCAGGGTGGTCCCATGTGGCCCAATCGAGTCGCGCTGGGCGCCGCGGTCCTCCCGCTCACCCTGCTGGTGCTGCGGGACGCCCCGGTGCGGATCGCGCTGCCCACGTCGGCCGTCGCCCACGAGCGGCCGCGCCCGGTGCCCTACCGGGTGCCGCAGCCCGCGATCGTCAGCCGGACGGCCTGGCACGCCGACGAGCACATCGTCAGGGAGCCCGCGGTCTACACGGGCCCGGTGCGGGCGGTCTTCATCCACCACACCGGGGAGTCCAACGACTACGACTGCGCGGATGTGCCCCGGATGCTGCGGGCGGTGGAGGAGTCCCACATCAAGGGCAACGGCTGGGACGACATCGGCTACAACTTCCTCGTCGACCGGTGCGGGACGATCTACGAGGGCCGGGCGGGCGGCATCCGGCGCTCGGTGCGCGGCGCGCACACCACGGGCTTCAACGCCGACAGCGTGGGCATAGCGGTGCTGGGCAACTACGGCCGCGGGGCCACGGTGCCCCCGGTCCTGGTGCGGGCGCTGGCGAAGGTGGCCGCGTGGAAGCTGGCGCCGGGCGTCGATCCGCGCGGCAGGGTGCGGCTGGTCTCGACGAACGACGCGAGCAGGTTCCCGAAGGGCACGGCCGCCGTCCTGAACGTCATATCCGGCCACCGCGACGCGTACCAGACCAGCTGTCCGGGCGAGGCGCTGTACGGCGAGCTGCCCGCGATCCGGGCGGCGACGGCGGCCCTGCGCAAGGGGCGGTGAGCGGGGTCGGCCCGACCTCCCGCATACATATTGCACTAGTGCATATGCATTTTATTGCTAGTTCGAACTGGGTTATCGTTTCGGCATGTCTGCCACACCTCCGCTTCCCGTCACCCTGACCGGCCGCCACGTCCGCGTGGAGCCGCTGTCCCCGGACCATCTCGACGACCTCTTCGCCGCGGGCGGCGGCGACGAGGAGGTCTGGCGCTGGCAGGGCGGGCCGGCCCCCCGCACCAGGGAGGAGCTCGGCGAGAAGCTGACAGCGCTGCTCGCGTCCGCACGGCGGGGCGTGTACGTCCCGTTCGCCGTCGTCCACCGCGAGAGCGGCCGGGCCGTCGGCTGGACCACGTACATGGACATCGACGTGGCCAACGAGCGGCTGGAGATCGGCTCCACCTGGTACGGGCGCGCGTACTGGCGCACCGCGGTCAACACCGAGACCAAGCTGCTCCTGTTCACCCATGCCTTCGAGGAACTGGGCATGGGGCGCGTGCAGTTGAAGACCGACCACCTCAACGAGCGCTCCCAGGCGGCGATTGCGCGCCTCGGCGCCCGGCGCGAAGGGGTGCTGCGGAGGCACCGCCGCCGCCACGACGGCAGTTGGCGCGACACCGTCTACTTCTCGCTGCTCGCCGACGAATGGCCGGAGGCGAAGTCCCGGCTCCGCGCCCGGCTCGAAGAGCGGTCCGGCTCCCGGCTCTGACCGCGTACGGGGGCAGGCTCTGACGACGTACGGGGGCAGGCCCCCGGGGCGTTGTCCACCGACCGGTGGACAACGGGTTCCACCGGCCGGGGCTGCCGGGCGAGGGGCCTCGCGGACGAGCATTTACCGCATGAGAATACGACCCGTACGCATGGCCCGCTGGAGTGCGCGGCACCCGTGGAAAGCGATCGTCGGCTGGTTCGTCTTCGTAGTGCTGTGCCTCGGCGCGGGCATCACCGCAGGCAACAACCCGGCCACCACCAAGGACTTCTGGGTCGGTGAGGCCGGCCACGCCGAGTCGATGGCCACCGACGCCGGACTCCAGCGCCGACCCACCGAGCACATCCTGATCCGGTCCGGCTCCGGCCCCCTGGACAGCGCGGAGGCCACCGCAGCCGCCCGCGACGTCACCGCCCGGATGACCGCGCTCCCCGAGGTGGCAGAGGTCGCGCCGCCGGTCCGCTCGAAGGACGGCGCGGCGCTCCGGGTGACCGTGGTGATGAAGGGCGCAGAGCTCGACGCCAAGAAGAACGTCGCCCCGCTCCTCGACGCCACCGAGAAGGCGGCCGCCGCCCATCCGGGGCTGGTCGTGGAGGAGTCCGGGTCACCCGCCATCTCGCAGGGCGTCAACGACCAGCGCGGCAAGGACCTCTCGCTCTCCGAACGCCTCACCCTGCCGGTCACGCTCGTCATCCTGCTGATCGTGTTCGGCTCCGTCGTCATGGCGGGCGTGCCGCTGCTGCTGGCGCTCTCCTCGATCGCGGCCACGATGGGCCTGGCCATGCTGGCCTCGCACCTGATGCCCGACCCCGGCGTCGGCACCAACATGATCCTGCTCATCGGACTCGCGGTCGGCGTCGACTACACGCTCTTCTACCTCAAGCGCGAACGCGAGGAACGGGCCCGCGCGCAGGGCCGGCTGAGCCCCGAGGCGCTGGTGGAGCTCGCGGCGGCGACGGCGGGCCGCGCCATCGTGGTCTCCGGCCTGGCCGTGATCGTCTCCACCGCCACCCTGTACCTCGCCACCGACGTCATCTTCTCCTCGCTGGCGACCGGCACCATCCTGGTCGTCGCCGTCGCCGTGATCAGCTCGCTCACCGTGCTGCCCGCCCTGCTCGTGAAGCTCGGCCACCGCGCGGAACGGCGTGCCGCCAAGAAGGCCGCCCGGCGCGCCGAGCGCGGCGCAGCCGCCGTGACGAAGCGCGCGAAGCCCGAGAACGGCCGGGTGTTCGGCGCCCTCATGCGCCCCGCCCGGCGCCACCCGGCGATCACCCTGTGCGTGTCCGTGCTGGTCATGCTCGCCGTCGCGGCGCCCGCGCTCGGGCTCAAGCTCATCGACCCGGGCAAGGACACATTCTCCCGCGACATCCCCGCCATGCGGGTCTACGACCGGATCACCGCCGAGTTCCCCGAACTCCTGGTCAAGCACGAGGTGGTGACCCGCTCCGCCCCGGACAAGGCACCCGAGGTCAGGAAGGCGCTGCTGGAGCTCGGGCGGCGGGCCCAGGCGGACCCGCTCTTCGCGCACAACGCCGAACCGGTGCTGCGCACCTCGGACGACGGCCGGATCAGCGTGCTCGAACTCCAGGTGCCGCACCCGGCGCCCGCCGACGGGGCGATCGCGTCGCTGGAACACCTGCGGGACCAGTACATCCCGTCCACCGTGGGTCAACTGCCGGGCGTGGAAACGGCCGTGAGCGGTGACGTGGCCCGCGGACAGGACTACGTGCACCACGAGCGGAACAAGCTGCCGCTCGTCATCGGCTTCCTGCTGCTGCTGACCTTCGTGATGACGGCGGTGGCCTTCCGCTCCGCGGTCATCGGCCTGATCGGCGTCGTACTGAACCTGCTCTCCGCGGCGGCCGCCCTCGGCGCGCTCGTCCTGGTCTTCCAGGGCACCTGGGCCGAGCGCCTGCTGGACTTCGACTCCCTCGGCGCGATCGCCTCCCGGGTTCCGCTCTTCCTCTCCGTGATCCTCTTCGGCCTGTCGATGGACTACCAGGTCTTCGTCGTCAGCCGGATCAAGGAGGCCATGGACCACGGGATGACGGCCCGCGAGGCGGTGCTCGACGGCATCGAACGGTCCGCGAAGGTGGTCACGAGCGCGGCGCTGGTCATGGTCACGGTGTTCGCGGCCTTCGTCTTCCTGCACCTCACCGAGATGAAGCAGATGGGCTTCTGCCTCGCGGTGGCGGTCCTGCTGGACGCCGTCATCATCCGGATGATGATCCTGCCCTCCGTGCTGCTGCTCCTGGGCGACCGCGCCTGGCGCCCGCTGCGCCCTTCACGTACGAAGAACACGGCCCCGGCCGCACCGCCCGTGCTCCCCGTACGCTGACCGCCATGCTTCAACGGCCGCAGCGCGGCGATCCGGTCTGGATCTGGGTGCTCCACGGGTGGGAGGCGCTGTCCTGGGCGCTGGCCGCCCTGGTCACCCTGATCACCCTGCTGGGGGGCACGCCCCCGGGACGGAAGCTCGGGCTGCTCGCGCTGATGACCGTGCTCGCCCTCTGCTACACGCTGGTGCGGCTGCGCCCCGGCAACCCGGTGCTCGGTCCGTACGGATATCTGGGCGTGCTGACCGTGGTGCTGGGTGGCGTCTCGTACCTCGGGGACGGCTTCGGGGTGTTCTACACCGTGATGCTCACGCAGTTCATCGTCTTCGCGGACAGCCCGAGGGGCGCGATCCTCCTCACGGGGCTCGGCGCCGTGGCGATCACGGTCGGCGGCAGCCTGCGGGAGGGCGGGCAGGGCGAGGTGTTCCTCACCAACACGGTCTCCTCCCTCGGTGTCTGGGCCGTCGCCGTCGTGATGGCGGTCCTGACTCCGCGGGCGCTGGCCCAGCGTGACGAACGGGCCGCGCTGCGGGCGGAGTTGAAGAGAACCCAGGTCGAACTGGCCGAGGTGTACCAGCGCCAGGGCGCCGCGGAGGAACGCGAACGCCTCGCCCGGGAGATCCACGACACCCTCGCCCAGGGCTTCGCCTCCATCATCGTGCTGGCGGAGGCGGCCAGGTCCCAGCTGGCGGTGGACGTGGACCGCAGCGCCCAGCAGCTCCAGTCCATCGAGCAGACGGCCCGGGAGAACCTGGCGGAGGCCCGGGTCCTGGTCGGCGCCGCCCCCAGCAGCGGGGTGGCGGCCGGTTCCGTCGCCACGACGCTCCGCCGCACCCTGGACCGCTTCACCGAGGACACCGGCCTCGCGGTCACGGCGGAGCTGGCCGACATCGAGTGCGACCAGCCGACCCGGATCGCGCTGCTGCGGTGCACCCAGGAGTCGCTGGCCAACATACGCAAGCACGCCGCCGCCTCCACCGTGGGCGTCGTCCTGGCCCGGCAGCCCGAATGCGCGGAACTGGAGATCACCGACGACGGACGTGGGTTCGTCGTCGAGGACTCCCACGGCTTCGGACTGGACGGCATGCGACGGCGCCTCGCGGAGTTCGGCGGCGGCCTCACCGTCACCAGCTCGGTCGGTGACGGCACCCGCATCCTCGCCACGATCCCGCTTGAGCCACGATCCCGCTGAGCCACGATCCCTCTGAACGACAGGCCCCAGGTGTGACATGACATCAGACCCCTCGACAGCCGCCGCCGCCCCGCTGCGCATCATCCTGGCCGACGACCACACCGTGATGCGCGCCGGTCTGGTCGCCCTGCTGGGCTCCGAGCCGACCGTCGAGATCGTCGGTGAGGCGGGCGACGGCCGGGAGGCCGTCCGGCTCGTCGAGCGGCTCCGGCCGGACGTGGCCCTGCTCGACCTGCGGATGCCGGTCCTGGACGGGGTGGGCGCCACCACGGAGATCCTCGCGGGCCCCACGTCCACCCGCGTACTGATCCTGACCACGTACGAGACCGACGCGGACATCGAGCGCGGTGTGGAGGCGGGCGCCACCGGCTACCTGCTCAAGGACGCCACCCGCGAACAGCTCGTCGACGCCATCCACGCGGCCTCCCGGGGCGAGACGGTGCTGGCCCCCCGGGTCGCCCAGCGGCTGGTGGCCAGGATGCGCCGGCCGGTGCCCGTCACGCTGACCGCCCGCGAGGCCGAGGTGCTGGACGCGGTCGCGGACGGACTGTCCAACGGGGAGATCGGCCGGCGGCTGTTCATCGGTGAGGCCACGGTCAAGACCCACCTGCTGCGGATCTTCGCCAAGCTCGACGTCAACGACCGTACGCGTGCCGTCGTCGTCGCGATGAACGGCGGTCTGCTGCAACGCCGTTAACGTTCCCCGCCGCGTCCGGCCGGGCTCCCGTCCGGCCGTGCGCTTGTCGTTTATCGATATGCTCCCCTAAGGTGAGCATATCGATATTCGATGGATGGGGGATGCGATGAACAGTCGACTCACGAGCATGCTGGCCTCGGTGACCTTCGGGCTCTCCGTGCTCAGCGGCCTTGCCTTCCTCGGCATCGGCGCCTCGCACATGCTCGACGACGGAGCGGTCTGCGTGGAGACGGGCTTCTGGGCCAACGCCCGGCTGGCGCCGGGGCTGCCGGTCGCGAAGGGCGTGGAGGCGACGAGCAGCCTCACCCGTCTCTGCCAGGACAGCCCCTCCGTGGGCCAGCGCGCGGCGGATCTCGGGGGCGAGCTGCCCTGGCTGCTCTTCGGTGCGATCGCGCTGCTGCTCTTCTCCCGGCTGCTGACGGCCGTGCTGAAGAAGGGACCGTTCACCGAGCCGGTGGCCCGGCAGCTCACCGTTCTCGGCTGGGTCGTCGCCGTGGGTACTCCGGTCGCCGGGCTCGTCGTCGGGTGGTCGCAGTCGTGGCTCGTGGGGTCCATGGCGCCGGTGGTGGGCTCCGGTCCCGAGGTCTCCGGACCGATGGTTCTCGTGCTCGCCGGTCTCGCGGGTGTGATCCTTGGGAAGATCATGCGCGAAGGTGTGCGCATGCGGGAGGACCTCGAAGGGACCGTCTGATGCCCGAGGACGAAATCCACTCGATCCGCATCCATCTGGACCGGCTGCTGGTCGAGCGCGGTATGACGCTGACCGAACTGTCCGCACAGGTGGGGATCACCGTCGTCAACCTGTCCGTGCTCAAGAACGGGCGGGCCAAGGCCATCCGCTTCTCCACCCTGTCGAGGATCTGCGAGATCCTCGGCTGCCAGCCGGGGGACCTGATCACTCACGAGCCCGCCGAGCGGGCTTAGGGCCTGTCGCCGGCCGGGCGTCGGTGGCGAGCGCCGCGCCGTGGCCGAGGGCGCCGTGGTCGTAGGCGCTCTCGGCGTGCAGCGTCTGGTCGAGGCCGGTGAGCTCCTCCTCCGCCGAGGCCCGCAGGCCCATCAGCCGGTCGACCGCCTTGCCGATCCCGTACGTCATGAGGAAGGTGTACGCCGCCACGGCGAGGACGGCGAGGGACTGTCGGCCGAGCTGGGCCGCGCCGCCCCCGTAGAACAGCCCCTCCGGTCCGCCGGTCATGGTGGTGGTCGCGAACAGGCCGATGAGCAGGGTGCCGATGATGCCGCCGACGAAGTGCACGCCGACCACGTCCAGCGAATCGTCGTAGTCCAGACGGAACTTCCACCCGACGGCGTACGAGCAGACGACCCCGGCCGTGAGCCCGACCGCCGCGCCGCCGACGATGCCGACCGTGCCGCAGGCGGGGGTGATCGCCACCAGCCCGGCGACCGCGCCGGAGGCCGCACCGAAGGTGGTGGGGTGGCCGTCGCGCTTCTGCTCGACGAAGAGCCAGCCGAGCAGTCCGGTGCAGCCGGCGACGAGCGTGTTGAGCATCGAGGCCGCCGCCAGTCCGTTGGCGCCCAGGGCGGAGCCGCCGTTGAAGCCGAGCCAGCCGAACCAGAGCAGTCCGGCGCCGAGCATCACCATGGGCAGGTTGTGCGGGCGCATCGCGTCCTTCTTGAACCCGATGCGCGGGCCGACCACCAGGGCCAGCGCCAGCCCGGACGCCCCCGACGCGATCTCCACCACCAGCCCGCCCGCGAAGTCCAGCGCGCCCAGCGAGTCCTTGATCCAGCCGCCGGGGCCCCACACCCAGTGGGCGACGGGAGCGTATACGAGCAGCGTCCACACCGGTACGAAGACCAGCCAGGCGGCGAACCGCGTACGGTCCGCGATCGCGCCGCTGATCAGGGCGGCCGTGACGATCGCGAACGTCAGCTGGAAGGTGGTGAACAGCAGGGTGGGGACGCTGCCGGTGAGCGTGCCGGGGCCGATGCCCGCCATGCCCAGGTGGCCGAGGCCGCCGACCAGGCCGCCGAACGCGTCGCCGTCGAATGCCAGCGAGTAGCCCGCGAGCAGCCAGACGACCGTGACCAGCGCGATCGACACGAAGCTCATCATCAGCATGTTCAGGACGCTCTTCGTGCGGACCATGCCGCCGTAGAACAGCGCCAGGCCCGGAGTCATCAGGAGAACGAGCGCGGTGGCGGCCAGCAGCCAGGCGGTGTCGCCTGTGTCGAGGCCTGCCGCGGCCAGAGTCACGGGGGTCACTCGGAGGTCCTTCCTCGGTACGGCGTGCGGTTCGGTCGACGGTCGGGCGACAGAGAGGCTGTCGGAGAGCGTGACCGGCGCGCGTTTCGTAACGAGGACCCGGAGGTTTCCGCGATATTTCATTGCGGGGTGGTTGCCGAAATCTCACCACCCCGGGTACGGCGGGGGAACGGGCTCAGCAGCCGCCGCGGGCCCGTGAAAGGCCGTAGACGGAGTCCAGCCGGTAGGTGCCGCCCCTGGGTACGGTGAGCTCCGTCCAGTCACCGTTCCGCCGCAGGCAGCCGCCCGCGCCGTGCCCGCCGACCTCGCGGGCCCGCAGCCACGGCGAGTACGCGAGCCGTACGGTCAGCGAGCCCGACTCCGGTACCCGGACCACCAGATCGGCCTCGCCGCCGCTCACCACGGAGGCCGGTGCCGGCACCAGGGGGACGGCGTCGCGCACCCGGTAGACGGTCCAGCCGTCGTCCCGCCACACCCGTCGCAGCCAGGGCAGTCCGCCGCGTACCAGGGCCGCCTCCGCCTCCGCGGGGCCGTCGGGCTTCCCGTGGTGCAGCACGACGTACCCCACGGCCCAGCGGTCCAGCCAGGCACGGTAGGTGGCCGGGGACAGCGTCCCGTCGTAGAAGAGGCGCCCGCGCTCCACGTCGAGCTGCCGGTTCCAGCCGCGTGCCATGTTCACGTGGCGGGCCAGCACGGTCGCCTCGCGGTGGTTGCGGGCGGGGACGACCTCGACCCGGGTCCGGTCGGCGCCGAGCCGGCGCAGTTCGTCGACGACGCCGTCCGTGCGGGCCGCCCAGGCGGGCACCTCGTTGGAGACCCGGAGGTCGTCCACGGTCTTGTCGGCCAGCCAGTTGGCGGAGAGGGCGAGGGCCACGGCGATCACGACCGTACGCGTCCAGTTCCGCTCCCGGACGAGCTCCAGGAGCGCCGCCAGGAGGACCGGGACGGCGACGAGACCGAGGAGCCGTTCCACGTTCGTCCCGATCGGGGAGGCGACGAGGAAGACCAGGACGACGCCGACCGCGTACACCACGGCGCCGTAGCGCGGGACACGCCACCGGCGGCCCGGCGGCGCCGCGAGGGCCAGCGCGGCGCAGATGATGAGCGGCATCCACAGCCGGCCGCGGTTCATGGGCTGTTCGCCCTCGCCCGGGAAGAGCAGCGCGACCGCGCCCACGACGACGAAGAACGGCACGATCAGGACGACGCCCTTGCGCCACTGCCGGTCCAGGAGGTACGCCGCCCCCGCGACCACGAGGAACAGCCCCGCCACCGGACTGGCCATCGTCGCCAGCGCCCCGGCCGCGAGCGGGATCACGGTGCGGTGCGCGTACAGGCAGGCGACGAGCCCGAGCGCGACGCCCAGCGCGAACGTCGTACGCCCGGAGGCGACGTTGCACCACAGGGCCAGCGAGGCGAGTACCGCCGGTGCGAGCGGCCGGCGCACCCCGGTGCGGACGAACAGCAGGGCGACGATCCACGATCCGGCGATCCCCGCGGCCACCGAGACCGTGCGGACCCCGAGGAAGGCCATCAGGTACGAGGAGAAGACGCTGTACCCGGCGGTGTGGATCCCGCCGTACCAGGAGAGGTTGTAAGCGGAGCCCGGGTGCCGGGCGGTGAACCCCGACCAGGCGAGCTGCGCGGCCAGATCGCCGCCTCCGGTGGCCAGGACGGCCGCCCACCACACGTACAGCGGCACCACGACGGCGACCGCGACGAGCGGCACGAGATGGCGCCGCCACCAGGGCGGGACGGCCGGTTCACCGCCCGGGTCCGCCCGCAGCCGCTCACCGACGTCACCCGTACCCGCTCGCACTTCCCCGCTGACACCCACCCGGACCACCCTAAGGGCTGTCCCGGGCGGGGTGTCGGCCGTCGGTCAGTGCAGGGTGCGCAGCATCGCCGCGTCGAACGGCGTGATCTCACCGGTGCGGCCGGAGAGGGTCTTCGCGGCCCACTCGGGGTCCCCGATCAGCCCCCGGCCGACGGCGACCATGTCGAACTCGTCGCGCTCCATCCGCTCCAGCAGCTGCCCGATGCCGGTGACCGTGGGGCTGCTGCCCTGGAAGGCGCCGAAGAAGTCGCCGTCCAGGCCGACCGAGCCGACCGTGAGCGTCGGCCTGCCGCTGATCTTCTTCACCCATCCGGCGAGGTTCAGGTCGGAGCCCTCGAACTCCGGCAGCCAGTAGCGGCGGGTGGAGGCGTGGAAGACGTCGACCCCGGCCTCGGTCAACGGCGCGAGCAGGGCATCCAGTTCCGCGGGCGTCTGCGCGAGCTTCGCCTCGTAGGCGTCCGCCTTCCACTGGGACATGCGGAAGACGATCGGGAAGGCGTCGGACACGGCGGCGCGGCAGGCCGCCACGATCTCCGCCGCGAAGCGGGTCCGTGCGACGAGGCCGCCGCCGTAGACGTCGGTGCGGCGGTTGCTGCCGGACCACAGGAACTGGTCAATCAAGTAGCCGTGCGCGCCGTGCAGTTCGATGCCGTCGAAGCCGAGCCGCTCGGCGTCGGCGGCCGCCCGCGCGAACGCGGCGATGACGTCGTCGAGGTCCTGCTGCGTCATGGCGCGGCCCTTGGGCTCACCGGTCAGCGAGATCCCCGAGGGCCCGACCGGCTCGGCGTCCGCGACCGGCGGGGCGCCCTCGGTGCGGGTGACGCCCACGTGCCACAGCTGCGGGATGACCGCGCCGCCCTCCCGGTGCACGGCGTCCGCGACCCGGGCCCAGCCCGCGAGGGCGTCCTCGCCGTGGAACCGGGGGACCTGGTCACTGGTGCCCGCCGAGCTGTGGTCGATGTAGGTGCCCTCGGTGACGATCAGCCCGACACCGCCGGCGGCCCGCCGCGCGTAGTAGTCCGCCACATCCTCACCCGGGACGCCGCCGGGGGAGAACTGCCTGGTCATCGGCGCCATGGCGATCCGGTTGCGGGAGCTGAGCCCGCGCACGGAGAACGGGCGGGAGAGGGTGTCTGCTGCACGGTCGGCGGTCACGTCTGTCACGTTGTGTCCTGTTCGTAAGCGGAGGGTGTCTCCCCTTCGCCAACAGCCGCGCGCGGCCCCCGCATCCCCGCCCTCGGCCCGATGTGGCCAAGATCTCCCGCGAGGGCCGGTGGGAGTACGATCAGCGGTCTCTGGGGGGACGTATCGGCTGGGGGGCCGGTCCGGCACATACGGCGATGGGCGTCTCCCCGTGGGTCCTGGGGAGGGTCTTTCCGATGAGTCTTCGTGTCTTCGCGCGCGCTTCTTCCGCGCGCGCTTCTTTCATACGTCCGACTTCCGTGCGTGCTTCTTCCGTGCGTTCTCGCAGGGGAGCCGGGCTGCGGGTCGCGGTCGCCGTGTCGATGGCCCTGTCGGCGGTGACGCTCTCGGCGCTGCCGTCTGCCTCGGCGGCGGACACCCCGCAGGAGACCGTGGTGCCGGCCACGCTGCGTACCGCTTACGAGTCCGCGTCGCTGTTCTACGCCGACACGCAGTCGGGGACGGACGGGGCGGGGGCCCAGGGGGTCTTCCACAGTCTGGAGGGACATACCGGCCTGGTCTGGACCCGGTACGCGGACGGCAGCTCCACCCCGGTGCCCGCCGCCCCTGACGGCGCGAGCAACCGGGGGACGGGCAGCGATGTCCTGGCCCAGGTCAAGGGCAGCCGGATCGACCTGTGGGACGCGACCGACGGCTCCACGCACACGGTCCAACTGCCCGAAGGGCAACAGCTGCTCGGCGTCTTCGGCACCACGGTCGTCAGTTTCCGGGCCGGCACGCTGGACGACGGCCGGTCCACGCGGATCATCCACCTGCTCACCCCGAATCCGGACGGCACCACGCGCGATGTGACGGTCTCCGGCCTGCCCGACGGTCTGCGACTGGCGACGCCCCGCGCGGGGGACGCCGACGGTCTGCTCTTCCTCGCCGAGTGGGACGGCACGGACCGGATGGTGGCCGTCGACCGGGAGACCGGGCGGGTGCGGAGCTGGACCGGTCCGGTTCCGGTGGCGAAGAACCTGGCGAGAATGGACAGGGACCACATCGTCCTGTTCTTCCCCAGCAGCCCGAAGGTGCTGGTGCTGTCCCGCTCCGACCTGTCGGCCACCCCCACCGAACTGACCCTGGACGGCGGCGGTGTGAACCCCGCCGACGACCTGTCCGTCGTCGGTGACTGGCTGGTCCACCGCCCCAGCGGCGGCTTCGCCGTCCTGGCCCAGCCGCTGACCGGCGGCCCGACCGTCACCGTGTTCCCCTCGTCGGACCACGGCGTCTCCTCTGCGGCCGGTGGCGGTCCGGTGGTGGTGGGCCGTACGGGCGCCGACGACTGGGGCATCCAGCGGCTGGCTCCCGGCGCGGACGGCAGGCCCGTCGCCACCATGGTCAAGCCGCTGCCCAAGCCGATCGTCCCGGTTCAGGGGCTCTCCCTGGAACAGGGCAGGCTCGTGGTGACCGACGCCGGCAGCGGCCGGCGCGACGACTACCTGCGGACGGTCTCCGCCACCGGCACCCCGGCGTTCGGCGACCGTTCCGCGTTCACGAACGATGACGTACTGATCGCCGGCTGCCCGGTCCAGGACGCCGGTTGCTCCGCGATCCAGGGCACCGCCGACGGCCGGATCGCCTGGCTGGAGCGGGAGGGCGCGTCCGGCTACGACCGGCTCCGGGTCCGGGGGGCGGGCCAATTCTACGAGCGCTCCGTGCCCGCCGGCGGCCGGATCACCGATGTCTCCGGCAGGTACGTGATCTACGCGACCGCCGCCCAGAACTACGTGTACCGGCTGGACGACTACGGCAACCCCGTGACCCGCCCGAAGGGCGCGGCCGCCCTCTGGGACGACGTGCTGCTGACCGCGGGAACGACTCCGGGCAGCGTGGCCGGATACGACCTGGGGACGGGCAAGGCCACGGCCGCCCTCGCCACGGACGCGGGCTGCGTCCCCGCCGAACTGCAGGCGGTCGGCCGCTGGCTGTACTGGAACTGCGGGCCCGGCGGCAAGGCCGGGGTGTACGACCGTACGGCGAAGAAGTCGCTGCCGGTGCCGTCCGGCGAGGCGGCCCTCGGCGACGGCTTCGTGGTCACCCACGACAAGCCGGCGGGCCGGCTGACGATGACCACGCTCACCGGCGGTGCTCCGGCGGGCCGTGACATCGGGGCGATGCCCGACACCGGGGTCTCGCAGCGCGATGTCCGCTGGACCGTGGACAAGGCCGGTGGCAACGCCGCGTTCGTGGACGCCCAGGAGCGGGTGCACCTGGTGCCCTCGGGAGCGTCCGCGCAGCCGCTGCGGCTGCTGAGCCGGGCCCGCAGCGCCCCGTCCGTGACGGCGACCGCCGCGGCCGCCACTGCGGGCACGCTCACGGACGTGACCCTGTCGAAGCCCACCGCCGCGTGGACGCTCACCGTGCGCAGCAAGATCACGGGCAAGGTCGTGGACACGGTCAAGGGCGGCGCGGCGCGCGGCGCGCTCCATGTCGGCTGGCACGGCCTCGACCCGTCCCGGACCGGCGGCGCCTTCCTCCCGAACGGGCGCTACGACTGGTCGCTCGCCCTCACCCCGCAGGACGGCGCGGGCGCCGCGCTGACCGTCACCGGCACGGTGCGGCTCGTCGGCGGCGCGGACGTGTGGCGGGACCTGTCCGGGGACGACGGCGTCGGTGACCTGCTGGCCCTGAACTCCGCCGGGCTCGTCTACTCGTACCGGGGCACCGGCACCGGTGGCCTGCGGGCCAGGGAGTCGGCCACGGGCGCCAAGTTCCCGGTCACCGCGCTGCTCGTGCCGTTCGGGGACATCAACGGCGACGGCTGCGACGACGTGCTGGTGCGCCTGGGCAACGAGTTGCGCGTCTACCAGCCGGGCTGCGGCAAGATCCTGACCGCGTCGTCCCAGTACACGGTCATCGGCTCGGGCTGGGCGCAGTACGACGTCCTCGTCTCGCCGGGGGACGTGAACGGCGACGGGTTCACCGACATGTACGCGCGCCAGAAGAGCACCGGGGACATCTACTTCTACGCGGGTACGGCCACCCACCGGCTGGCGGCCAAGGTCCGGGTCGGAACGGACTGGAAGCTGTACACGAAGATCGTCGGAGCCGGTGACCTCAACGGCGACGGCAGGGGCGATCTGATCGCCCTCGACAAGTCCGGTGGCCTGTGGCGCTATTACGGCAAGGCCGCCGGTGCCGTCACCGCGCGGGTGCGGATCGCCTCCGGCTGGGGCGGCTCCTACACCACGCTGGTCGGCGTGGGCGACATCAACGGTGACGGCCGCCCCGACATCCTGGCCAGGGACGGCAAGGGCCTGCTGTACCGCCACAGCACCACCGCCGCCGGCACCCTCGCCGCCCATGTGACCATCGGCACCAGCGGCTGGAGCGCCTACCAGGGTCTTTACTGACCCCCCACCCGTGAGACGGGAGCGGCTGTCACCCGGGCCCTGCAGAAGCCGCTGCACGGCAGCTGACGGCACCCGGGGCCGCGGGCGTGTGCGCGGCCGGGACCCGGTGGGCTCGGGAGGGCGGCCGAACGTGCACTTCGCGAGACGGCCGCATTGCTTTGTGTTGCGGCGAGTTGACGCAACGTCAACGATGTGACGAGGCCATGCCAGCATGCCGGGATCGCTTGCCCGGCCCGAATCCTCCCCGCCATCGTCGGTTGCGGCGTACGAACCCCGTACACCGCATCCCGTGGCGCGTGGACCCCCTCGCGCCACCGTTCGAGGAGGACCTCACGATGGCAGCACTGCGCAACACCCGGCGGCGGATCGCCGCGTTGATCGCCACGACGACGACCGTGGCACTGGCAGCCGCGGTCGGTGCGGCCTTACCCGCCCAGGCGGCCGCGCCGGAGGGCAGAGTCCTGCACGCCGGGTCGGCGGAGGCGGTCCCCGGAAGCTACATCGTCACGCTGAAGCAGTCGGCCGGGCTCAAGGCGTCCGCGACCGCCGGAAAACAGCTCATAGCCGGCTACGGCGGCCGGATCGAGCGCACCTACTCATCGGCGCTGAACGGCTACGCCGCGGCTCTCAGCGGCACCGAGGCCAGGCGGCTGGCCGCCGACCCGGCCGTCGCCTCGGTCGAGCAGGACCAGAAGGTCCACGCCACCGCCACCCAGAGCAACGCCCCCTGGGGCCTGGACCGCATCGACCAGCCGAACCTGCCGCTGAGCGGCACGTACACCTACCCGGACTCGGCGGGCGGCGGCACGACCGTCTACGTCCTGGACACCGGGGTGCGCATCACCCACCAGGAGATCAGCGGCCGGGCCTCGTACGGCTACGACTTCGTCGACAACGACACCACCGCGCAGGACGGTTACGGGCACGGCACCCATGTGGCCACGACCGTCGCGGGGAGCACCTACGGGGTGGCGAAGAAGGCGAAGATCGTCGCCGTGCGCGTCCTCGGCAACGACGGCTCCGGTACCACCGCCGGGGTCATCGCCGGGGTCGACTGGATCACCGCCAACCACGTCGCCTCGTCCGTCGCGAACGTGTCGCTGGGCGGCGGTGCCAGCACCACGCTGGACGACGCGGTGCACAAGTCCATCGCGTCCGGGGTCACGTACTCCATCGCGGCGGGCAATTCCGGTGCACCGGCCGCCAATTACTCCCCCGCCCGGGTCGCCACCGCGATCACCGTCGGTGCGACGACCCGGACCGACGCCCGCGCGAGCTACTCGAACTACGGCTCGACGGTCGACATCTTCGCGCCGGGCTCCGGCATCACGGCCGGCTGGAACAGCTCGGACACCGCCACCTACACCGGTGACGGCACGTCCTTCGCCGCGCCGCACGTCTCCGGTGCGGCAGCGGTCTACCTGACGAACCACCCCGGCGCCTCCCCGGCGGCCGTGGCCTCTGCACTCGTGAACGGCGCGACCTCGGGCGTCCTGACAGGCGTCGGATCCGGCTCCCCGAACAAGCTGCTCAAGCTCGTCCCGTAACGACCTGACGGCCGGGGGCGCGTGCGGGGAAACATCCCGCACGCGCCCTCGGCGCACGTCGTCCGGTCCGGGCCGCCCCGGCCGGAAAGCCCGGTCCAGTGGCTCGGCCGCCGGTCAGGACCCGGACGCGGCCGGTTCCATCGTGACGACCGTGCGGTCCCGGCGGGCCCGCTCCGCGGCCCAGACGACCAGGTGGGACTCCAGCGTCTCGTACGGTCCTGAGCCCACCAGCGAACGGTCCCCGCCCGCGACCGCCGCGAGGAAGGCCCTCAGCAGTTCGGTGTCGGCGCCGCCGTGTCCGTCGGCCGCCGACGCCCCGCCGTCCGGGTCCAGGTCGAAGGTCTCCTGGGTGTCCGTGAGGAAGTCGTGCAGCGTGATCCGGCGCCCGTCGCCCTCCAGCGAGCCGCGGGTGCCGAAGACCCGGGTCTTGCGGAAGTCGAGGGCGGTGAACGCGGTCATGGTGAAAGAGGCGGTGGCGCCGCCCTCGTACTCCAGGTTCACCACCTGGTGGTCGACCACGTCGTTGTGGCCCGCGTAGACGCAGGCGCCGTAGGGCCCTTCCGCGAGGGCGGTGCGCAGGCCGGCCGGGGAGACGTCGTCGGTGAGCACGCCGAGCGGCCACTGCTCGTACACCGGGTCACCGAGGAACCGCTCGTAGATGCGGACCGCGGAGTACACGCAGGTCCGCTCCACGGGGCAGCTGACACAGCGGTCGCCCGCGCCCTCGGGCTTGTTCTCGGGCCGGAAGTGGTGGAGCCCGCCGAAGGAGGAGACCCGCTCGACGGGGCGGCCCACCAGGTGGCCGAGCCAGTCGATGTCGTGGCTCGACTTGGCCAGCAGCATGGGGGAGGACCGCGCCTCGACCGCCCACTGGCCGCGTACGTAGGAGTGCGCCTGGTGCCACCAGCCGACCGGCTCCAGGTGCTCGACGCTGACGATGTCCCCGATCCGGCCGTCGGTGATCAGCTGCTTCAGCTTCACCGAGTACGCGGTGTAGCGCAGCACATGGCAGACGCCGAGCAGGATGTCGTTGCGGACGGACGCCTCGACGATGCGGCGCGCGTCCTCCTCCGTCGGTGCCATCGGCTTTTCGAGCAGCAGGGCGTAGCCGAGATCGGCCAGGGCCACGGCCGGATCGGCGTGCAGCCGGTCGGGGGTGGCGACGACGGCGGCGTCCGCGAGCCTGGGGCGGGCGGCGAGCGCGGCCCAGTCCTGGAAGACGTTGGCCTCGGGCAGGCCGAACTCCTCTGCCAGGGCGAGGCGTCGGGCGGGGTCGGGGTCTGCCACGGCGGTGACGGTCGCCAGGCCCTCGGAGACTGCGATGCGCGCGTACGAGGCCCCCCGGGCCCCGGCGCCGACGATCGCCAGAGTGACGGTCACGGAAAAGTCCTCATTACTTGACGGCACCCTGGAGGATGCCCTTGATGAAGTGGCGCTGGAAGAAGAGGTAGAGCAGCACGATCGGCGTGATCACGATGATCGTCCCGGCGGAGAGCAGCGGGATGTTCTGGCCGAACTGCTGGACGAACTTGCCGAGTCCGGACGGCGCGGTGCGCATCGCCGGATCCTGGATCAGGACCAGCGCGAGCAGGAACTGGTTCCAGGACCACATGAAGTACAGCAGCCCCAGCGTGGTGAGCGCCGGTCCTGCGGTCGGCAGCAGCACCCTGGTCAGCGTCCGCCAGCTGCCCGCGCCGTCGACGGAGGCCGCCTCGGTGAGCTCCTTGGGCAGCGACTCGAAGTGGGTGCGCATCCAGTAGACGCCGAAGGGCATGAACAGACCGATGAGCGGGAGGATCACCGCCCAGTAACTGTTCAGCAGGCCGACCGAGCGCAGGTCGTAGTAGAGCGGGATGACGATCGCCTCGTACGGCAGCGCCATGCCCAGCATCAGGACCGCGAACAGGGGCCCCTTGACGCGCAGCCGCATGGCCGACAGGCCGTACCCGGCGAGCGTCGCGAGGACCAGGGCGAGCGGTACGACACCGAGCGCGATCACCGCGCTCGACCTCAGCAGCGAGCCGAAGCCCGCGGTGGTCCAGGCGGTGGCGAAGTTCCCCCACTGGGGATCGGACGGCCATTTCAGCCCCGGTGACAGCTCGGTCTGGGGCTGGAGGGCGGCGCTGAGGAGCGCGAGGAAGGGGAAGAGAACCGACGCGGCGGCCAGGATCAGGACGAGCCGGGGCAGGTGCTTGGACATTTCATCGCTCCCGGGTGAGCCTGTTCAGGACGTACATGACCGCGCAGGTGAGTACGGACAGCACGGTGGCGAGCGCGCAGGCGGTGCCCACGCGGCCCGCGGTGAAGACGAGTTGGTAGACCTGGACACCGGGGACCATGGTCGAGTAGCCGGGCCCGCCGCCCGTCATGACGTACACCACGTCGAAGCCCGCGAGGGCGGCGATGACGGTGACGGTGCAGGCGACGCCGATCTCCTTGCGCAGGCCCGGCACCGTGATGTGCCGGAACTGGCGCAGTCGGCCGGCGCCGTCGAGGGACGCCGCCTCGTAGAGCGACGGGTCGATCTTGCCGATGCCGGAGAGCAGCAGCAGGAAGCACAGGCCGGTGGAGACCCAGGTGCCGATGAGGCCCACGGTCGGCAGTGCCCAGGAGAAGTCCCCGAGCCAGGCCCGGGTGAAGTCCCCGAGCCCGACGGCGCGCAGGAGCTGGTTGAGCGGGCCGTCCTCGCTGTAGATCCACTTCCAGACGACGCCGACGGCGACGAGCGGGAGGACCTGGGGGAGGAAGATGACGGTACGGATCAGCGGCATCGCCCGCCAGGGCACCGAGGCCACCAGCGCGGCCAGCACGAGCCCGAGGCCCACCGGGATCACGGTGTAGAAGAGGATGAAGACGAAGGCGTGGAGCAGGGCGCTGCGCAGGGCGGGCTCGCTGAAGACCGCCGTGTAGTTGTCGAACCCCGCCCAGGTGGCGACGCCGACGCCGTTCCAGTTCCAGAACGAGAGCCACACGCTGTGCACCCAGGGTGCGATGACGAACGCGCCGTAGAAGAGGAAGGCCGGCAGGACGTACAGGAGCGGACCGAGCCGGTCGCGCCCGGTGCGGCTGGACGACGACTTCGCCGCGCGCACCGGGCGGGTGGCGTCCTCGGCCACCCGCCCGCCGCCGACGAGTACATCAGCCATGGGTGGCGGCCCACTCGTCCTGGACGGCCTTGATGAAGCCGGGGGTGTCGGTCTTGCCGGCGAGGAGCTCCTGGGTACCGGCGGTGAGCTTGTCGTTCATGGTGGCGGTGGCGTTGTTGTTGAAGCCCACGAGGCCGTTCTCGGCGTTGACCTTCGCCCAGGCGGCGACGATGTCCGTCATCACGGTGCCCTTCCCGGGCTTGGCCGCCTTGATGTCCGCGGGCATGAAACCGGCCTTGAACTGCGCGGCGGACGCCTCGGGCGAGTGCAGGAAGTCCAGGAAGGCCGCGGCGGCGTCGGGGTGCTCGGAGCGGGTGGAGACGGCGTAGGCGACGGACGTGCCGATGGCGGTGGCGTGCTCACCGGGGAAGGTGAAGAACCCGGCGTCCTTGCCCAGCTTCGAGCCGATCTTCGCGGCGTCCCAGTTCCCGTCGACGAAGAACAGGCCCTCGCCCTTGGTGAACTTGTCGGTCGCGGTCTGCAGGTCGGTGCCGTTGGCGCTCTTTGGGAGGTAGCCCTTCTTCGCCCACTCGCCGACCTTGGTGACGGCTGCGCGGTTGCCCGCGGTGTCGAAGGTGGCGCCCTTCTGCCCGAAGGTCCACTTCGCGGCGGCCTCCGCGCCGTCGGCGGACTGGCCGGCGAGCTGGATCGGGAAGGAGGCGTGGCCCTCTGCGTTGCCGAGCTGGAGCGGGGTCTCGCCGGCCTTCTCGGCCTTGGCGAGCGCGGCCTCGAACTGCGGCATCGTGGCCGGCGGCTCCGAGATGCCGAGCCGCGCGGCCTTCGCCTTGTTGTAGTAGACGCCGACGAGCGAGAAACCGGCGGGCGCCGCGTAGAGCTTGCCCTCGCCGAGCGTGGAGCCGTCGGCGGCCACCCGCCACTGGTTGAGCTGGGTGCTCGCGTACGTCTTGTCCCAGCCATACGCCTTCGCGTAGGGCGAGAGGTCGCGGACGAGTTTGTCCTTGACGGTGGTGCCCACGGAGTTCAGCAGCGCGATGTCCGGCGACTGGGGCGAGGAGAGCGAGAGGTTGAGGCTCTTGTTGTAGTCGTCGTAGTTGGTGTCCTGGTAATCGATCCGCACATTGGGATGGATCGCCTCGAACGCCTCGATGATGGTCTTGACGGCCGCACCCGATTCCGGGGTGGAGACCAGCCTCAGGGTCACGTTGTCCTTGGGCACACCGGTCTTGACCGGGCCGGTGGACGCGGCCGGAGCCTCGCTGCCGGCGCCCGGTGCGCAGGAAGCCGCGGAGAGCACCACGAACACGGTCCCGGCCAGCGTTGTTCTGAGCTTCATCGGGTTGATCGCTTTCGGGAAAGGCGCAGGCGCCATGTGGCAGGATGACGAGTCGGGACACTAGCTGTGTATCCGAGGTTTAGTAAGAAAGTTTTCTATCAAAGTGGCCCATGTCACACTGGTTCCGTCCCGGTGTGCGGGGACCGTCGAGGGGATTCGATGAGCGACGCGGAGGTCCCGCCCGGCGGCGACCAGAGCTCTCTCCGGCATCTGAACACCAGCCGGGTACTGCATCTCCTTTACGACGGCGTCCCGTTGACGATCAACGCGCTCTCCCGGGTGACCGGCCTCTCCCGGCCGACCGTGCGCGGCATCGTCACGGCCCTGCTGGAGGCCGGGCTGCTCAGGCCGGACGGCCAGGACACGGTCCGTACCGGCGGCCGGCCCGCCCAGCGCTACGCCTTCGACCGGAGCGCCGGCCGCCTGGCGGGACTCCGCTTCGACGTGGACGGCGTCTGGGCGCGGGTGACGGACCTGGCCGGCGAATCGGCCGTGACCGCGCACGCGCCGCTGCTCGCAGAGGACGCCCCGGAGCGGCGCATCGACGCGGCGGTGGCGCTGGTGCGCGGTCAACTCCCGACGCCCGAGACCCCGTTGTGGGCGGTGGGCGCCGGTACGCCCGGCATCGTCGACAGTGCGGGGACGGTGCGGCTGAGCGTCGCCATCCCCGGCTGGACGGGCGTCGAGCTCACCCGCGAGCTGGGCGACCGGCTCGGCTGCCCCGCGGTGACGGCCAAGGACACCAACCTGGCCGCGCTCGCGGAGCACCGGATCGGTGCGGCCCAGGGCACCCCCGACATCCTGTACGTGCAGATGGGCAGCCGGCTCGGGGTGGGCGTGCTGGTCGACGGGCTCCCGTTCACCGGCCGCACCGGGGCGGCCGGTGAGATCGGACGCCACCCCGAACTGGGCTGGCAGGACGCCCCGGCGAAGCTGTTCGCGGCCTCCGGCTCCGCGCGCGACAGCGAGGAGGAGGCGGGAGCGCTCGCCTTCGCCCGCGCGGCGCACGGGGACCCGGCGGCGCGGGTCGCGGTCGACGCGTACGCCCGCACCCTCGCGGACGGTATCGGCGCGATGGTGCTGGCCGTCGACCCCCGGCTGATCGTGCTGGGCGGGGGACTGGCCAAGTCCGGTGCCGTGGTGCTCGATCCGATCCGGAGCCGGCTGGCGGAGATCTGTTACGAGGCGCCCCCGCTCGCCCTGACGGCGCTGGTGGACGACGTGGTGAGCGTCGGAGCGGTGGAGGCGGCGCGCGATCTGGTGCGGGCCGGCATGCGGGTGACCGTCGACCGGGTCCTGCACTCCTGACGCGGGCCGGTTCCGGCGCGGCGGGCCGTTCCGGTGCGGCGGGCTGTTTCGGCGCGAGGCATTGACAGCCCCCGTCGCTCCCCGGCACATTGCGGGCACGCTTTCGAAGGAAAGTTACCTTCGAAAGAGCTAGGTAACAGCCCTCCCTAAGGAGCTACTGTGAGACGTCGTCCCCTGCGGACCCTGCTCACCGGCGTGCTGACTTCCGCCCTCTGTCTCATGGGCACCGCGCTGAGCGGACAGAGCGCCCACGCAGCCGACTTCCCGCCCGGCCCGGTCTCGAAGCCGGGCTACACCATGGACTTCCAGGAGGAGTTCGACGGCACCTCGCTCGACGAGGACAAGTGGCTGCCGTACTACCTGCCCCACTGGACGCCCCAGCGCGAGAACGCCAAGGCGCGCTACACCGTCGCCGACGGCGTGCTCACCGAACGCCTGGACCCGGACACCCCGGCCTGGAACCCCCAGTACGACGGCACGGTGAAGATCTCCAGCATCCAGACCTTCAACCAGGACTGGTGGCACCGCTTCAACTACGACATGCCGAACGACCACCACGAGCCGAAGTTCGACGGATACTCCACCCGGTACGGCTACTTCGAGACCCGGGCGAAGTTCTCCGACGTCGGCGGCGGAGGCCATCAGGCGCTCTGGCTGGTCGGCACGGACGACACCTCCAGCGCCTCGGCCAACTCCGAGATCGACTTCATCGAGACGTTCTTCAGCAAGCCCGACACCTGGCGCATCGCCGCCTACGGCTGGGGCGACCCCGACTTCCTCGGCTCCTGGAATGCCTCGGAGGACCCGGTGCCGAGCGGAGAGCCGACGCGGGAATACCACGTCTACGGCATGGAGTGGACGCCGACCGAGCTGAAGTTCTACTACGACAACCAGCTCTTCAAGACCATCAACGACGCACCCAACATGCCCATGGGCATGATCCTCGGCCTGTACACCGACGCCGGCTCCGGCCAGCACAACGACGTCTGGCCCAAGTCGTGGAACGTCGACTACCTGCGCGTCTGGAAGAAGGACGGCGGCTACCCGCAGACGTACGACCGGTACAAGAACCGTGAGACGGGTCAGTACATGCACATCAAGGACAGCACCGGCCGGCTCCAGTACGGCGATGTGCCGGCCACGGACCTGACCTCGCAGTGGACCCGGGAGACCACCGACGGCCGCTACCGCTACCGGAACCGGGCCACCGGGGAGTACCTGAACACGGAGGACGGCGGCGGCACCGTCCGGTACGGGACGTTCCCGGCCACCTGGTGGAGCGGCCAGTGGACCGAGGAGACCGTCGACGGCCGCATCCGCTTCAGGAACCGCCAGACCGGCGAGTACATGCACACGGAAGGCGCGACCGGCTCCGTCCAGTACGGCCCCGTGCCCGCGACGTACTGGTCCGGCCAGTGGACGCGCGAACCCGCCCTCTGAACACGGTCTGAGCACCGTCCGACCAGGGTCTGAGCACCGTCCGACCATGGTCTGAGCACCGTCCGACTCCGGGGCTCACCACCCCGCCCCCGGGCGCGCCCCGCGGAGGGGCGCGCCCTCCTCCCCCTCTGGAGCGACCCGATGCGCCAGCCCGCACCCACCTCCTTCGCCGCCGCCCTGCCGACCGTCCTCGCCGCCGCCCTGGTCCTCGCGCTGAGCGGCTGCGAACCGGCCCCGGCGCCCGCCGCCGCGCCCGCCCCGGCCGCCGCCACCCCGCAGGGAGGCCCGCCCACGGGCGCGGCGGGCCGCTCCCTCTGGGCGCTCATCGACGACAGGGGCGACACCATCAGGTCCCTGCCGGACGACGACCCGGACGTCACCGCCGTACGCAGGACCGTCGCGCTGCACTCGGCGGCCACCGACAACCGCGACCACCGCACCGTCGCGGACGGCGCGGAGAGCGAATTCGCCTTCTACGCACCGGGGTTCGGCAAGCAGCTCAAGGCCCAGGGCTACGACCGGAAGCTGACGGCCCTCTACCGCACCAACCGGCTGACCACCCACCAGGTGAAGACCGCCTGGTACCGCTCCACGCTCTACGAGGACCGGGCGACGGCCACGGCCGAGATGGACACGGTCATCGAGTTCACGGCCGCCGCCCCCGCCTACCTGAAGAAGGGGGGCTTCGCCCTGAACACCCCGTACACCCAGCACCGCACCGTGAGCCTCACCAAGCGGGACGGCGCGTGGAAGATCACGGCGATCCGGAAGAGCCCCATGACGAAGGCGGCCCCGCGCCCGGAGTCGTCCTGAGTGCGGGGGCTCCGACCTCCACGCACCATGTGACCCAGGTCACTTACCCGGGGTCGATGACTTCGCCGAGTGCCGCCGGTCTTACTGGTGACCGCACTCGAACGAGGAAGGCCCGTCATGATTCAGACGCTCAACGCCCCCAAGAACGAAGCTGGTTCGCGCTCCACCACCTCCCCCTCGGCATCGCGGTGGCCGCTGGCCGGCGCGGTGGTCGCGGGCCCGCTCTTCCTCGGCGCGGGCGTCGCCCAGGGCCTCGTACGGGAGGGCTTCGGCTTCACCCGCAACGCGATCAGCCAGCTGGCCCTCGGTGGCCCGGGCTGGATCCAGACCGTGAACTTCCTGCTCACCGGCGCCCTGCTGCTCACCGGGGCGGTCGGCCTGCGCCGGGTGCTGAGACCCGGGCCGGGCGGCACCTGGGGGCCGGTCCTGATCGCGGTGTTCGGCGCTTCGTTCCTGGCCGCCGCGGTCTTCCGGGCCGACCCGGGAGGCGGCTTCCCCGTCGGCGCGCCCGATGTCGGCACGTTGAGCGCGCACGGCGCCGGTCACATGGCCGCCGGGGGGATCGGATACCTCGCGCTGTCGGCCGCGTTCGTCGTCCTGGCCCGTCCGCTCGCGGCCCGTGGCCACCGCGGCTGGGCGCTCGCCTCCCGAATCGCCCCGGTCCTCGTCCTCACCGGCTTCATGGCCTCTGCGGCCTCGGTCCTGGTGTTCACGCTCGGCGCCGGGTTCGGGCTCTGCTGGCTGGCGGCCGTCACGGTCCGGCTGCTCACCGGGGCTTCCCCGAGCGGGCGTTGAGAACTGCCGGGGCATTCGCTGGGGGAACGCCCCGGCCGGTAGGCTCGTCCGCCATGCCCCTGCCGATACCCGCTCGGATCACCCCGCGCGGCGCGAGAGCCGCCGTCGTCATCGCCGCCGTGTTCGCGTCGGGCTGGTACCTGGGGCAACCCGTCCTGCCGGCGCGGTGCGAGGGGCCGCCGAGGGTCATGCGGTACAGCGACCACCTGTCGGCCGACACGCTCCCGGACTGCGACGAGAAGCCGCGCCTGCTGTCCTGGTTCGGTGGAACCTTCCGCTGAGCCGGTCCGAGGCCGCCCCGGCAGTGGACGTCGGTACGTCAGCAGACGTCCGTACGTCAGCAGACGTCGGTACGTCAGTAGATGCCGGTACGTCCGTCGAGCGCCTCGCGGATGATGTCGGCATGGCCCGCGTGCCGGGCCGTCTCCTCGATCATGTGGTGCATGACCCAGCGCAGATTCCGGTCCGCGTGATCGGGATACGCGCACGGAGCGTCCAGCGGCAGGCCCGCGGCGATCTCCCGCGAAATGGCCGCCTGCTCCTCGAAGTACGCCGTCCAGTGCTTGACCGTGTCCCGCTCGTCGACCCGGAAGTCCTCGTCGAACCAGCCCTCTTCGGCCGTCTCCGGCCACTCACCGGGGAGCACCCGCCCGGCGACGACGACCTGGAACCAACGGCGCTCCCAGAGCGCCGAGTGCTTGAGCAGACTCATCAGGGACAGCGCACTGACCGTCGGCGTCAGGCGGGCGTCCGCGTCGGACACCCCCTCGGTCTTCCGGAGCAGACCGGCGCGCTGCTTGTCGAGGAAGCCGCACAGGGCGTCCCGTTCGTTGGATACGGAGAACTGTTCGGTTGCCATGTCCGACGACGCTACTGGACCGGTCGGACAGTCCGGGGCGGCGCGGCGCCGCCATGTCCGGGCGCTCGCAGGCGCCTTGCGGGGTTCGCGGGACCCGCGAACCTGTCGCGGATCGCCTGCGTTTGTCGCCGCCCCCCTGCAGCTTTGTCCGCGGTCCGTAACGGAGGGATCTTGCTGGGGCGTTCGTGTGTCTTCATAGGGGCAGGGCATCGGCGAAGACGACAAAGGGGTGGGCGGACATGGCGAAGCACAAGGGAAGGGGATGGCACGGCAGGCTTCTCGCCGCGGCGCTCGGAGTGACGGCGGTGGCCGCGGCCACCTCGGTGTGGACCGCCCAGGCCGACACGACCGCAGGGCGGCAGCCGCAGGCGCGGGCCAGTGCCCCGGCCAACGGGCCCGCCGGGAAGGTCGCGGAGGACATCGCGCACGCCTCCGACCGCGGCGCCCGGGGCGTCAACATCACCATCGACGACGGCCCCGACCCGACCTGGACCCCGCAGGTGCTGCAGCTCCTGAAGGAGAGCGGCGTCAAGGCCACGTTCTGCATGGTCGGCACCCAGGCCCAGGCCCACCCGGACCTGGTCAAGGCGGTCGTGGCGGGCGGGCACCGGCTGTGCGACCACACCGTCTCGCACGACACCGCCATGGACCACAAGTCAGAGGCCTACCAGTCCCAGCAGATCCTGGACGCCGAGCGCATGATCACCAAGGCGTCCGGCGGTGTCCGGCCGCAGTACTACCGGGCCCCGGGCGGCGCCTTCACCCCGTACAGCCGGCACCTCGCCGCGTCGCGGGGGATGCGGCCGCTGGGCTGGAACGTCGACACCAAGGACTTCGAGCACCCCGGCGTGGCCGCGATCGTCGCCACCGTGAAGAGCGAGATCTCCAACGGGCCGACCATCCTCTTCCACGACGCCGGCGGTGACCGCGCCGAGACCCTCGCCGCGCTGCGCGAGGTGCTGCCCTGGCTCAAGGAGCAGGGGTACACCTTCGGCTTCCCCGTCCGGTAGCGGGCGGAAGCCCTCAGGCCTCCCCCCCCAGCCCTCCGCCCTCGGCCTTCCCGTACCGAGCCCCGTCTCCCCAGGACGTCCGGCTGGACGTCGAAGAACGCGGCCGGACATCCGGGGCCTCCCCCGTGGCCTTCGCCGCCCCGGGGTGGCGCGTCAGAACCCCTCGGTGTACTCCATGATCTCCCGTACGGCGTCCGCGAGTTCCTGATCCGTCAGGTCGTCGGCGTCTTTCAGGTCCAGGTCGACGGAGTAGTCCTCCAGGAGCGAGAAGACCTGGCCGAAGGCCGTCAGGAGCGGTTCGCGGAGCCGCTCGCCGTTGTCCTGGGACGTACGGCGGGCCGCCTGCCAGCCGCGCGCGAAGTCCGGTGCGTCGACGGACCCCCCCGGTGAGGCCCCGCATCAGCTCCAGCTGACGGGCGGCGCCCGTACCTGCGGGTACGTCCCGCGACCTGGACCAGGCGAGGTGCCGAGGGGGCAGGGACCGCGCGAGCGACCGCAGTCCGGGCCACCGGTGGGCCACGGTACGTGCGTAGCGGGCGAAGCGGGCCCGGCCTCCGTCCACCCCCTCCGGGACGGCCCCCCTGAGGAACCGCGGCGTTCCCGCCACCAACGCGGAGCCGGGTCCGGAGAACAGGACCGCACCCTGCCGGTCGCAGGAGGCGAGCAGCGCGGGGGAGCCGATTCCGGCCACCGCCGCTACCGCGCGGCCCGGCGCGACCGTACGCCGGGTACGGTCGGACGCGCCCGGTCCGCCGGGCCCGTCCGTCAGTACCAGCACACCGTCCGCGCCTGCCGTCCGGCAGCCTTCGATGACGCGCCGGACGAGCGAGGCGTCCACGTGGGAGCCGGCAGGGACCGGAACGATCAGCTTGGGACCGTCGGCCAGCCAGTCCTCGTCGAAGTCCCAGCTGTCGGTGAGAACACCCGGCTCTCCGGACTCGTCCCCGCTCAGGGCGCTCAGGGCGCTGAGGTCGGTCACCGCGCGGACTCCTTTCCTATTCCTCTATGCGGCAGGCAGGCACGTGGGCACCTGCCGGGACAGGGTGGCCTCCACCATCTGCAGGTCGGGGCCACTGGACGTGACGATGAAGACCAGATGATCCCCCTCGGGGATCGCGGCGGGGTGGATCACGTGGTAGATCCCGCGGGAGTTCCGCTTCACCTCGTCGTTCGGGAGGACCTTTTCGAGCGCCTTGAGGTTGGCGTGGTCGCTGTGGAACGTGGCATGGCACGAAGCCGAGGGCGTCATGACGGCGGCGGGTACACCGGCCTTGCGCAGGGTGGCCTGGAGGCCGGGGGCGCCCTTGCGGCGGAACAGCTGGACGGAGACGGTGCCGCCCGGTCCCGACTTCACGGCGTAGTCGGCGTTGGCGATGTCCAGGCGGGCACCCTCGCCGGTGCGCGGCGTCGGAGAAGCGGTGCCGGAGCCTGACCCCTGGGTGGCGGGGGCCTGCGATGCCGGAGCGGCCTGTGTGGCGTCCTGCGGACCGGACAGCAACGGCAGGGCGGCCACCACCGCGGCGCAGGCGGCGGCGAGGCCCGCGGTGAACGCCACCCGGCGCAGCGGCGAGTGGAGCCGGACCGGGGCGCGCCGGGCGGTGGGGGAGGGCAGCGTGGCGGCGTGGTCGGCCAGCTCGCGGGCGAGCTCTTCCTTGAAGTGCAGGGGGGCGTTCACTGTGCGGCCTCCATGAGGGCTTCGCTACGGGCTTCGCTGAGGGCTTCGCTGAGGGCTTCGCTGAGGGCTTCGCTTTGGGCTTCGCTTTGGGCTTCGCGGTGGGCGGGACGGCTCGGAACGGCGCCGCGCAGCGCCTTGCGGGCGCGGTGCAGCCGTACCCGGGCGGCGGTCACGGTGATGCCGAGCGCCTGGGCCGCCTCGCGGACGGTCAGCCCGTCCAGGGCGACCAGGTCCAGCACCTTGCGCAGCGGTTCCGACAGCGCGGCGTGGGCGGACGCCATGTCCCGGGCGGCGCGATCGGCGTCGATCCGTGCCTCGATGGCGCCGAGGTCCTGCTCGTCCAGCAGCCGGTGTCCGCGGATCCGGGCCACCGCCCGCTGCTCCCGGACGCTGCCCTGGAAGTGGGTGTTCAGGACGTTGCGGGATATGCCGTAGAGCCAGGCGACCGGTACTCCGCGCCGCGCGTCGTAGGTGTGCGCGCTCTCCAGGGCGGCCACGAAGATGTCCGCCGTCAGGTCGGCGGCGAGGTGGGGGTTGTCGACGCGTCGGGTGACGAAGCCGAGCACGGCGTCGAACTGCTGCTCGTAGAACGCGGCGAAACCCGCTGGGTCGCTTGCGGGCGGTGCTGCCGTACGGTCCGGTGGCACGGAGGGCTCCTCAGGACGGATCGGATGATGCGATCGCTTACACCTCTTCTTGGGAGCTGCGCCGGAAAACGTTACATCCGCCTTCCGGGTCCGCCCTCCCCGGCAGTTCACGCCACCGCGGTGGGACCGCCGTGAGGGACGGGTCGCCCTGCGTCATACTGGGCGCCGGATTCGGGAGGGGCGTACAGCGTATGAGGTACGGGGCGGACGGTGCGGGCCTGCCGGAACATATCGGCGGGTACGCCGTGGAGCGGGAGTTGGGCGCCGGCGGGATGGGCACCGTCTACCTGGCCCGCTCGCGGGGCGGCCGTGCCGTGGCGGTGAAGGTCGCGCGCCCGGAGCTCGCGTCCGACCCGCACTTCCGGGAGCGGTTCCGTGCCGAGGTCGCGGCGGCCCGCAGCGTGGGCGGATTCCACACGGCCCCCGTGGTGGACGCGGACCCGGCGGCGGAAGCGCCCTGGCTGGCCACCGCCTACGTACCGGGCCCGACGCTCGCCGGACTGCTCGACGCCGAGGGGCCGATGGACGAGGCGCGGCTGCGGCTGCTGGGCGCGGCTCTCGCCGAGGCACTGGAGGCGATCCACCGCTGCGGCCTGGTGCACCGCGACCTGAAGCCCGGAAACATCATCATGGCTTCGGACGGCCCGAGGGTCCTGGACTTCGGCATCGCGAGGGCGCTGGAGGCACCCCGCCTGACGGCCACCGGAATGGCCTTCGGCACCCCGGGGTTCCTGGCGCCGGAGCAGGCGCAGGGCCAGGAAGTGGGGCCCGCCGCCGATGTGTTCGCCCTGGGCGCCGTGCTCGTGGCGGCGGCGGGCGGCAGCGCGTTCGGGGCGGGTACGCCGATGGGCATGATGTACCGCTCGGTGCACGAGCAGCCGGACCTGAGGGCCGTGCCGGACGGCCTGCGCCCGGTCGTGGCGTCGTGCCTGGCGAAGAGCCCGGACCAACGGCCGACGCTGGGGCACCTGCTGGACCTGATCGCACCGGCCACCGCGCGGTACTCCCCCACGGTGGCCATTCCCCCGCCGCCGTCCCATGCGCCGAGCATCCCGGTCCCGGTGTACCAGGCCCAGGCGGGATACGGAAACGGAAACGGAAACGGATACGGAAACGGATACGGGGGCGGGGCGCCGCCGGTCGACGACCCCGTTTTCCTGGCGGTCGCGCCGGACAGCGCGCTCATGGTCGACGGCATGGGCGTGACGATCGACTTCCGTTACAGGTCCCTGCAGTTCGGCTGGGAAGAGATCAGAACGGTCCAGTACGCGCCCGAGGGCCCCAAACACCTCAGGGTCGTCGTCCACCTCCACGACGGCACGGCCCATCCGTGCCTGCTGGCCGCCCGCAGGCGGAGCCGACTCAAGGCGTGGCTCATAGACCTGCCGATGATCCTGGCGTGCTTCACCTAGGGTCTTTCGTCAACCTGCCGTCGTCGCCCGAAGGGCTCCTGACCCCGAGGACCAAGGCTCTGGACGGCCGGTACAGGGCCGCCACCGTCGACGACGAAGGCCAGGTCCTCGGCCGCTACCCCGCCGCTGTCGCCGCCGACGCCTCGGCCAGCTGCTCGAACGTGTCGTTGAGTATCGCCCTGCGCGCGTCCTTGTACGCGGGCTTCGGCTCCAGCCCGTCGATCGTCCGCTCCCACACCCCGAGGAACGTCTCCCGCCAGGTCCGGATCACCTCGGGCGGCGGGAGGGTCACGCCCACCCAGTCCTGGCGGTGCAGGACGAGCAGCAGTTCAAGGTTGCAGGGGACGGCCACGCCCCAGTACTCGTCCGGCTCCAGCTCCACCGGATCGCCGCCCATCGCCTGCGTCACCTCGGCGACCAGCCGTTCGGCCAGCTCCGTGAGATGGTCCGCCGCCGTGTCGCTGTCGAAGTTGCCCGCGCCCCACGTACCCACTGTTCCGCCTTCGCGTCGTACGTCATCGATCCCTTCCACCATCACAGCAGAGGGCACTGACAGCGGGCGCCGCCCGTGGAACCGGCGGACCCGGCTCAACCCGTCGAGCCAGGGACTCCCTTCGGGTCTGCGGGCTCACGGCGGTCGTCCTCGAACGCGTGGTGGAGCGTGTACCTCCGATAACCGACGCCACCCGGGGCGGCGGTTTCGTGGGAGGCGGCTTCATGGGCGGCGGCGTCGGTCCATTCCGCGACGACCACGGCCTGTTCACCCTCCGGCGTCAGGTGGACGTGCGCGGCGAGCAGGCCGGGCGCCGGGGCGACGGCGGCTGCCAGGCCGTCGTCGTCCGCAGCCATCGTGCTGACGACGTAGACGCCGACCGGCCGATCCGCGTCGTGAACGACGCTGCGGGTGAGCCGGGTGCGGGTCAGTCCGGGGCGTTCGATGCCGGGCACGAGCGTGTCGATGCGGCTGACGGCCCCGGCACGGTGGGCGCGGGCCCAGGCGAGGTGGTCCTCATCGCTGGTCCACTGTGCGTAGAAGAGGAGACCGGTGCCGTCGGTGGAGAGGAAGACGTGCTGCGCCAGCCGCCCGGAAGGCGTCTCGGCTGCCGCCCACTCGCCCACCATCGTGTCGGCGGCCAGGCGGGAGCGTTCGGCGGTCCCGGTGAGCCACTCGCTCATCAGGGCTGTTCCGGCGGCAGGGCGGACGAGGTCCAGGAAGCGTGTCATGGACGTCGACTCTCAAGCATCAACCCCACTTGAGGTCAAGGCACGTGCCGGGACGAGCCGTGCGGTCGGGGACGCCGGCCGGGAGGAGACCCGTCAGGCCGATGCCCCGCTGTCGACGACCAGGTCCGTGCCGACCACCGCGCCGGCCATGGGCGAGGCGAGGTAGAGCACGGCAGCCGCCACTTCCCCGGCCTCCGCGACCCGGCCGAGCGGGTTCTGCGACTTCACCCGCTCGGCCCGGTCGGAGTCGGTCTCGCCCGGCAGCAGCGACATGGGGGCGGCGGAAGCACCAGGGCTGACCGCGTTGATGCGGATGCCCTGGTGGATGTGGTCGAGAGCGGCGGCGCGGGTCAGCGCGGAGACCGCTGCCTTCGACGTGATGTACGTGGCGAGGTTCGGGATGCGCAGGTGCGCGCCGAGGTTGGAGGAGATGTTGACGATGACCCCGCCACCGTTCTCCTTCATGTGGGCGATCTCGTGCTTCATGGCCAGCCAGACGCCGGTGACGTTGGTCCGCAGCACCGCGTCCCAGTCCTCCTCGCTCACCTCTCCGACGGGACCGGCGCCCCGGAGTATCCCGGCGTTGTTGACCGCGATGTCGAGCCCGCCGAACCGTGTGACGCTCTCGCGTACGAGGCCCCGGAGCCGGTCCGAGTCGGTGACGTCGGCCGTGACGGCGGCAGCCGTGCCGCCGGCCGCCCCGATGAGGCCGACCGTCTCGTCCAGGGTGGCCGCGGTGCGTCCCGCGGCGATCACGGACGCGCCCTCGGCGGCGAAGGCGAGCGCGATCGCGCGCCCGAGACCCGAGCCCGCACCGGTGACGAGCGCGGTCCTGCCAGTGAAGCGGTTCATTGTTCGGCAACTCCTGGGATGGGAAGGGTGGTGGAGATGGTGGATTGTTGACCGATCGTTCCATTATCTGGGCGTGCGGGAAGGTGCTCGCGGGTTCCGGTGTGTGACTCGGCCGCGCGGCTCAGGCGTTGGTGCCCCGGTCCAGCAGGGTCAGGGCCTGCTCCGCCGCGTCCCGTACCCGGGCGGGATCGCCGGATGTCTTGCCGACGACTCTTACGCCCTGCATGAGGACGAGCAGCATGCGGGCCAGCGCACGCGGATCGCGGTCCTCCGGCAGCTCGCCCTGGGCCCGCGCCCGTGCGAGCGAGGACTGCAACAAGGTCTCGAAGTGCGCCCAGCTGATCTCGACCCGGCGGGCCGCCGCGGGGTCGTGCGGGGCCAGTTCGGCAGCCGTGTTGGTGATGAGGCAGCCGCTCGACCGGTCCGGGGCGGAGGTGGCCTCCGCGGCGAAACGGCGTACCACCGCGCGCACGGCGGGCAGCGCGGGCCCCGGCTCCGACAGCTCGGAGAGGAGGAGCGGGTCGCGCTCCTCCGCGTACCGGTCCAGGGCCTTCAGGTACAGCTCGTGCTTGTTGCCGAAGGTGGCGTAGATGCTGGCGCGGCCGATGCCGAGATGCTCGACGAGGTCGGCGATCGACGTCGCTTCGTAGCCGCGCCGCCAGAACAGCTCAAGGGCCGACTGCAGCGCGGCGTCCGGATCGAATTCCTTGGTCCTGGCCATGTCGGAGACCGTAGATGAATGCAGAACGATCGGTCAACAATCGCTTCGGGGGCGGCGCCAGGAAAAGCCGGTTGGCCAACGGGTGCCGAGCCGGAATGATCCTTATGTGCGGGGACGGGGACGGGGACGGGGACGGGGACGGGGACGGGGACGGGGAGAGGGACGGGGAGAGGGGCGGGCGATGGCTGACGTGTTCGCGTGTGCGGGGTGCGGTGACGTGCTGACGGGCCCGGTGACGCGGGTCGCGCTTCCGTCCCGCGCCCACCACCGGTACGGACACGAGATGCTTCCCGCGCTGATGGATCCGGGCACGTACGCCGCCGATCCCGAGCCCTCCGGTCCGCCGTGGCGGCCGTGGAGCGAGGTCGGGCCGCAGGAAGCGGAAGCCCGAGGCGTTTTCGCACCGGTCGACGCGCTGTCCTTCGGCGCACCCGGGGCGGTGGTCGTCGCACCCGGCGACACACGGGGCACGGTCCTGATTCCGGAACGGTGCGACGGCTACTGCCTGGGGTTGGACGGGCGGGACGGCCCCAACCTGGCGTGTGCCCGATGCGGTCGGCCGGTGGCGACCCGTATCGACGACTGCTCGCTGTGGCAGGCGGTGTGGCTCGCACCGGGCGCCGTACGCCGCATTCCCGCCGTGGACCCCACAGGCGGGAGCCCCGAGCGGGAGGCGCCGGCGCGGGAGTGGGAATCCACGCCGCCGGTCGAGCCGTCCGGTCACTGGAGCCCTCGGTGGACGGCGGCGGCCGGTGCGGCTCTGGCACACCTGCTGGCGGCCTCGGCGGGCGCTCCCGTATCGGTCCCTGACGGCCTCGTCGCCCAGACGTTCGGCCGCGCACTCGAAGCGCTGCTCCCGCCGGTTCCATTGGTTCCGCCGGGCCCATTGGCACCGTTGGTTCCATCGGTTCCATCGGTTCCATCGGTTCCATTGGGTCCGTCGCGTTCGGTGGCGAAGAGGGCGGCCCTTGCCGGGCCGGATCTGCCGGCCCCGGGTCCCGTTCCTGACATCGCCCTGGTCCCACGGCATCCGCGTACGGGCGAACCGTGGCAGCCGCCGGGCGGCGCGGAGGCCGTGCCGGTGGACGCCGATGTGTGGCAGGGGATGGCCTTCCCCCGCGAACCGCTGCCGGTCCCCGCGACAGGCGGAATGCCCGACGGAGTCCTCCGCGACGACCCCCTGCCGCCGTACCCCCACGTGCTGTTCCAGCCCGACCGGAAGGTGTTCCTCCACACGCTGGCGCGTCTGCCCGCCGTCCGTCAGCCGTGGCTGCGCCGGATCTACGACCGCGTGAGGCAGCACCCGTACGACCTCTTCTAGGCAGCCGCAGCCGCAGCCGCAGCCGCAGCCGCAGCCGCAGCCGCAGCCGCAGCCGCACCCGGTCACGGCATGGGGCTGCCCACCCGGTCGACGTGCCGAGCCGGAAGCCGGTGCCGCGTCAGCCGGACGAGGGTGAGCGTCGCCGCGAGGAACAGCAGCTGGGTGACGGTACGGGGGAGCAGCTGGTCCCACCACGGGAGGTCCGGCTCCGAGAGCGCCCACGCCAGATTGGCGGGGAACACGGCGACGAGGAGACCGCTCAGCCCGAGCCCCGCCCACGGGACGAGCGGGGGGACCAACATGCCCAGTGCTCCGGCGAGTTCGAGGACTCCGCTCACCGTCACGAGCAGCTCCGGCGAGGGCAGTGGCAGCCCGCCCGGCACCATGTCGACGAGCTCCGCGCGCATGCCGACGAAGTGGACCGTTCCGGTCAGCAGGAACATCGCGCAGAGCCCCGCGCGCAGGGCCAGTTCGATCCCCCGCTCACGGTGCAGCCACAGGGCGTTCGCCGCCAGGGCGAGGCCGGACACGACGACCAGTGTGATCAGGGGTTCCACGATGCTTCTCCAGACGTGAGCGGCGACGACGTGTCACAGCAGCGACTGCGAACGCCGCATGGTGTCGGCGTCGATCTCCTGTATCCGAAGGACGACGACGCCGTCCGGGTCGGTGACGCTGAACTGAGCCCTCAGCCTCGCGCGCCGGTCAGCTTCCGGACGTAAAATCCGCTCGCATCGGCGGAATGGTTCTATACGGGGGACAGGTGTGGTGGAACACGTCACGATCGATGCGACCGACCGGCGGATCATTCACGCGCTCCAGCTGGACGGCCGGGGCTCGTTCAGCCGCATCGCCGCAGTACTGGGGCTCGGCGAGCGCACGGTGGCCCGGCGCTACCAGCGACTGCGCTCCCAGCTCGCGCTCCGCGTCGTCGGCATCTCCGACGCCCGGCACCTCGGCCACCTCGACTGGTTCGTCCGGATGCGCGCGACGCCCGAAGTGGTCGAGTCGGTCGGCGCCGCACTCGCCGGACGGCACGACACCTCCTGGATCGCCTCGCTGGCCCCGGGTACGGAACTGACCTGCATCGTCCAGGCCGGACTGGCGGGCACCGACGGACCCGGCACCGTCCTCGACCAGCTCGGCCGCCGGAAGAACATCGCCTCCCTCACCGCGCAGTGCCTGCTCGCCCCGGTGGCCGGAGTCGGCGGCTGGGCCGGACGCCTCGATGCGCTGACCCCGCAGGAGCAGGCCGAACTGGCCCCGAAATCCGCCGCGTTCAACGAACCCGACGCCCGCTTCGCACCGACTCCGCAGGACCGCCGGCTCCTGCGCCTGCTCGCCGAGGACGCCCGTACGAGCATCGCGGCCCTGGCGCACCAGACGGACACGCCCGAGTCCACGGTGCGGCGCCGCGTAAGCGAGTTCATCGAGGGCGGGCTGCTGCTGTTCGAGGTCGAGATCGACCCCCGGCTCTACGGCCGCACGGCCGAGGCGATCTGCTGGCTGGATGTTGAACCGGCCCGGCTGGCCGCCGTCGGAAAGCAGCTCGCAACCCACGGCGAAGTCGCCTTCGCGGCCACGACGACCGGGCCGACCAACCTCCTGGCCATCCTCGAACTCACCGGCGCCACCGCCTTGCACGACTACCTGACGAACCGGCTGTCCGCACTGCCGGGAATCCGCCACGCGGAGACCGCGCTCACCGCCCACAGAACCAAACGCGCCGGCCCCCTCCTGGCACGGCCCCGGGCGTCGTGATGCTGCTGCCGGGCTTCACTTCGGCGACGGCTACGGCTACGGCGACAGCTACGGCGACGGCGACCGGCCGAGCCGGGTACGGCAACAGGGCCCGGACCCGTACGTCGCGGTCCGAGCCCTGCCCTGCCCTGCGCGGTGCGCCCTCTGCGGTGGCGCGTCAGCTCTGTGTCAGCTCTGTGCGGTGTCGTCGCCCGTCTGCCCGGAGCTCTCGGCTCCGTCCTCGACCGCGCTCTCGGCTCCGCCGGTCTTGTCGCGCATCTTGCGTACCAGCTCCGCCTTCTGGTCGGCGGCGCCCTTGCGGTCGAGGTTGCGGTGCGGGCCGTTGTTCTGCCGTTCGGCGCGGGACAGCCTCTTGCGCTGGCCGCCGCCCATGCCGACGGGGTTGTTGATGTTCTTGCTGACGGTCATGGGATCTCCCGGAGGGGTGTGAAGTGATCTACGGATTCATCGGTGGGGGACGGGTGCGGCGACGTCGGGGGACGTCAGCCGGAACCCATCACGCGCTCACTCGTAAATCGGCGTCTGGAAGAAGATGGCCGTCTGGAAGAACATGCCAAAGACGTTACCCGGTTCCGTCGGCACCGCACACCAGACCTGTCGCCGCCCGGGGCAAGCCCAGATGGACGTTACGGGGTGCGGCGGGCGTGGCCGGGCCGTCACCGAGCACCGGGGCCATTGATGGCCAGCGCCCCCCGGTCGGCCGTCTGCGAGGGTGGCCCTCCACGCGGCACGGCCCTTCACCCGGGTCTGGCGGGATTGGACGGCCGTAGAAGCTGGATACCGCCCTGCCACGGCAGCTCATCCTCGAAGTCACACGCCGCAACGGCCTGTGCCTGTGCACCCCACAGGGCTTCGAGCATGCGGGATACGGTCTCCACCGCAGCCGTCTCCCCGTGCGGTGTCATCGGCTCCGTCTCGATCTGGACGGGCCACTGAACAAAGCCGCTCGACTGGCCTTCGTCGTTCTGGGCATCAGGGTTTCGGCGCACCTCGATTTCCACGCCGCCCACAGTCAGCGTGCGCCGCTCGAAGGTTCCCTCGAAGAGGCCGCCGAGGAGGCTTTGAGTCTCGTCGACCGTAAGTCCAGCCACCAGGATCCGGCAGAAGTCATATCGATTCATAGCGTTCGCAGTGCGCTGCGCTTCCCTTCCCCGCCTGAGTCGATGAATTCCTCAAGGGATTCAAGTAGGGCGACGACGGCGGTATCCTCTTCTTCGGCAGTGCGGGGGGCTCCTGGGTCCCACAGTGCGCTTTGTCCCGGAAAGGCTTTTTTTTAGCACGAGCCAGGCCCAGCTCATATTGGAGCTGGTCTCGGAGTCCTTAGTGAGCCATGCGTGGAACTCCTGAAGCTCTCCCTGCGAATCGCCGGCAGAGTATCCGTAGAGAAACGAAACGTGAGTGGCGAATGTTCCGTCCACTCCGAACATCAGTGGTCTTTTGCGTAAGTGAGGTAGAACTTCGTGAAACATCAATGGAGTGGCCTCCAATGCAGGATGTCGAGATAATCGGGATCCCATAGTTCGTGTGGTGCCAGGGATCCGTCAAGACCGCTGTTGTCCGCTCCGCCGGGCACGGATGGGGAATGGGCCGCTGAGGTCTGAACAGCCCGATGCGCATCCCTGTCGAGCGTCCGGCCTCCATGCGGCCATCAGTCTTCATGCCTGAGCGGAGTGTGGGCGCGGGGTTGGCGCCCGGGTTCGTCCACGTTCCACTCCTGCGGCAGGATCCCGTCGGGCGCCCGCGGTTCGTCGGGCCCGACACAGCGATAGCGCCGCCTCCGTCCATCCACAGGGCAGGCCCTGGGGCAGGCCGTAGGACAGAACCTAGGACAGGCCGTCGAGCGGCCTGAGGAAACGGCGCTCGTAGCGCTTGATGCAGCGCGTCTCACGGGCCAGTTCGAACGCTCGCCGGCACTCCGGGTCGGACATGCTGTCCGAGCGGTACTGCTCGTACGCGGCCAGGCTGGGGAACGAGAACAGGGCGTAGGCGATGTCGCTGTCGCCCTCACTCGGCAGGAAGTAGCCGTGGTGCGTCCCGCCGAACCGGTTGACGAGCCGGACCCAGCGGCGACCGTACTCCTCGAAATCCTCAAGCTTCTCGGCGTCGATCTCGTACTTCAGATGAATGGTGATCATGACTGCATGATGCCGTGATCCGGACGGGCATCCCTACGGCGGGGCCAGCGGCCGACGCATTCCACATGGATATGGACCGGCGAAGGCTTGACCCGTTCCGGGCAGCGTGGCCGATGCTGATCGCCGGGTGGTGTGCAGCCGGGTCCGGGGTCGGGTCCGGGGCCGGGGTCAGGCGGGCGGGGTGTCGGGGCGGGTGTCGTACGCGGCGCGGGCGGCGTCGATGCGCGTCAGGTGCGTGATGCTCCACTCCAGCAGGGGCGCGGTGGCTTCGCGGAGGGTCATGCCCATCGGAGTGAGTTCGTAACTGACGTGCGGTGGCATGACGTTGCGGACGGTCCGGGTGAGGATCCCATCGCGTTCCAGGCCGCGCAGGGTGACGGTGAGCATGCGCTGGCTGATCCCGTCGACGGCCCGCTTGAGTTCGGTGAACCGGCGTGGACCCTGACTGAGGTTGCGCACGATCAGCAGCGACCACTTGTCGCCGACGATGCCGAGCACTTCACGGGCCTGGCACGGGTCCTCCGTCCGTGCCTCCTGCGACTCGCCGCCCGCTGTGCCGCTCATGGTTACCTCCAGAGAACCGAGGCACCTAAAAGTGCCTTATTGATCGGGGTGCGGCAGGTGCAGCACGATGATTACGGTTCCCAAAGAGTACCGAGGCACAAACAGGAACCGTGATGTTTCCCGTGCCGTCACACCCCGAAGAGGAAGAAAAATCCCCTCATGGCAACTTTTCTGCTGGTACACGGTGCCTGGCACAGCGGCCGGTGCTGGGAGCGGGTGGTCCCCCTGCTGGAGTCGGCCGGACACCGCGTGTTCGCGCCCTCCCTGACCGGCTACGGCGACAAGGCACACCTGCTCGGCCCCGAGGTGGGGCTCGACACGCACGTCGAGGACGTGGTGAAGCTGATCCACGAGGAGGACCTGACCGAGGTGGTGCTCGTGGGCCACAGCTACGCGGGGCTGGTCGTCTCCTCCGTGGCCAACGAGGTACCGGAACGGATCGCGCATCTGGTGTACCTGGACGCGATGGTCCCGGAGCACGGCGAGACCGCCGTCGACGTGCAGCCCATGACCCAGAACCTGATCGACCTGGCCGCCGGGTCCGGGAACGGCTGGCGCATCCCGCCGCTGCCCGAGATGCCTCCGCCCCTCGGCCTGTTCGGGGTCACCGACCCGGCGGACATCGCGTGGCTGCGTGCGACGCTCTCCGACCAGCCGGTGCGCTGCCTGCGGCAACCGGTCCGGCTGGACAACCCCGCCCTGGACTCGGTCCCGCGCACGCACATCCACTGTGTCGGCGCAGAGCCGGCGGGCATCGTGCGGCGGCCCGTCCCCGCGACACAGCCCAACGGCTCCCCGGCACGGATACGGGAGCTGCCGACCGGACACGACTGCATGATCACCATGCCGTCGGACCTGGGCGAGCTGCTGCTTGAATCCGCTCTTCGGTAGCGTCCGGACCGTGACTGCGGCAGCGGGCCGGGGCGCCTCCCACCGAACGGGTCCAGGCAACAGACAAGCCCGGGCCGTCGGCCCGGGGCTCTCTCATGGAGCCGGTGACGAGAATCGAACTCGCGCCCTGAGCTTGGGAATCACCCGGCATTCAGGCGCCGGCAAGTCGCCCTGCCTGTGGGAACAGGCTGACGCTCCACGGCTCCAGCGCTGTACCGACGCCTGTGCCGACCGCGCCCTACCGGTCGCTACCGGCACGTTGTGGCACGGTTTCCCGAAGCATCGGCGCAGCAGCACTCGCGTGTTCGTCCGTGCCGGCGTGCGCGGCGGGGAGGTCGTAGTCCGTCACTCCGCGGCCGTTGACCGTGATCTCTTCCGCCAGGCATTCGAAGGTGGAGCAAGTCCGTGCGGATCCTTCTCGTTCACCGGCCGCTGCGCACGCGTCAGGGATGCAGGAATCCGCGGCGAACCCCCTGCATGCGGGCGCCGGTGAGCAACGTCCCGTCGGTTCTCGCTGAGACCAGGACGGCGTTCGCCCGGGTGAGCACGGCGCCAACCAGGCGTGCCTCGCGCAGGTCGGCGCCGGTCAGCGAGGCGTCGGTGAGGTCGCAGCCGGTGAGAGTGGCACCACGCAGGTCCGCGTAGCTGAGGTGGACGCCGGTCAGGTCTAGGCCCGAGAGATTCGCCCCGGCCAGGGGGATGCCGCCCAGGTCGTTCTCGGTGGCCCACGGCTGCGTCCACGTCCGCACCATCGCGCGCCAGTCGCCGGTGCCGCTGGTCAGGGCGGACCGGAGTGCGACCAGGAAGGGAGCGTTCTCGGGCAGGGTCCATCGCCTTCGCAACTCGGTGGCGTGGCTGTTCTCGTCCGGGATGCCGGGTGGAGTGGTCATGCGCCTGACGTCTCCGTCCCTGTCGTCACGGTTGTTTGATCTGACACAGGAAGCCCTTTACCCGGATCAGGTGCTCAAGGGTGCCCTGTTGCCCTGTTGCCCTGTTGCCCTGTTGCCCTGGGTGTAGGTTCCGCGGTTTCGTGAGCACTTCCGCGCGATCTACCCGACTATGTTTGGGCGTTATTCTGGGATCATGAACAGGCGCTACAGTCACTAGTCTCCATCTATCTGCCGTTTATAATGTTTCCAACGGGGGGCATCCGCTCTTCGCTCCGCCCTCGTCCATCACCATGTCTAAACCCAAAGCTAGTCAGTGATTCCGAACTGCCCTCGCGCGTGTAGGCAGACATCGATCGCCTGGTTTCCCTCGGTATTTCCATCATGGAGAGCCAGTTCAGTGGGGGCAATGTACGCCTCTCCCGGGTCAATGCGGACCCGCAGGACAGGGCACTGCGGGTGTGCGGTGAAGAAGCCGGGAATACGCTGATCCCACGTTTTGTGGTCTGTCAGCCCCAACGTATCGGCGGCGAACGGCACGTAGAGAAGCGATCGCGACCCTTTCCCTAGATTCACCCCTACACGGTTGGTAGCCAGCCCAACCGGCCTGAAAGTGTCCCAGCCGTCAACGTGCAGTCCCGTGAGGAGACCCGTTTCTATTCTTGGAGTAACTGTCACAAGTCCTGGGTCACGAGCCGCCAAGCCAATTAGGCCGAAACCTTCCCGCGTCAGAAGATATTCTCCGAGAAGGACGGCTGCATCCCGATTGGCTACGTCAACACCCTGTCCGTCGTGCGCGTTGAAGGAATTCGCGTAAGCGAGTGCCACACGGACGAGTTCGCGGTGCACCGAAGGAGGGAAACGGCAGACGCCAACCATTCGGCGCATATCCCATTGTCCGGGCGGCGCACACAGCGTCTCCAATTCGGCAGCGTCGAGTGTGCGCCAGGGCCGCATCGGCACAGAGGCATGAGACCGGTAGCGCGGGTCATTCGTCGGCCGCACTCCATTCGATACACGCAGACGCTCATCCAGCGGCATCAGATCGCTTTGCACGCGGACACGAACAGCGTCACGTTCCCACTCGAAGCCGTACTGCTTCAGGTCATTTCGCCCAAAGCTGTCGATCAACTTCTCCATGCCGGGCGCGTCGCCCCACCGCGCATCGTCGAGGTGAAACTCGCTCGCCTTGCCTTCGGGGCGCGAAGCTGCCATAACCTCGTCTTCTTGTGTAGGCGCATTCTCAAACTCTTGGAAACATCCGAATACAACCCTCAAGCAGCGTGACACCAAAGGGCGGGGGTCGAACAGAAAGGAGTGGCGCGCGAGGGATTACCCGCGCGCCACGGCCTTCAGTCCGTAGTAGCGTGCCCGTGGGTCTGGTGGTGACCGACACCACCGCCGTGCACCGCTGCCAGGTCGGCCTCATCGATGTAGACGAGGTCCGTGTCCTGCTCCTCGGAACTATTCATCTCGGGCATAACCTCCCTCAATCGCTCAAGTTGAGCACGATGATGACTGTAACCAGCCCGGCGCGGCATGCGCAATGGGGCCTCCCGCTGCCGGTGGCCGGGCGCCCATTTCGGGTGCGCCCGACTCAGCGAACTGCCCAAGGAATGGAGTTGGCGAGTATTGGTCTGCTTGCCGGTTGAGTGCCACTGATACAGATGGCCTGTTATCTATCCTCCGCTCTTCTCTTGTACGGCGGGGCAGGAAACGCAAGCGACCCGGCGATCGTCAAGACCATTGAAGCTCACCCCCTTCCTTCCAGCTTCCAGAGGAGAGCGTGGAAAACACCTGCTTGCTGCCCAAGAAGCTGAGCCCGCTAGCCGAAGTGACTACCGCTCAGAGCCTGGCGGGCCATGCTGCTCATGATCACCGAGCACACGCACTGCTCACCAGGGGCGGGATCCGGTGTTTCGGCAGGAGCCACAGCTCATGAAGTCGCGCTCCCTACACTGGGGCTTCGAGTTTCGAGCTGTGGAGCGGGCGACGAGAGTCGAACTCGTGCTCCGAATAGGGGAATCACCCGGTACTCCGCCCGGTGCGCGGCCTCTGACCCGGGGAACGGGCGCTGATGGCCTCGCTCCGACTGCTTCGTCAGTCCCTTTGGTTGCCGCTGTCCACGGCTTCTTCCGGCACGTTGTGGCACGGCCGGGGGAGACGTTGCGTAGCCACCCCGGATCCGAGCGGCGCTGCGTGCTGGACGCACCGGCCGAATTCCGCTCAGCGGGGGGAAAATCCTCTGCGCGGGCCGATCTTGGCTGATATACGCTGCGCCAAACTTGTTCGAACAGTATGGCGAATCTGGGTCACCCGATACGCCACGCCCGGGGGGGCATTTCCATGACTTCGCAGTCCCGCGCGGTGCTCGGCATCGTGCTCACTCCCGTTCTTGCCCTGGCAGCCGCGGCCCCGGCCGCCGCCCACACCACCGCCACGGCCGTGGGCGCGGCCACCGCCACCGCCACCACCACGGCCGCCGTCGAGACGCGTGCGCCGGGTCCGTGGGGCGCCCGTACCCTGCACGCCCCGAGCCCCAACCCCGCCTCCGCCTCGGGCGGGCTGAACGCCTTGGTGGCGGCCGGGAACGGCGCCCTCGTCTCCCTCACCGGTGACGGGCTCTCCCGTTCCACCCGGATTCGGACGGCCGGCAGCACCCGTTGGCTCGCTCCGCAGACCTGGCCGGACGGCGGCGGTTACAACACCGAGCTCGTCGCGCTCGGCGACGGCTCGGTCCGTCTGGTCTGGCGGGCCGAGCGCGCCGACGACCACGACAACTACTGGCTGAAAATGGCCACCCTCAAGCCCGGCGCGACGGCCTTCTCCGAGCCCGAGTACGTCGCCGCGGTCCCCCAGAAGGGCTACCACCACCTGGCGGCGGCCCCCGACGGCCGGCTGGTCGCCGTGTGGTCGGACTCCGGCGTCGTGAAGGCCGCCGAGAAGACCGGCCCGCAGGCGGCGTGGACCGCTCCGGCCGTCCTGAACGAGCAGCCGCCGTCCGGCAGTCGGGACATTGCCGGCATGGACCTGGCGGTCGCCAGGGACGGCACCACCCTGCTGGTGTGGCAGTGGCAGAAGAGCAAGGCCGTCGTCGCCCTGGAGAAGGCCCCCGGCGCGTCCGCCTGGACCGCGGTCCAGCGCTTCCCGGTCCCGGGCGTGGACCTGGCGCGCCCGAAGGTGTTCGCCAGTCCGCAGGGCGGCTTCGACGTGTTCTACGACCATCTCGCCCACCTCATGCACACGCGCCGGTCCGCCGGCGCCACGCAGTGGAGCACTCCGCGGTCCGCCGCCGACCACGGCAGCACGTCCGGGATGGCGGCACCCGCCTACCTGCCCAACGGCGACCTCTTCGTGGCCGGCGGGCCGGGCTACTCGACCGGCCCCTGGTACGCGGTGCGCTCGGCGGCCACCGGCGCCTGGCAGCCGTACACGCAGCCCTTCTCCACGCACAAGAAGGTGCGCGCGGTCGGCGCGGCCGCCACCTCGGGCGGCACGGTCACGGTGACGTGGCGGGAGGGCTACTCGGGCGAGGAGTACACGATGGCCGCCGTCTTCAAGGGCGGCACCTGGTCCGTCCCCCGGCGGCTGAGCGCGACGAGTGCCCGGTCCACCGGGGCGCCCCAGGTGGCCGCCGACGCGCTCGGCCGGCCCGTCGTGCTGTGGGACGAGTACAAGCTGACCGGGACGAACAGCATCGCCCTGGAAGGCGTCCACCAGGCCACCACCACCCGCCGCGCGCTGCCCAAGTGGCGTGACTACACGGACGACGGCAAGGCCGACCTGTTCGGCCGCAACGGCACCGGGCTGAAGGCGTACGCGGGCGACTCGACGAAGCTGGCCGCGGGGCAGCGCGCGAGCAGCTGGCCGACGGGCACGCTCGTGCTGCCGTTCGGCGACCTCGACGGCGACCGCTGCAACGACGTGTTCGTCCGCTACCCGAAGGGCGAGGCCCGCGTCTACCCGACGATCTGCGGCGGGCTGCCCGACCAGCAGTCGTTCCACGTAAAGGTGGGCTCTGACTGGGGCGGGTACGACGCGGTCGTCTCGCCCGGCGACGTGACGGGCGACGGCCGGGCCGACCTGCTGACCCGGTCCGCCTCGACCGGGAAGCTGTACGTGTACGCGAACAACGGCGCGGGCGGCTTCAAGGCCCGCTCGCTCACCGGGTCCGGCTTCGGCGGCTACAAGAGACTGATCGCCGCCGGAGACCTCGACGGCGACGGCAAGAACGACCTGCTGGCCCTCGACGCGTCGAACGAGCTGTGGCGGTTCAGGGGAACCGGCGCCGGCACGTTCAGGCCCAGGTCGCTGGTCTTCAAGGACTGGGGCACCTCCTACAAGGACGTGGTCGGCGGGCTCGACCTGTCCGGGGACGGCCGGGCCGATCTCGTCTCGCTCGACAAGAACGGCCGCGCCTGGCTGAACCGGGGCAACGGCCACGGCGGTCTCGGCAACCGCTCGCAGGTCGGCAAGGCCGTGAACTGGTCGAACATCCGCATCTCCTGACGGCACGGATCCGACGGCGGCTCGGGACCACGGGGTCCCGAGCGGCCGTCTTCGCGTCCGGCTCCGGTCCCGGCAGGCCCGGAGCCGGACCAGCTCGCCCCGGAGGGCGGCCAGGAAGGCTTCGACGACGAAGCAAGCAAGCAAGCGGCGGTGCGGGACCGTGAGGTTCACGCAGGGGCCGGACGGTGTCGGCCAGTTCGTCGAAGGCGACGCGCGACCAAGGAGTCGTCGACCAGGTGCAGGCGAGTTCTGGACAGGCCCGGCTGCGCTGTGCCCAGAGGCAGGTGAGGTGAGAGGGGCGAGAAGGAAGAGCAGTCGGCGTGGCAGTGAAGGTAGCTGCTGGTCTCACGCTGCGCACCGAGCGAGCCCTGTACCCCGGGGACAGCTGAGGCGGGCACCGAAACGGCTGACCGACAGCGTTCCGCCGGGCCGCACTTCTGGGACAGTGAGAATCGGATTTCGAACCCACGGCACGCCGTCGGGGCGCAAGCCCTGCCGTTCTGCAAGGCCGCAGGAGGACTGAGCCCGAGCCCCTGCGGCACGTGGAGGGCAATCGCACTCAAGTACCGGATCGCGCAGGCAGTACCGACCTCATCAACAGGAGGCACGCCCATGCACGTCCGCACCTCGCATCTGTCCAGCAGACCCGTCCGGGCCGTGTTGCTCGTTCTGGGCATGGTGGCCGCTCTTCTGGCCGCAGCCTTTCCCGCAGCCGGCCCGGCACACGCCGCTGTACCCGACCGCTGGGGCTTCGCGTACCTGGACAACGCGACTCCGCCCCCCGGCTACGCACCCGACCCCTCTCGGCAGTGGGGCAGTTGGGCCTCGCCTTCCGCCAACCCCGTGAAGGTCGACCAGATCGGTCTCGGTTCGTACGTGGTGCACTTCCCGCTGATCGGCGGACCGGGTGGCATCGCCCACGCCACCGCGGTGAACAGCGTTGCCCACTGGTGCCAGATCGCCGACTGGAAGACCGTGGGATCCGGTCAGGACGTGTACGTGAACTGCTACCGCCCCGGCGGCGCACCGGACAACTCCACCTTCACGGTCCTCTACACGAGCAGCAGCGGCCTCCCCGCCACCCCCTCCGGCTCGTACGGGTACCTGAACTCGGACAGCAACGGCACCGTACTCACCCAGTACAACTCCACGGGCTCCGTCAACGCGGCGAGCCATGGCTCCACCGGCATCTGGAAGGCGTGGCTCCCCTCTCTCGGACTGGCCGACTACGCGGGCGATCTCCAGGTCACCGCGGTCAACCCGCGGCAGGGAGCGCGGTGCAAGGTGTCCGACTGGTCACCGGGGACGGCAGGCCAGACCGTGATCGTCGCCTGCTACGACGCGTCCAACTCCCCGTACGACACCGAGTGGACTCTGAGCTACTCCTATCTGCGAGCGGTACACGGACCGGCCTTTCCGCCGAAGTCCTTCGGGTACCTCTGGTACAACGGGTCGCTGCCCACCCTGACCAACTACAACTCCAGCGGAGCCACCAACAGCCTCGGTGGCTCGGGAGCGCCCTTCACCGTCACCATGCCGTCGGTGGCCGTCCCGTCGGACACCGCGCACGCCACCGCTTACGGACACAGCGCCGACTACTGCGGCCTGTACAGGCCCTGGGACAGGACCAGCGGTGCCGTCCGGCTCTACGTGGCGTGCTTCGACCCCGGCGGAGCGCCGGTGAAGACGCCCTTCTTCGCCGCCTACACCTCGGCGTTCTGACCCGAGGCACAACTACCACCGGAACACGCCCCGGGCTGCCGCGAAAAGCAGTGAGACCGGCAGCAGAAGGGGGCCGCGTGGTGCAGAGGTGGTGCGCGGTTCCTGAACAGGTCTAGCCAATGCCAGAGGCCCAGGTCGCTGACCTGGGCCTCCGTGATGGAACGAGTGACGAGAATCGAACTCGCGCCCCGAGCTTGGGAATCACGGTGCTTGAGTGGACGAGGCGGCTCCGACCGCCCCGCTCCGAGGCCGGTGCGGCAGCCGAAAGCCCGTGGCGGTGTAGCAGTAGGCCCGGCATCATCCCCATGTGATGGTGATGCAACCCGTTCTGGAGATCTCCGCCGGCGACGACTTCACGCTCTGGCCGGTTGGCGAGCAGGAATCGTATGGCTACCTCGCGCTGAACGGGGAGCTCACTCCGGCGGAGGTAGGCAGGGCGATTAGGCAGATCGCCGACTGCAACGACTTCGAGCCGGAAGCGGAGCACGGGCCGTGCCCGACCGACCCGCTCGGCACCTTCCTGCACGGGCTGCTGTCGATAGACCAGGTACGCAAGCTCGTCGCGCGCGCCCAGCAGGATGTGCAGGACTTCCTCAGCCTTGCCGGAACCTGGGCCGAACAACACTTGCCGGCACAGGCCGCCGCCGTCACCGCCGCCCTGGCACGGGCACTGGACCTGGCGCCCGCACGATGACCAGTTTCCTGACCCACCGGGTGCACGTGCACGACGCCCGCCTCCCCCTCCACCGCCGGCACAGCGCGCTGCGGACCTGCCTCACCCTCTTCGCCCCGTACGGCTTCCGCGCGACGTACCACCACCTCACGCTCAGCGCCGCGATCCCCCGGCGGCTGGAGGCGGACCCGGACGCGCTGGTGCGGGCGGTGGAGGAGCTGCATGAGGCGCGGGTGCTGTGGCTCGCGCGGGCCGAGGAGTACGCCGCGCTACGCCGGGCGGAGAAGCGGGCCGGGCGGCGGGCTGTGGTGAACCCGCGACCGTGGTGGCTGCGGAGCTAGTGGGAGGACCCGAACCGCGCCTGGTACGAAGACCCGCTTCGCCATCCGTCGCTGCGGCTGCCCGAGTACGTCCGGCGACAGAACGCGATCCTGGACGGCGCCGATCTCCCCGGCTGCTCCGCCTGCGGGGACGGGAGGCCGCGGGTGTCGAACTCGACCGGGCACGGCTGGGTGGAGCTGTGCCCTGGGTGCGCGTGGGTGCTGGCGCCATGTCCGTGCGGGCAGCGCCACCGGTTCGTCCCGGAAACCCCGTTCAACTGGAATGGGATCTGGCGGCGGGCGCACATGAGCAATGACGGCACGCCGAACCCGCATTGGCCTGCGGGCCGGCCGGTTGGATGAGGCATGGGGGCTTGAGCGCAGTTGATGAGCTGGGTGGCGCGCTCTTCAGATCGTTGCCGACTGCGCAGGTGATTGTTGCCCGGTGTTCCTCGTAGCGAAGAGATATCGCGGATGCTGCCGAGAGGTCGCCGGCCGGTCACCACACGTCGATGGACCAGACGTCGCCCCTGTGATGTCCGTCTGGATCTGGGTCGCCCGACCCGTACGGGTCAGGGTCAGCGACGACGTGAATGCGGGCGGCGGACGCGGATACGCGGTAGCAGTCCATGTCACTCGACGTGTTGTGCCTGTCGAGTGCGATCGTGTGGCCCAGGGCAAGGATGGCGGCCTGCAGTTCCTTGAAGGGGACTCTGGGTGCGAATTCCCCGTACTGCCGCGAGAGCGGGGACGGCACGGCGTTCAGGTACTGGGCGTACAGCAGTCGTTGGATCTTCACGCCGAAGCCGAAGCACGACATCTGCCCTTGCAGCCCTGGCTGGTCCGGCGAGAAGTTGATTTCCACGAGCCCGTAGTCCCGCCGCAGCAGGCCACCACCGGGAACATCGAGGCATGTCGCCCCCAGGGCGGCCTCCCAGGCTTCCGGGTCGGCACCGAGGCCAACTCCCAGGACCTCAGAGCAAACGGCGACGTGAGCGTAGAAGTCCAAAGCGGGCACTCGCCGGCTCCCTCAACTATCCGGACAGGACACCACTTGCCTGTCTCCGCACAGGACAGACGGTCAGCGCCCAGTATTCGGCGATCGTACAGAGCGGCCAGTCATGGCAGTCGCCTGGCCGGAACCCACGCGCTTCCGACTCGACGACATCAAGAACCTCGACGACACCCACGGCCACGCCGCCGGGCCTTGGCCCGGGGCTTCGAGTGTCTTGCTGTGGAGCGGGTGACGAGAATCGAACTCGCGCTCTGAGCTTGGGAATCAGCGGTGCGTATGGCTATGGGCTCTGGGTCCCTGCCGCGGCGCGTGCTCCAGATGGGCCGGCTGATCAGAGAGGGATGATGCGAACCTGCTTGCCGCAGAGCTTGGTCATGTCGTCGCTGTCGGACGTCAGGAGGGCGACCGGCTTAGTCTGGCGCAGGGCGACTTCGGCAACCGTGGCGTCGATGGCGTACTTGTGCCCGTGCAGTCCGGCGGCTTTGAGGAGTTCCGCTGCCGCTTTCGCCGCTTGTTCGGTGACCGGTTCCACTTTGATGCGGGACAGGGCCCAGTTCAGGCGAGGCATGTTGGTGCGGGAGTGGGTGACTTCCACGATGGTGTTCGCCCCGATCACCAGGTCGGCTCCCATGTCGTGGAAGACCTGCAGCATCGCGAGGAGCTTGCGGTCCTGCGCGATCCAGGCGGAGAGCCCTTCCGAGTCCAGGACGACGGTATCGATGCGCTCGCTCACGCGGCGTCCGAGTCCTTGGAGGAGCCGGCGGAGCCGAAGATCCTCGCGCGGGCCTCGGCGAGCTCCTCGTCGCTGAAGCCTCCGTGCTCTTCCTCGTGGCGGCGGAGGTCGTCGCCCAGAAGCTGGTGCCGGATCTGGCGGGCCACGGCTTCCGCTACATAGCCGGAGACGTTGTCCGTGAGCTTGCGGAGCTCCGCCACCTGGTCGCTGGGGAGTGTGACAGTGATGCGAGTCGTCGAGGACATGCACCAAGCATACTGGAGTATGCATGCGTGGGCTCGGGTCGTCGACCGCAAGCCTTGACTGTCGCTGTCGCGTGCCCCGGGTGGAGGCGGCCGGTCTCCGGCTGTCCGAGCGCGGTGAGCCTCCGGCCGGTGTCGCTGGAGGCAAGCGAAGGGCCTCGCGGCTGGCATCGCCGACAATCTGGCCCTCGGCATCCTGTGCGTCCCCCTATCGGGAGGACGTGATTGTTGACCGCCGCCTTTTTAGCGCCGGGCTCGGGGGAAATTTCAAAGTGCACATGCGGGACTGTCGTAATCCGTGCGTGCTGCGGAACGCACTGCAGTTCATTCCCTTTTCGGGATCGTTGGGCATTGCATCAGGTGGGTAACCGGGAGATCTCTCGCCATCGCGTGACGATGGCAGCGGTCATAGGTCTTCCGACGTGCCGCCGATGGCTGGTCCACAGCCTTCAGGGAGATTGGCTGTGATCAGTTCATACGCTTCCTCCACGGTTTCAACCACCCCGATGAGAGTGTGGTCGGACTCCCGGCGCACGCGGTATCCGCCGACGGCCTGCGGAAAGGCGGTTCCGATGTCGTGTGTCCAGGGGTATTTGATGCACCGGCTCAAGTGCAGAACGCCATGGCTGACCATGGGGAAAAGCTTGCGAAGCGGCCGATGACCATAAGCGGTTCGGGGCACAATCGGGTTGATACGATCCTGGCCGTAGGCCAGAACTGTCACCCATTCTGCAGCTACGATGTCTTCTGCATTCTGTGGCGCTTCAATGTTCCTCATGAATTATTATTACCTCAAGCTTTCCGGTAATCTCGACAGGGTCGGCTATATTTTGGGAGTATCGGGCCCGGTAGTTTAATCTCCTTGTAGCCGCCATTTTCTTCGTCGCGCGTATACCACTGAATCTCCTCCCAGGGCCGACCGGGGAGCTTGTCCTAGGGATCCCTCCACGCAGCAGCTCCATCGTAGTTGTGGACTGCGTAGGCCACTTCACTCATCTCCCACGCGGTTCCGTCACCGCGGCGAGGGTAGTTGGCTTCATTCGAGGTATTGAACTGCGACCCGTGCTGGGCCGCTCTCTGGAACGCGTCCGCGATGTCTTGCGGGGTGTTCCAGTTGCCTATCTCGCCCCGGCTGTTCGGAATTCCGTCGAGGGTGATTGAAAGGGTGGTGTCGCGATCTCCGGTGGCGCCCATCACGTTCGTCATCCGCATGGGCCTATCTCGATGACGCTGACTTCGCGATGGGCGCAGCGACGAATGTGTGGAAGCCGAAGACTGCGGTGGCGGGTCTCGCGTCGCGCGATGTCGACCGCAAACAAGGCCCTGGTCTCCGACCAGGGCCTTCGTCGTAGAGCGGGTGACGAGAATCGAACTCGCGCTCTGAGCTTGGGAATCAGCGGTTCTTGAGCGGTCGTTCCTACGTTGACCTGCACGGTGGGCCGAGACGCACAGGGTCGGGGCGGCCTCGATGCACCGTACCTGACCGCTGGTGCCCGTTCTGCTGGGCACGGGATGGGGCACTAGCGGAGGCGGCGGCCAAGGGCTTCAACGGCCGATTTGGGCAGTCCTCCGGCGAGACCTCCGCGACGGCCGCGTCCGTGACAGTCTCCGGACGGGATGTAGATGTAGGGGTGGACGCCGTGAAGAGGGTTCTCGGGAGCAGATCGCGGAGCGCCGCCACGACGAATTCGAATTCGATGTCGAGTCCTGACCCAGAGACTCGGGCAACGGGGTCGAAGATCGACCGTACAGCGGATACTGGCCCTGAATGCGCCTCTGAACTCGCCACCACCCGCCCAACCCGATGACCGGCGGAACCCGCGCGCGGGCCGACCCCCGGTCTGTATGCGGCGCTGGACAAGGAGACCGTGCCTGGCGGTCTCGGGGGTTACGTCGGAGGCCGCACCCACGAAGCGAAGCTCTGCCCGGGGGCCGCATTGTCCCGCCGGTACCTGAGCACGGTCTCGCGCACGACCTCGAACCGCCCTGCGGTGGTAAGGCGGGCGATGGGCTGCCAACCCGCCCACGTCCGTCTTGAACGCGACGAGAAGCGGCGGTCCGGGCGCCGCAGCGGCCGCTCAGAGGTGACCGTCCAGGAACTTCCGTACCTCGTCGATGGTCATGGGCCCCGTGCCGTGCGCCACCGCCGCTCCCTCCTTCAGCAGGAGGCAGGACGGGGCTCCGGTGATCCCGTATCGCTCGGTTGCCGCCGGGCAACGCGTGATGTCGGTGCGGACGACCGTCAGGCGGCCCGTGTAGGCGGTGGCGATGTCGCCCACGACGCAATCCATCACCCGACAGGGCTCGATTGCCTTGGGCCATGCCCCGGTGAAGTATGCGAGGACCGGAACCTTGCTTCTCCCGAGGATGAAATTGAACTCCGCGTCCTCACGAGGTCGGTGAACCAGCTTTGTCATGGGAGCTCCTGACCTCACGTTTCGTACTCCATCCCATCATCCCTCGCGCTGTGTGCCAGGTCGGCCCCGGCCGGTCGTCCGGCTGCCGGGAGGGAGATACGGGCCGCCGCAGGACGGCGGTGGTCCCTGGGACGAGCGGCCCGGCCCTTGTCGCGACGACCGGAAAGCCGTTTTCCAGGGTCATAGCGGCTTGGCACCGGGAACGAGCACGATTTCTGGACGCTCGCGGACGCGGCGGTGGACGGGTGACGCGTCAGCGGACCCGGATACCGACCGCCAGCGTCAGTTCAAGGACCCGGTGTGGTGATGCGAGATCGGGAAACAGCTCCCGCAGTTGCGACATCCGGTAGCGAACCGTCTGGGGATGGACGAACAATGCCGCCGCGACCTCGTCCCGCCTGCCCTGGTGCAGCAGCCACGCTCGCAACGTCTCCTCCAGCCGTCGTGCGGTTGCGGCAGGCAAGGTCTGCAACGGTCCGAGGGCTCGGGCGCGCAGGTCCGCGAACGCGTCCTCGTCGGCGCTGAGCACCAGGTCGGGCAGGTGGTCCTCGGTGTCGCGAATGTCAGAGGAAAGGGAGCGTGCGCGTAGGGCTCGTGCGTACGAGGCGGACGCGTCGATCCATGGCCGGGCCGGGCCGACCACGGCGGCGCGGTCGGTCAGCTGCCGAAGGAGACGTGATCGGTCGGCATCGGGGACGAGGAGCACACCGGTGGCATCCGGCAAATCGTCGAGGACGAGGGTGCTCGGGTCGAGTGTCCGGTAGGCAGGCCGGGCCTGGGCGGCGGGCAGCAGGACGGCGGTCAGCGAAACCGGGGGCTGCCACCTGGCCCGTTGGCCGGAGGCCAGCAGCACGTCCGGGCTCGCGCCGGCGAGGAGGTCGCGGGCCAGGTGTTCCAGGTGGCGCTCGTGGGCTCTGCCCCGGGCGGCCAGTTCGTCGGCGTGGCCCGCGGCGCTCGCGGCGGAGAGCTCGTCGATGTAGGCGAAGGTCAGCTCGGCGAACTTTGCGACCTCGGCGGCGGGCAGACCTGCGGGTACGGCACCCGCTGCCAGACATCGCCAGGCGACCCGGGCGCCGACGCGGTAGGCGCTGAGCAGGGCGTCCATCGAACGGCCGTCGCGCACCTCGCCGCGGCCCAGCTCGTAGGCGGCGTCCCCGGCGTCGCCGCCCGTGGCGTTCCCGCTCGCAAGGTCCAGGTAGTGCGCCAGGGCGGTTCGGACGGCTCTGCGGATGGTGGCGCCCATGCGGCCCGACAAGGCATGGGCGTAGGGAGGAACCTCGTCGATGATCGCCTGGACGACTTCGTCGGCGGTGGTCTTCAGTGCGGCCCGAAGGGCGGTGACCGTCGCCTCATCCAGGCTCAGTTCGCTGGCCCTCCGGATCGCATAGCTCATTTTTGTTCCCTGCGAACAATTCAGTCGACCAGATTTACGTCCTGTGGTCAGGACTTTACGCCTGGAGGCGCAGCAAGCTGGAGTCATGACGAGTGGAGCCCTCCGCAGTAGGGCGTGGAAACTGCTGGAGATGGTCACGACGCCGCTGCTGCCGTCGGACTACCTCGACCTGGTCAGCCCGCTGCGTGCGGGCGCTGACCTGTGTGGGCGCATCGAGGCCGTGCACTCCGAGACCGATAACGCCGCGACTGTCGTGATCAGGCCGGGGCGGGGCTGGCGCGGCCACACAGCCGGCCAGTACGTGAGGATCGGAGTCGACGTCGACGGAGTGCGCCTGTGGCGTGCCTACTCCATCACCTCGCCGACAAACCGCCGGGACGGCCGTGTAACGATCACCGTGAAGGCGATCCCGGACGGAAAGGTCAGCAACCACCTGGTCCGCAGGGCGAAACCGGGCACGCTGATCCAGCTCGACCAGCCGACCGGTGACTTCGTCCTGCCGCAGGCCAAGCCCGCCAAGGTGCTCTACCTGACGGCCGGCAGCGGCATCACGCCCGTGATGGGCATGCTGCGCGACATCGAACTCGACGACGTCGTCATGGTCCACTGCGCGCCACAGCCTCAGGACGTGATCTTCCGCAAGGAACTGCACAGTCTGGTCGCGGACAAGAAGCTTCGGCTCACCGAGGTGCACACCGACACGGACGGCAAGCTCGACATCGCCCGTCTCCAAGAACTCGTGCCCGACTGGGCCCAGCGCGAGACCTGGGCCTGCGGGCCCGCAGGTCTGCTCGACGCCGCCGAAGAGCACTGGACCGAAGAGGGCGTCCAAGAACGCCTGCACACCGAACGGTTCCGCCCCGGCATCGTCGTCGCCGGCGACGGCGGCGTGGTCACGTTCAGCGCCACCGGCAAGACCATCGACGCGGACGGCGCCACGCCGTTGCTCGACATCGGCGAGGAGGTCGGCGTGCTCATGCCCTCCGGGTGCCGTATGGGCATCTGCTTCGGCTGCGTCACGCCGCTCAAGGCCGGCGCTGTCCGCGACCTGCGCACCGGCGAGATCACCGAGGCCGAGCCGGGCGTCCTCATCCAGACCTGCGTGTCCGCCGCGGCGGGCCCCTGCGACATCGAACGGTAGGAACACCTTGACCGCCATCGACCCCACCGCCCACCTGACCGCGGAGCAGATCGAGGAGCTGGGCCGCGAGCTGGACGCGATCCGCGACGAGGTGATCGCCGGCCGCGGTGAGAAGGACGCCGCCTACATCCGTAAGGTCATCTCGGTGCAGCGCAAGCTCGAACTGGTCAGCAGGGGTGTGCTGCTGTTCTCGATCTTCCCGCCCGCGTGGGTGCTCGGCACCGCCGGGCTGTCCGTGGCGAAGATCATGGACAACATGGAGATCGGCCACAACGTCCTGCACGGCCAGTGGGACTGGATGCGAGACCCGAAGATCCACTCCACCACCTGGGAGTGGGATCACGTCTCGCCGTCCGATCAGTGGAAGCACTCGCACAACGAGCTGCACCACACGTACACCAACGTGATCGGCAAGGACAACGACCTCGGCTACGGCATCATGCGCGTCGACGAGGACCAGAAGTGGCACCCCTTCCACCTCGGCCAGCCGCTGTGGAACTTCCTCAACGCCTGTTTCTTCGAGTACGGCATCGCAGCGTACGACCTGGAGCTCGGCAAGAACCTCACCGAGCGCCGCCGCAAGAACCCGGAGTTCCGCGCGCGGGCCAAGGCCGTGGGCCGTAAGATCCGCAAGCAGGTGCTGAAGGACTACGTGATCCACCCGTTGCTGTCGGGCCCCTCATTCCTCACCACACTCGGCGCCACGTTCACAGCGAACCTGGTCCGCAACATCTGGACCCACTCAGTGATCATGTGCGGGCACTTCCCCGAGGGCGTACAGGTCTTCGAACGCCAGTCGATCACGGGCGAGACACGCGGCCAGTGGTACCTGCGCCAGATGATGGGCTCGGCGAACATCAGCGGCAGCAAGGCCATGCACTTCATGACCGGCAACCTGTCGCACCAGATCGAGCACCACCTGTTCCCGGACCTGCCGAGCAACCGGTACGCCGAGGTCGCGGTGAAGGTGCGCGCGCTGTTCGAGAAGTACGAGCTGGAGTACATCACCGGCCCGCTGCCCAAGCAGGTGTTCTCCGCGTGGCACAAGGTCTTCCGGCTCGCGCTGCCGAACAAGCAGCCCAAGGTCGGAACGCCGGACCGTGCGCAGGACCTCGTCGCAGCCTGACTCCCCGGCCGCACCTCAAGCCCTTGATGACGTCACTGCTGCGACACGACGGCCTACTCGGCCAGTGGAGTTTCCCCGCTGCCCGGTTCCCACAGCTTGGTGAGCGCACGCCGGACAGCAGCTGAGTGGGAGCTTCTCTCCGGCTTCCACGACAAGCCACGCCAGATGAGAAGGGCGACGAGGTGGACTATGACTTCAGGAAGACCGGGTGGAGCAGCACTCTGTACGGCTGCACCGCCGGGTCGCTCCTCGATTGCTCCGCAAACGGCGCGGAGAAGTGAAGCACCGCGGTGAACGCTCTGATGACACAGTGCCTGCCGATTCGAATGATGGGTGGCCCCGATCGGCAAAGGGCCGGCCGGACGCTCTCGGCGCCGTGACGCGTGCTGAATCCGGCCTGTGAGAAGGAAGAAGTCGAATGCCGCACATGACGACGACTGTCGCGGCCCGGATCGCCTACCAGGTCCGGGGCGAGGGGACAGCACTGGTGCTGCCGGCGGGCCAGGCGAACAACCACCATTGACGGGACGGGGTACGCGACGACTTCCACGCGGCCCGTGGCTCGCAGCACCCTCACCCTCGATCTCCGCGACGCGGGGGATCGAGCACCCAACAAGCCCTACGGCACCGAGCTCTTCGCCCTGGACGTGGTCGCGGTGCTTGACTACCTCGGTATCGACGGGGCCGACGTCTACGGCACGTCCATGGGCGGACGCCTGGCCCAGCAACTCGAAGCCCGCCACCCGCACCGGGTGCGCGCCCTAAGGGCTGCACGTCACCCGGTGGACCGCACGGCATCGGACGCGACAGTGTCGTGAGTAGGTCGCTGGTACAGCACGAGGGCGGGGCGGCGCGGCAGGGCCCATTTTGAGCTGATGTACACCCCGGCCTGGCTGACCGAAGCCAGTCGGCGACATCCGGACTCCGCTCCGGGCCAACAAGAAAGCCCTGGGCGGCTGGCCCGGGGCTCTTTCGTGGAGCGGGTGACGAGAATCGAACTCGCGCTCTGAGCTTGGGAATCAACGGTGCTTACGATGTTGGAGGGGCTCTGAGCTGCGATTTCGGAACGGGCAGGTGGATGGCTCCCGGTCTCTGGGAGCCGTGTCTGACCGCTGTTGTCCGCTCTGCTGGGCACGGACGGGGCACGAGAGCTGGCAGTGCGACGCGTGCTCCGGGCGGCCGACTGGTCAGAGGGAGACGACGACGCGGACTTGGTTGCCGCAGAGCTTGGTCATGTCATCGCTGTCGGAGGTCAGCAGGGCGACGGGTTTCGGCTGGCGGAGCGCGACCTCGGCGACCGTGGCGTCAATGGCGTACTTGTGCCCGTGCAGCCCGGCGCCTTTGAGGAGCTCAGCCGCCGCTTTCGCCGCCTGCTCGGTGACGGGCTCCACCTTGACACGGGACAGGGCCCAGTTGAGGCGAGGCATATTGGTGCGGGAGTGGGTGACTTCCACGATGGTGTTGGCCCCGATCACCAGGTCGGCTCCCATGTCGTGGAAGACCTGCAGCATAGCGAGGAGCTTACGGTCTTGGGCGACCCAGGCGGACAGTCCTTCCGAGTCCAGGACGACGGTATCGATGCGCTCGCTCACGCGGCGTCCGCGTCTTTGGAGGAGCCGGCGGAGCCGAAGATCCTCGCGCGGGCCTCGGCGAGCTCCTCGTCGCTGAAGCCTCCATGCTCTTCCTCGTGGCGGCGGAGGTCGTCGCCCAGAAGCTGGTGCCTGATCTGGCGGGCTACGGCTTCCGCCACATAGCCGGAGACGTTGTCCGTGAGCTTGCGGAGCTCCGCCACCTGGTCGCTGGGGAGCGTGACGGTGATGCGAGTCGTTGAGGACATAAGTCGAGCATACCGGAGTATGCGGGATGTCGCTGTGCGGTGCTTCGGCTGCTCGCGGGGGTAAGCGTCGGTTTCTTCCGGGGTAAGCGAACGGGCTTTAATTGCTCCCTCGAAGTCACGACTCCGGCCACCTGGGGCAAGAGGAGACATGCATCGGTCCTGAGCCGACGCAGCGCGACGGCCCTTGGCGAGGGGGCAGGCGCCAACCCCCTGGCAGCTCGAATTTCAGCACTGACCTCGTGCTCACCCCACCACCGGTAACCTCTCGGCAGCGTTCAGTGTCGAGGAGGGGGTGGGTCGTGACTGAGCAAGCATTCGGGATCGACAAGATTCAGCTGGTCAAACTGCTGCGGCGAGTGGCCGAGGGCGAAGCGCAGCTACCGGAGTTCCAGCGCGGCTGGGTGTGGCCGGATCACAACATCATCGGCTTGCTCGCCTCGATTTCTCGTGGATACCCGGTCGGCACCCTCATGTTGTTGCAGACCGGTGGTGACGTCCGTTTCAAGTGTCGCCCCGTTGAGGGCGCCACTCCGCCCCCGGGCACCGAACCGGACACCCTGATTCTCGACGGCCAGCAGCGGATGACCTCGCTCTTCCAGTCGCTCATGCTCGGCAAGCCGGTCGAAACACAGAACCAGCGTAAGCAGCGGATCACCGGCTGGTTCTATGTCGACATGGTCAAGGCTCTCGACCCTCAGGCGGACCGTGAAGACGCCATCCGCCTTCTGCCGGCGGACCGGGTGGTCCGCAGCTTCCGTGGCGATCTCGTCGAGGACTACTCGACCCCGGAGAAGGAATACGCGGCCCGGCTCTTCCCACTCTCCCAGCTCTTCTCCAATCGTGATTGGAGCTACGGTTACGAGGACTACTGGAAGGATCAGGGGCAGGACGGCCGCAAATGGTGGCGGGACTTCGAGGAGGCATTCGTCCGCCCCTTCGAGCTCTACCAGGTGCCGGTAATCGAACTAGGGAAGCAGACTGAGAGGCAGGCTGTCTGCCAGGTCTTCGAAAAGGTCAACACCGGCGGGGTCACCCTCACAGTTTTCGAGCTACTCACCGCCACATATGCCGCCGAAGAGTTCGACCTGCGCGACCACTGGAACAATGTGGTCCGGGCCGCGTGGAAGGCGCCGGAGTACCGTGTCCTCAAAGAGGTTGCCAACACCGACTTCCTGCAGGCCGTCACCCTGATGGCAACGGCTGCCCGGCGCGCCGATGCCGCTATCGTCGGGATTGACGAAGAGCGTCTGCCGCGCATCGGCTGCAAGCGCAAGGACATGCTGGAACTGGGTCTGGACGAGTACCGCCGCTACGCACCACTGGTCGTCAAAGGCTTCAAGGACGCGGCCAAGTTCCTCCGCCAGCAGTACCTCTTCGACACCAAGTTCCTCCCCTACGGCACCCAGCTGATCCCTCTCGCCGCGATCCTCAGCACGCTCGGCGAACAGGCCGAACCGGCCGGTGCACAGCAGAAGCTGGCCCGTTGGTACTGGTGCGGTGTGTTCGGCGAGCTGTACGGCGGCTCGACAGAGACCAGGTTCAGCCACGACCTCCCCGAAACCGTGGGCTGGGTGCGCGGCACTGGGGCCGAACCGCGCACCATCCGCGACGCCCGGTTCAGTGAGAGCCGCCTGCTGACATTGCGCACCCGCAACAGCGCCGCCTACAAGGGGATCTACGCACTTCTGATGAAGGAAGGCGTCGTCGACTGGCGAACTGGTGAGAAGACCGAGATCACCGAGTACTTCGCGGAGGCCGTGGACATCCACCACATCTTCCCGCAGGCGTGGTGCGAGCGGGAGAACATCGCCCGGGGCACTTACAACTCAATCGTCAACAAGACCCCGCTGACCGGACGCACCAACCGCATCATCGGCGGGACAGCGCCCTCTACCTACCTCCTCAGGCTCGCGAAGAACGCCGAGGTGGACGCGGACACCGTGGCCAACCACATTCGTACCCATCTGGTTGATCCCGCGCTGCTCACCAAGGATGACTTTGCGGGCTTTTTCGAAGCACGGCAGCATGCTCTGGTCGAGGCCATCGAGACGGCCACTGGCAAGGCGGTCGTCACTGAAGACGGATATCCGGCAACCTGTGTGGTGGACGAGGGCGACGAAGACTGAAGATTCGCCGGGTGCCGTGGCGGCCCCTCTGCCCGAGTCGTATCGATTACTCGCTGATCGGGCTCCTTGGCGTCAGTCGCAGCCGACGCACGGACGGGGCCGGCCACGGACAAGAGGGCACGAGACCGGAGTCCGGTAAGCGCGTGGCCGTGCTGCCGAAGTTCCTGTGGAATGACCTTCAGCGGCACCTGAGCCGGTACGCCGAGAAGGGCCCGGACGGACTGCTGTTCGTGGGGGGTGCCTCTATGTCCTTCGTCAAGGCATCCCTTTCAGGTTTGGGGTGGTTCAGGGTTGCTGGGGTTATGCGGCGAGCTCGACGTCCTTCGGTGTCCGGGATTCGTAGAAGGTGCCGTCTCGGAGCATGGCGAAGAGGACGCTGATGCGTTGGCGGGCGAGTCGGAGGAGGGCTTGGGTGTGGGTTTTGCCGCGGGCGCGTTGCTTGTCGTAGTAGGCGCGGGAGGCGGGATCGGCGTTCATGCAGGCGAAGGCGGACAGGAACATGGCCCGTTTGAGCTGTCGGTTTCCGCCGCGGGGTGCGTGTTCGCCGTGGATCGAGGTTCCGGATTGTCGGGTGGTCGGGGCGAGGCCGGCGTAGGAGGCCAGGTGGGCGGCGGTGGGGAAGCTGGTGCCGTCGCCGACGGTGGTCAGCAGGACAGCGGCGGTCCTGACGCCAACGCCGGGCATCGAGTTCAGGACCTGGGAAAGAGGGTGGGCCTCCAGCAGGGCGTTGATCTGCGCTTCCATCGCCCGGCGCTGGGTGTGCACGGCGGTCAGGGAAGCGGCCAGGGAGGGGACGACGATGTCCAGGGTGCCGGTGCCAGGGACGACTACGGTCTGCTCGTCGAGCGCGTCGAAGACCTCGTCGATCAGTCGGGTGGCCATGCGTGGGGCCTTGGGGCGGATCAGTTCCACGAGTCTGCGGCGGCCGGCCTTGCGCAGGGCGGCCGGGGAGCCGTAACGCTCCAGGAGCCAGGTGACGGCCTGGTGGTCCAGGCGCGGTCCCAGGACGCGTTCCAGGGAGGGGTGGAACTGGGTGAGCAGGCCGCGTATCCGGTTGCTGGTTCGGGTGGCTTCGGCGGCGAGGTCCTGGTCGAAGCCGACAAGGACGGTCAGCTCGGCGGTGATTTCGTCGGTCAGTTCCAGCGAGCGCAGGGTGTGCGGCATGGTCCGCGCGGCATCGGCGATGACGGCCGCGTCCTTGGCGTCGGTCTTGGCCTCTCCGGGGTAGAGGTCGGCGATCCGGCGCATGGCCAGGCCGGGCAGGTAGGCGACGCGGCAGCCGGCGTCGCGTGCGACGGTCAGCGGCAGGGCGCCGATAGAGGCGGGCTGGTCCACGATGACCAGGACGGTGCCGAACTTCACGGTCAGTTTGTCGAAGACGGCCCGCAGTCTCGGTTCGCTGTTGGGCAGCGGCTTATCGAAGACCTTCTTGCCCGTCGGCGTCAGCCCATGGCCGTGGTGAGCGGACTTGCCGACGTCCAAAGCGAGGAACACGCCCACGTCTTCGATCTCGAACATCGTTCCCCTTCACGGGTGTCGACGGTGCCGGCCTCGGCTCGGGTGTCGTGCTCGCGCATCCACGTTATACAGACCTGCCGCCCGCGCACTGTCCGGCATTGCGCCGGACCGGACGGTGGCCGGACCTCTGATCAGCGTCTCCGACGAACACCCCCGGGCCCGATGACACCACCCCCCAGGTCATTCCTTCCAATGCCGTTGCTTTAGTAGTCGCGCCACCGGTTGTTGAGTGTGACGACGACCGGAGGGCGGCGGCTGCTGGCGGGCTCGCCTGGGGTTTGCTGCCGTAGCCAGTGACGCACGACCGGATCTTTCGCGGACAGTCACGGGATCTTCGGCGGGGCAGCAGGCTGCGGCCGATCTCGGCGAGTCCGAGGCGCCGGTCCCGCTTGATCGCCGAGGGGGAAAAGCCGCTCGGTGAGATCACTGAGCGGCGGACAACGTGCAGGGCCCGGGTGAACGAGGTCCGTTCGGCGGTGCTGCGATGCAGGTGGGCGGCCTCGTTCAACAGATCCCGGGTGGCATGGTGCACGATCAAGTGCGCGTAAATTTCCTGCCGCACGCCGCCCGGCGTCTGCGATCTGAGGACTGGCCGGCCGCGTTGGTGGGTCTTGATCTCGTCGAAGACAAGCTCGATCTCCCAGCGCCGGGCATAGAGGGCGGCAAGTTCTCCGGCGGGGAACTTCTCGTGATCGGTGAGGCTGGTGATGAGCCGGACGACGTCGGGCTGCCCGTCGACGCGGTACTCAATCACCCGGACCAGCACCGGCGGGGCCTTGACCGTCCCGGCTGCCTTGCTGTGCTTGTTCGCTTCGATCCGGGCTAGGTAGCTGCGTCGGGCAGGACGTCCTGGACCCGGCGGGCCTTGCGCCGCTCGATCCGCCAGAGCAGGTGCGTGCCCTGGTTCCTCAGCCGGTGCCAGCGGGCCAGACCCCACAGACCCCGGTCGGCCAGCAACAACGTGCCGTCTCCGACATGGGCGTCCAGAGCATCGGAGACGATGCGCTCGGAGTCCTTGAACCCGCCGATCGCGGCATCCAGTACGGCATGGGAGGAACCCTCGGCCACCGCGACCACTCTGGCCTGCGGATATCCCATGGGACTGCGCTGAGAGCCGGACTTGCCGAAGGCGTCGTTGTTGCCCGCGGAGTCAGGCACCGCCAGCAGCATCCCGTCCAGGGCCAGCACCCGAAGCCCCCGGAACAGCTCATGGTCAGTGCCGAGCGGCCGGGCCACGGGACGGAACAGTTCCCGCAGCACCGGCCAGCCGAGCCGCTGCCGGGCCCTGGTCAGCGACGACTTGTTCACCCCGGACCAGGACCGCAGCCCCTTGTCGCCGGTCTTCACCAGCCGCAGGACCTCCAGGTAGTCGGCCTGCGGAAACACGCACATTGCCAGCACGAAGTACACCGTGATCCGGGCCGACAACAGACGCCGAGGCTTCTCCGAGCACCCCGATTCATCCACCACCCGGTCCACCAACTCAGGCGGACACGACCGGGTCAGGACTCCCAACCCCAGCCGCTCCAGACGCGATATCAGCACACCACGTCAACCGCCCGGCCCCCGTAAAAGCAACGGCATTGTCATCCGTACGACAGGGGGCACACAGCCATACCGGACCCGGGGGCCAGGCGCCCCATTGCGGGGCCATGAAAAAGGTAACGGGGGGAGAGAGAAGGGCAAGCCGTTCCGCCGTTCCACCTTCGAGCGAAAGTGGCGCGCGGCTCGCTCGAAGGTGGGCCTTCCTGACGGCTTTCGCTTCTACGATCTTCGTCACGCCGGGCACACCCTGACGACTTGGTCCGTGATGACGGCCTAAGCCCGTGGCTCCGAATCTCGCAGCGCGGCGTCCGGCTAGGCAGGCGGCGTTGGGAGCCGTGCCGCCTGTCCGACGTTCGGAGCTCTGATCAAGCTGCACTCAGATAATCGGCTCCGTATTTGTCGAACACCGAGCGGATGTCGTCCTCACTATTCTTTCCTTGCGATGCCAGGTCAGCGAACGCTTGTCGCACAGGGTTTTCCAAGAGGTCAACGTACTGGAGACCGCCCTGACCGTCATCTATCACGGCCCACACCCTTGCCAGGCCGTGACGTCGCTCCATCGTTTCCAACGTCCCAGTGAGGTCGAACTTGCCGTCGTTGAGCTCTTTCGCCCAAGCGGACAGCGCGGCCCATTTCGGGACGGTGTCCCCCAAGTCCGGTCGATGAGGGTCGACGATATCCACGACGATTATGTTTTCCTCCTGCCGGAAGAAGACGAAGTCGGGGTACATCACCCGCTGCTTGCCAACCTCGCCCCACGGGACGCCGATGGCCTGTGTGCCGCCAGCCGGGTTGCGGTACCAAGCGACTATCGTATTGCGGTCTAGTTCTGTCTCGAGGACGCGTTGCTCCCAGGAATTCGACGGTTCCCACGGGTACATGTCCGTCGGATAGGTCTCGTCGGTCTCCGAATCGGAGATCTGTCCTGCTTTGGCCGACAGCAGGTGTTTGGGCCACCAGCAATCGGCATTCCTGACCGTGGCTTGGTCGGGTCGTGTGATCGTAGTGGGTTCAGAGGCTCGAGACTGCGCCAGTAGCAGATTGGCCTGCGCGAGGGCCTCACGGTCACCCAACAGCTTGCTCTTGCCATGCTTATACCAGTTGGTGAACAAGTTTTGCGCGGTCTGTTCGACTGTTTTAACGGAATCGGAATGGAAGGCGACGGCAGCCGTGTAAAGACGTGCCCGATCTGGATCGTCAGGGAATCGCGTGTCGCAGAGGCGGTCCCATAGCCAGATCGCGGCTCCGCCGGGCAGCTTCCGCTTGGCTGCGTTGAACAAGTCGACGACGTTTGCGGCAGATACGGCTCGGGTGCCCTCGGCGGTACTGACCACCTCGCCAGTCATCCAGTCGACCGACAGGGTTGTAAAAGAAATTGACTCGTAGTCTTTGACTGCCGCATCAATCGACTCGACAATGTCGTCCCGTTCCATGTAAGAGATGAGCGCATCCGTGATGGCTTTGCGTACCGTCTTGGACCCAACTCCTGAAACGCCGTGACCTGCGAGAATCAGGCCGAGAGTGGTGGCCCGGTCGACGTTGCTGCGCGCAGTCTTAGTTGGGCGAGTATTTGTCGGGAAGTCAGCGAAGACGGTCCAAACAGCGTCACGGACGTCCTTTGAAACCAGTGGATTACGTTGCAGCGCTACGGGGTTGATTTCGACGTCGGAGGGGATTACGTCGTCGCCGCTCTTCAGGCGGTCCACAACCCGTTGAACCGTTTCTTTATTGAAGTGAGGCAGGTATACCCACACCTGGTTTAGAGCATCCATGGTCTCGACGCGTTGTGCCAAAGGTGTGCGGACCATTCGGCCGAGTAGTTGGGTGATGTAGGTGTCGTCCTCGGCGCCGCGCAGCGAGATCAGCACCTCGGCGCGGGGGCAGTCCCATCCGGTAGTCAGGGCTTCCTTAAAAAGAACGACCTTGATCCCGGCAGTCTCCTGAATTTTTGAGGGTTCGATCCATCGAATTGTGTGCTTGCCAAATTCCTGCGCTCGGTGCGTTTCCAGGGCATGTACAAAATGGTCACTTCGCAGCGACCTGTCCGAGGCTACGAGAGTGTCAATCAGGCGTTCAATGCGAACCTCGGACTCGGCGGCGGGAATCTGCACGAGCAGAACCGGTTCAACCGCTGCTAGTCCCTCAGCCTCTGTGTACTGCCCCCAAGACTGGGTCATATCTTGCCGTTTTTGAGCGGCCCATTCCAACAGTGTTGCGTCAGCGATTTGGGCGTCGGTAGGGTGGGCGATTACCACCTTGTCTTTGACCAGGCCGGACTCGCGCACCAGGTCGATATCCACACCAATGTAGCGCATCGACATGGAGGAGCCGACTAGATTGACAAATCGGTCCGGTGTTGCAGAAATGCCCAGGACGACTGGGGCAGGGTGGGGCAGGTCTTTGTCGCCCTTGACTAGGCGGCCCAGAAGAGTATTGCCGCCGCGCGCCGGCTTTCCGGTACCGCGGTGGGCCTCATCGATTACAAGGAGGAAATTAGTACCGAGATCCTTTCCCGTGCCGTTGATGGCGTCCCACAGACTGAAATCGCGCCCATCACCCTTCTGAAAGGTCGTGGCACCAGCGCCCAGCTTCTGGGTATTGAGGAAGTAGATTTTTCCGCTCTCCATCGAGGGAGCGTTCAGTGGATCCTCGTCGCCAATGACTGGTAGTCGGTCGATAGTGAAACGAGAAGAGAACCGCATGAACTTATCCCGCGTTTGCTCATTCAGGCTCGGGTTGTCCGACACCCAGAGCACAGACAAACGTGGATTTCCTGCGTGGCCTCCCCCACCGAACATCAACTGCTCGATCACTGCGGCGGCCATGATTGTTTTGCCTGATCCAGTTGGCGCGGACAGGGAGATAGCCGTGCGGTCACCGTCCTCGCGGAAGTCTGTGACGGCACGGCGAATGCGCTTAGTGACATCGGCTAGGGCAGCTTCCTGATAGCCCAGCAGGGTCATTGACATAATTAGTTGCCCCCAATGTTGATCTCGAAGGAGGATAGGTAATCCTCGTAGAGTCTGGTCACCCTTACCGTGTCGGGTAGGCTTCGCTCGACATGGTTGAACGCGGCGTCGGAGTCGGTGACAATATATGCGTGAGTGATATCCGTACGTCCCCTCACCGCTGCAACGAATCCGTCCCAGTGATCGGTATCGAACAGGACTCCGTAATTGGCGTCCCCAGGTACGGAGAAGGTGTCACATTCCGAGGCGATTACGGCGCCTCGTGCGCCCGCCTGGACCCACAGGAGATGTGCAATCCGTTCGAAGGCTCGTCCCCTCTCGACGCTGGTTCGGTCCAGGTACGTCAGGTCTAGAAAGCTGACGTTCGCCTCTACGCCTTCGGAGTACGCAGATCCGTCATCACGGACGCCCTTTACAACCGTTTTGATGCGCGGCTTGGTTACATACTCGAAAATTCCGCGTGCCTCCCACTCAGGATCCCCGGGTTTGAGACCCTCGGAAGCCAGCTGCTTGGCGGTCTTCGAATCAACCTCGTTATTTGTTACCAGCAGACACTGCCGGTTCCCATCGTCCTGCGCATTCATGCCCAAGACGGCCTCGCATGTGGATCCCGATCCGCCGAAGAAGTCGAGGACTACGGCATTTGGGTCGCGCATTGTGACTGCCCCGATCCATTCGGACAGGACGTTAGTGTCTTTCGGGAACTGGAAGCGCTTTTCTCCGAGCAGGCGGGCGAGCTCCAGCGAAGACGCGCGACGGTCGACGTCAATGAGCGGTCTCAGCGATTGTCCTTCGACCTCGTCGAGATAACGCTTGTAGTACGCGCCTGTGGTGTGATCTTCGCCAAAAAGGATGCGTCCCGCAGTCAACTTTTCCGTCATGGTGGTAGGAGAGTAGACCCAACCATTTTTCGGCATGCGAACGGGCAAACCTGTCACCGGGTGTGGGAGGTCGTACATTAGGTTCGGCCTGGGGTTCGGGCTGCTAAGGTCGGCTCGAAAGTACAGTCGACCGGTTTCGTCAATCTCGTTGTACCGGGCAACTCCCTTCTCCATCTCAGCCTTTTTGCCGCGCACTTTTGAGCGATAAAGGCGTGTCGCTTCGACCGGGTCGTCGGCAGCTTCCTCCCAAGCCTGCTTCGCTGTCTCAATTGCGAGGTCATACCCCTTTTTTGTCTGACTCCAGCGAGCGTCAGAGTCGATCAAAGCGTCACGAGACCTGCCGTAGATGAGCATGTAGTCGAGTCCGCCGGAGGTGAACCGTGCATCGTTCTTGCTCGACCCGATCCACGTTGCCGATGCAAGGAAGTTTGCCTCACTAAAAACCTGGTCCATGAGAAGCCGGAGATGGGCTTGCTCGTTGTCGTCGATTGCAATGATGATCACACCGGTCTGCCTCAACAGATCTCGGGCGAGACGGAGTCGCTTCTCCATAAAGGAAAGCCACTTGGAGTGCCGGTAACGGTCATCCCTTCCGACGTACTTGTCGTTATAGGTAAAGTCGCCACCGGTGTTATAGGGGGGATCGACGTAGATGCAGTCAATCTTGCCTACGTGCGTATAGCGCAAGGCCTGTAGTACGTGATGGTTCTCTCCATTTATTACGAGGTGGTGAGGCTTACGGCCGCCACGCTCCACAGTTTCAGAGGGGAGCAACCCCGGATACACCGGCTCACCGAAGACTCTCGCCGTTGTCAGGTCGGCGAGGGGGGCCTTGGTCTCATTACCTTCATCGTTCCGTAGGGTTGCAATTCCTTTGGAAAGAGCAGTGAGCTGCCATACGGAGTCGTCCTCGCGGTCCTGGAACATGACCGTGGAACCCAGTCGGATGGGAACGTCACGCAACCGGATGGCTTCTGGTAGGTGCTTTTCGAAGACAAGGCCGAAGGTGCGTCGGCTCTCCAGTTCAGCGACCTCACGCTGAATCTGGGCACGCAAGTTCGGATCGCTGATCTGCTCTATGAGCGTGTCGAGTCGGGCCACGACCCAGAGCCTAGACGCTGTTGCCAACAGGAAACGCCGAGGGCGGCAAGAAGCAAGTCGAGTCGGCGCACCTGACCGGCACGCGCGATCCCAGCGTGATGGTGTGCAGGCCGTTGCATCTGCGGTCGGTGAACGACATTGGCGCGAGTGATCATGGCCCCGTACTCGCGCGTCGGGCAGTCTGTGGACCTGCCCGGTAAAGCACGATGTTGGGGCCATGATCTTCGAGGCTCGCGCCAAAGTGGCTGGCTAGCCTCGATCGTTCATGAGTCCTTGTAGGTGTGCTGACGGGGACTCTGTGTTTGCGGGGTGCGGTCTTTTTGGGGCTGGGGCAGGTCGAGGGCCCGGCCGTCGCGTCGGGTGGGCGCCGGGTTCCACTCTCCCGGTCTGGTGGTGCGGTTTGTCGGGGCGGTCGGTGTGGCTGGTCAGCCGGGGTTCGGCAAGGCGTTGAGCTGGTCGATTGCCCGGGTGATCTCGTGGGTCCAGGGCCATCGGGCCGTGAAGCGGAGCCATTGGCGGCGGCCGGTGGTGACGAGCTGTGCGGCGGCGGAGAGCAGTCGCAGGCGGAGCTTCTGGGGTTCCCAGCGGCGGGTTTGGCCGGTCAGGGCGAGCATGGGCATCCAGGCGAGGAGGTCGAGAGCGAGGGAGACGATCTCCAGCCAGATCCGGTTCTGGGCGGTGTCGTGCAGGGGCAGGTTGCGCAGGCCGGTGTCGCGGGCGTTTCGGATGCGGTCCTCGCAGCGGGCCCGGCGGCGGTGACGCAGTTCGAGGTCGGCGAGCTGGCCGCCCTTGGCGTTGGTCGCGAAGCAGGTCAGCCGCAGTCCGTCGAGGTCGGTGAAGTGCAACTGGGCTCCGGGGTGCGGGCGTTCCTTGCGCACGATCAGCCGCATCCCCTTCGGCCAGGTGCTGAGGTCGGGCATGTCGGTGATCTCCGCGACCCAGGCGCCCACCCGCTCGGTGCCGTCGGCGTCGTAGGCCGGTGTCCAGCCCTTCTTCGGGATCTTCAGGACGGCCTGGTGGATGGTGTCGGTGATGGTCATTCCGACGGAATACGACAGCCACCGGCCCGGTCGGGTGAGCCAGTCGAGGAAGGCGTGGGTGCCGCCGGCGGAGTCGGTGCGGATCAGTGTCTGCCGGCCCCGCCGCAGGCGTGTGGGGAGTTGGGCCAGGGCGAGCCGGGTGGTGGTGATGTGATCGTCGGCGGTGTTGGAGCCCGCGTTGCCGGGCCGCAGCAGCGCGGCCACCGGTTCCCCGGATCCGAAGTACGTCTTCCAGACCTGCTGCTGGTCGGGGACGAGCTGGTCGATGACGATGTACGGGATGTCCACGATCCCTCCCTGGAGAATCACGCGTGGATGTTCCAGATGGCTGACGAGGTGCAGGCCGTCCCGCTCCGGGCAGCCGAAGCCGCGCTGAGCGGGACGGTTCTTCAGCGCCGCTCGACGAGAGAGCAGCGTGGGAGGCTCCGGCGGCCGAGCACGGGCAGGCGGTCCGGACGCCGGGAACGGCCTCAGCGGTCGGAGGGCAGGCTCGCGTCCGGTGCGACGGCGGAGGGCCGGTGGCCAGCGCCTTCGAGGAGAGGGCCAGCGTGCTCACGCAGTGCCCAGGCCGGGCCGACCAGGCCGGCGACGGCCAGGAACGTGAGCGCGATTCGGCCTCCGTGGTCGGACCGTGCGGTTCTGGACGCGGCGCTTCGGGCATGGCGGCGCCGAGCCCCGGTCATGAGGTGCCGCCGAGGGTCGAGCCGTCATCGAAGTGGAACTCGACGGGAACCGAACCTTGCCGGGCTCTCGGGTCGTAGACCGCGTCCCGGCCGGCCAGCATCGTGGCGTGGGTGGCCTTCACCGGCACGGGCCTGAGCGTTGTCCCGTCGGCGGGCGCGGACCACTGGGTCCCGCCCCCGGGCGGGCGCAGGTGGTAGGTCGTGGCGGAGCCCTCACCAGGGAGGGCGACCACGACCCCGAGGCGGTCCTCGCGGGCGCTGTCGGTGGCGAGGTCGCCGAGCCGGGGAGCGAAGGGAGCTGCCGTACCTAACCCGGCTCCCTGGGAAGGGAGGTGGGGAGAACGTCGTCGCGTCATGCCCTGAAGTTAGGGACAGGACAAGCCTCGAATATGAGCCGGAGGAATACGACCCCTATCCGTCCAGGTGAAAGCGGTCGGACATGCGCCGCAGCTTCTCCCGCGTGGCTGCTCGTTCCGCGTAGACGATGCTGCGGAGCGTCGAACGGGCGATGGGGTGGTTCCGTACGAGCTGGGGCGCGATCCGCTCAGCCGTCTCCAGCTCGGCCAGGGCCTTTCCCCGGTTCCCGTCCCACAGCCAGGCGCGCGCGACGTCCATGTGGTGGTGTCCCTGACGGGAGTTGGGCAGTGACCCGACCAGTACTGGGCTGGTTCGGCGGTCTATCTCCAGTGCCTTGCCCTGCTCGCCCATTTCCAGAGCCACGCTGATCGCGTGGATCTGCACGTTCCCGGCGGAGAACGTCAGCGAATGCCGGTCGTACACCGGTGCTCCGACATACGCGTCCATGCGTTCGGCAGCAGCCTTCGCGTGTCCGATCCGGTCCTCGGCCTCCGAGGCGCGGCCGGCTCGGGCGGCGGATACCGCAGCCCGCAGCTGCAGCGTGCCCCAGGCCCGCACGGCCAGCGGCTCGCCACGGTCGTACTCCTGCGCCACTGAGGTGATCGCCTTGTCCGAGAGCGTCAGAGCGTCGGCCCAGTCAGCCGTCGCCCACATGTCCCAGACCCTCATCCAGTCGGCGACGGCGGGCAGCACCGGATCTCCCGACAACCTGGCTGACCATGCGGCCCGCTCGCAGGCCATGGCGACCAGTTCGGGGTGCCCGAGGGAGTGGGCGGCGGTGTGTGCGAACTTGCAGCACACGGCGTAGATGGCGTACGCCTCCTCCCGCTCGTGCCCCTCCGACTCCTCCGCCAGGGCGCGCGCCTCGCGGAACAGGTCTGGGAGAACCCGGAGAATCGCCACGTTGGAAGCGGTGTCCCGCAGGCGGTGAAGCCGGGTCACCTCACTCCACAGCTGTGATGCGGGCCGCGGGGCCCCGTCGAAGACGGGGACGAGGTCGTAGCGACGCAGCTCGCGCAGGATCGACGAGGCGGCAACCTGCCACTGGTTGTCGTCGGGGGAGCTGCTGTACGGGCGCCCGATCAGGTCGTTCGGATGGACGTGCAACTCCGCGGCCACCTGGTTGAGCAGCCCGACCCGGTCCAGCTCGATCAGGCCACGTTCCATCTTCGACACCCAGCCCTGCGACTTCCCCAGGGCTGTCGCCAGGTCGGCCTGCGGTATGCCCAACCGCAGCCTCGCCCTGCGTACGCGCTTGCCGATCTCCTCGGCTTCCTCCAGCATCAGGACACCTCCCGGCCGCCGGACGATCCGGCGCGATCGCCGGCCTGTCCGTACAGAGTTCGTCTCCAGCACGGTACCCATGACGCGGCTTGCGCGTGTGTCGAGCTGCCGGGTGAGAGGTGACGGGCGCACGGCCCGGTTCTATCTCGCGGGGGCCTGTGCCGGTGTCGACCTGGTCGAGTCGCTGTTCACGCACTCCGGCCGGCAGGTGCGACGGTTCAGCCGCTGGTGGCACGTGAATCGCACGGGCTCTGAAAATGGTCTAGGCAACAAACAGGCCCTGGTCTCCGACCAGGGCCTTCGTCATGGAGCGGGTGACGAGAATCGAACTCGCGCTCTGAGCTTGGGAAGCTCATGTTCTACCATTAAACTACACCCGCGTACGCGCTGGCTGACCAGCGATGCATCGTCCCACACTGTACCCCATGGCGGGCCCCTCGATGTGTGTGCCCAGGTGGTGGGTGGGGCGGGAGGGTGTTGTGGTGCGGGGTGGATGCGGGTGGGTGGGGCGGGAGTTGGGGGCGTAGCGTGGGTTGTCGGAGTGCCGTGTGGAGTGGCGTCCTGTTCATCCCCTAATGTGGCTTTCTCGTCCACGGCTTGATGGGGAAGGGACTTGATGGAGTCCATGGAACGCACCGTCGTCCGCTGTGCCGAAGGGCACGTTTTCGCTACCGCCTCGTTCCCGATGCAGCAGCTCGGGTCCGGGCGGATCGGTCCCGGGCGGCTTATCCGCTGTCCTCGTTGCGCCCGGTTGCGGCATGCCGTGCCGGTGGGGTTCGAGGAGCGGTAGGGCTTCTGGGAGCGTGGTGACAGGCGCGCGGGGCGGCCCGATGTGGGTGGGTCCGCGCGTTCTGCGTATCCTCGGTGGGTGCTTCTCTCAGACAAGGACATCCGGGCCGAGATCGACGCCGGACGCGTACGTATTGATCCGTTCGATACGTCGATGGTGCAGCCGTCGAGTATCGATGTGCGGCTCGACCGCTACTTCCGGGTGTTCGAGAATCACCGCTACCCGCATATCGATCCCGCCGTCGAGCAGGTCGATCTGACCCGTACCGTCGAGCCGGACGGGGACGAGGCGTTCATCCTGCACCCCGGTGAGTTCGTGCTCGCCTCGACGTACGAGGTCATCTCGCTGCCCGACGATCTCGCGTCGCGGCTGGAGGGCAAGAGTTCGCTCGGCCGGCTCGGGCTGGTGACGCATTCGACGGCCGGGTTCATCGATCCGGGGTTCTCCGGGCACGTGACGCTGGAGCTGTCGAATCTGGCGACGCTGCCGATCAAGCTCTGGCCGGGGATGAAGATCGGCCAGCTGTGCATGTTCCGGCTGACCTCTCCGTCGGAGTTCCCGTACGGCTCCGAGCGGTACGGGTCGCGGTATCAGGGGCAGCGCGGTCCCACCGCGTCGCGTTCCTTTATGAACTTCCACCGGACGCAGGTGTGATGCCGGGTGAGTGATGACGTGCGGGAGAATCTGACGTACGACGGTTTCGGGCACGCCGTGCGGGAGCTGGCGCAGGCCGTGGCCGATGACGGGTACGAGCCGGATGTGGTGCTGAGCATCGCGCGCGGCGGGGTGTTCGTCGCGGGCGGGCTGGCGTACGCGCTGGACTGCAAGAACATCCACCTGGTGAATGTGGAGTTCTATACCGGGGTGGGCACCACACTCGAAATGCCCGTCATGCTCGCGCCCGTGCCGAACGCCATCGACTTCTCGGACAAGAAGGTCCTGATCGCCGACGACGTCGCCGATACCGGGAAGACGCTGAAGCTGGTGCGCGACTTCTGCATCGATCATGTCGCGGAGGTGCGGTCCGCCGTCATCTACGAGAAGTCGCACTCGCTCGTGCAGTGCGAGTACGTGTGGAAGAAGACCGATCGCTGGATCAACTTCCCCTGGAGCGTGGAGAAGCCCGTCGTGCGGCGCAGTGGGCAGGTTCTGGACGCCTGAGCTGCGATGGCGATGGACATGGAAAGACCCCCGGGGCCAGGCGGCCCCGGGGGTCTTTTCCGCTCCGTCAGATCGTGCCCAGCTTGAGGATCGACACCAGCGCGATCAGCTGGATCGCGCTCGCGCCCAGCGCCTTCGGCCACGGCAGGTCGTGGGACTTGCTCACCATCGAGGTGAGCAGGGCCGCCGCCGCCAGCCAGGTCAGCCAGCCGAGGATCTGGACCAGGGAGTTCTCGCCGCCCAGGAACAGCGCGAAGATCAGGCGCGGGGCGTCCGTGATCGACATGATCAGCATGGAGAGGCCCACCGTCGGCTGCCAGGCGCCGTCGCCGCCCAGCTGGCGGGCGAGCGAGTGGGTCACCGCGCCGAGCACCAGGCCGCCGATCACGAAGCCGGCGCCGGTGATGATGACGTAGGGGATGGCGTTGCCGACCGGGGCGTTGATCGCGTCGTCGCGGGCCTGGTCGAAGCCGAAGAGCGCCAGCAGGCCGTAGAGGAACGTGACGATGAGCGCCGGGCCCCAGACGGGGTAGTCGCGCATCTGCCAGAACGTCGGGGCGGGGCGCGTCACGATGCCGGTCAGCAGCTGCTTCCAGTGCAGGCGCGGGCCCGACGGCTGGACGGGGGCCTGACCGGCGCGGTAGGTGTTCCCGTCGCCGTAGGGGTCCTCGTTGATGCTGAAGGCCTGCGTGTGACCCGGGTTGTTCGCGTACGGGTCGCCACCCTGCTGCGGGTGCGGCTGGGGGTACGGATCGGCGAAGTACTCCGGCTCGTCCGGTCCACTGCCCTGGTACCCGCCACTGCCCTGGTACCCGCCACTGCCCTGGTAGCCGCCACCGGCCTGGTGGCCGCCGTTGTTCTGGCCGCCTCCGTTGTAGCCGCCCTGGTAGCCACCGCCGTTGTGCGGGGTGCCGTTTCCTCCCGTCGGCGGCCATTGCTGCTGTCCGTACGGCGGCGGTGCCTGATTGCCGTACGGCTGCTGCCGCGGTTGCTGCTGCGCTTGCTGCGGGGTGCGGTTGTCCCGGCCGCGTCCGATCCTGAATCCAGCCACGTAATCGAACGTACCTGGTCCGCCCGGGGTCGGTGGGAGGGGCGGGGGAACTGGACCGCCTTTGAGGCTCAGCTGTGACATCCCCTAAGGGAACCCCGGGGGGTTGTCCACAGGGACCCGGCAGGTCGCGCGCGGCATGGTCAGCCCGCGTTGAACAGCGCGCTGGTGAACGTGATCAGTGGGCGGTCCGGGGTGGCCGCCGGGTACAGGGCGATCAGGTCGGCCGTCTCGCCGCGGTGGGTGCGCACCACCGTGTCCGGCTTCCGGTCGCCGTCGAAGTCCGCGTAGCGCATGAGCAGGGTCGTTTCCGCGCGGGACGGGGCGCCGGCCCCCGGGCTCCCGCGCAGGGGCGCCGCCGGGAGCTTTCCGGCCGGGGCCCCGAAGCGGTACGCGCCGCCCGGCCGGCCCGGTCCGCCGGGGCTGCCGAGCAGCAGCGCGCCCTTGGCGGCCGTACCCGGCTCGTGGGGGCGGGCGGCGTACACCAGGTCGTCGTAGCCGTCCCCGTTCACGTCCGCCCGGGGCTCGGGCGCGGACAGCGCGGGGCCGGCCCCCGGGATGGTGCCCCCGGCCTTGTGCGGGCGGCCGTCGCGGGTGAAGGGGCCGCGCAGGAAGCTGAGCCGGCCCGCGCTCGCCGTCACGGCCAGATCGGGCTTCCCGTCCCCGTCGAAGTCGCCGCAGACCGGGTGATCTGGCCACTCGTTGCCGAAGCGGGCCCGGTCCGGGATGCGGAGCGCGACCGCCTTGCCGGTGAGGCCCGCGGGGGAGCCGAAGAGGATCTGCAGCGGTACGGGCGGGCGCCCGATGCCGTTGTACGGGGGGTCGGTGGCCACGACCAGGTCGGTGAAGCCGTCCCGGTCCAGGTCGCAGGAGGCCTCCGCGTCGAACGCCGAGGGGAGGGTGTCGCCGATCTTGGCGGCGTTCGCGTGCGCGCTCAGCAACTGGCGTACCGACGGGTCCAGGCCGCGGGAGGCGGCGCCGTACACGATGCCGATGCCCGCGTCGTCGCCGTGGGCGTCGGCCGCGGGCTTCACCAGGTGGTTGAGGACGAGGTCGCGGTGGCCGTCGCCGTTGAAGTCGTCGGGGGTGTGGCTGCCGGTGCCGCGCGGGACCGGGTGGCGCTGCGCACCGGCGAGCCCGGACAGCGCGGTGGGCGGGGCGTCGCCGTTCTTGCCCGGTCCGGAGGAGCCGGAGGAGCCGGAGGGGTCCGGGGAGCCGCAGGCCGCCAGCAGGAGGGCGCAGGCGCAGCCGGCCGCGGCGGTGGCCGTCGCCCTCGCGATTCGTATCCGCACTGGAGTAGCCCGCCCGCCCTCGTTCGTTCCGTGTACCTCGATGCCACGCCGGCCGCCCCACATGATGCGTCACCGGGGCGGAAAAGCAGAAGCGGCCGGTCCTGCCCCCGAGGCAGGTCCGGCCGCTTCCGCACCGCGGTGGCGGTACCGGTTACTTCACCGGTTCCGGCTCCGGCGCGTCCGCCGTTTCCGGCTCGCCCGCCGGGTCGGCCGGGGTCTTGACGGAGTCGAGCAGCAGCTGCGAGACGTCGACCACCTGGATCGACTCCTTCGCCGTGCCGTCGTTCTTCTTGCCGTTGACCGAGTCGGTCAGCATGACCAGGCAGAACGGGCAGGCCGTGGAGACGATGTCCGGGTTGAGGGAGAGGGCCTCGTCGACGCGCTCGTTGTTGACGCGCTTGCCGATCCGCTCCTCCATCCACATCCGGGCACCACCGGCGCCGCAGCAGAAGCCGCGCTCCTTGTGGCGGTGCATCTCCTCGTTCCGCAGACCCGGGACCTTCGCGATGATCTCGCGCGGGGGCGTGTAGATCTTGTTGTGACGGCCCAGGTAGCAGGGGTCGTGGTACGTGATCAGACCCTCGACCGGCGTCACCGGGATCAGCTTGCCCTCGTCCACCAGGTGCTGGAGCAGCTGCGTGTGGTGGATGACCTCGTACTCGCCGCCGAGCTGCGGGTACTCGTTCGCGATGGTGTTGAAGCAGTGCGGGCAGGTCGCGACGATCTTCTTCGTCGCCTTGGCCTTCTTCGTCGAGTCGTCCTCGTCATCCTCGCCGAAGGCCATGTTCAGCATCGCCACGTTCTCCTGGCCGAGCTGCTGGAACAGCGGTTCGTTGCCCAGGCGGCGGGCCGAGTCGCCCGTGCACTTCTCGTCGCCGCCCATGATCGCGAACTTGACGCCCGCGATGTGCAGCAGCTCCGCGAAGGCCTTCGTGGTCTTCTTGGCGCGGTCCTCCAGGGCTCCGGCGCAGCCGACCCAGTAGAGGTAGTCGACCTCGGTGAGGTCCTCGACGTCCTTGCCGACGATCGGGACCTCGAAGTCGACCTCCTTGGTCCACTCGACGCGCTGCTTCTTGGCGAGCCCCCAGGGGTTGCCCTTCTTCTCCAGGTTCTTGAGCATCGTGCCCGCCTCGGACGGGAACGCGGACTCGATCATCACCTGGTAGCGGCGCATGTCGACGATGTGGTCGATGTGCTCGATGTCGACCGGGCACTGCTCCACGCACGCACCGCAGGTGGTGCAGGACCAGAGGACGTCCGGGTCGATGACGCCGTTCTCCTCGACCGTGCCGATCAGCGGGCGCTCGGCCTCGGCGAGGGCGGCCGCGGGGACGTCCTTGAGCTGCTCCTCGGTGGCCTTCTCGTTGCCCTCCATGTCCTTGCCGCCACCGGCCAGCAGGTACGGGGCCTTGGCGTGCGCGTGGTCGCGCAGGGACATGATCAGGAGCTTGGGGGAGAGCGGCTTGCCGGTGTTCCAGGCGGGGCACTGCGACTGGCAGCGGCCGCACTCCGTGCACGTGGAGAAGTCGAGGATGCCCTTCCAGGAGAACTGCTCGACCTGGGAGACACCGAAGGTGTCGTCCTCGCCGGGGTCCTCCCAGTCGATCGGCTTGCCGCCCGACGTCATCGGCTGCAGCGCGCCGAGCGCGACCCCGCCGTCGGCGTCGCGCTTGAACCAGATGTTCGGGAAGGCGAGGAAGCGGTGCCAGGCGACACCCATGTTGGTGTTGAGCGCGACCGTGATCATCCAGATCAGCGAGACGCCGATCTTGATCATCGCGGTGAGGTAGATGAGGTTCTGCAGCGTGCCGAGCGCGAGTCCCTTGAAGGCGAGGACCAGCGGGTACGAGACGAAGTACGCGGCCTCGTAGCCGCCGACGTGGTGGATCGCACCCTCAAGGCCGCGCAGGGTCAGGATCGCCAGGCCGATGACGAGGATGACGTACTCGACGAAGTACGCCTGCCAGGCCTTCGAGCCCGCGAACCGCGACTTGCGGCCGGCCCGGGAGGGCAGGTTCAGCAGCCGGATGGCGATCAGCACGAGAATGCCGACCGTCGTCATCAGGCCGATGAACTCGATGTACAGCTCGAACGGCAGCCATTCACCGATGATCGGCAGGACCCAGTCCGCCTTGAAGAGCTGTCCGTACGCCTGGAGCAGCGTCGGTGGCAGCGTCAGGAAGCCGATGGCGACGAACCAGTGCGCGAAGCCGACGATCCCCCACCGGTTCATCCGGGTGTGGCCGAGGAACTCCTTGGCCAGGGTGATCGTGCGCTGTTTCGGGTTGTCCGTGCGACTGCCGGCCGGGACCGGCTGTCCGAGCGTGACGAACCGGTAGATCTGCGCGACGGCTCGGGCGATGAGCGCAACGCCGACCACGGTCAGCACCAGCGACACGATGATCGCGGCGAGTTGCATTGGGGGCTCCTCGGGCCTGCGAGGGTGGGTTCCAGCACCTACTGGCACGTACTGGGGATTACTAAGCAGTAACTTAATCAGTCTGTGCTGACACTATCCACTTATTCCGCCACGCTGTAGTTGGGCAGGCGGTGATCTGTGTCGCTCAGGCATGCCTGGCCGCGCCGGACGAGTCCGCCGAGCGCCCGGCGCAGCGGACTGTGTACGGCCTCGGCCAGGATCGCCAGGTCCAGGGCGGTCCTCCGGTGCTCGGCGTAGTGCTGGTCGAGGAGGTCCGCCTCGTCCCACGGCATCGTCGAGCGGCGGCGTACCTGCGCCAGGCCGGTCAGTCCGGGCTTCAGTTCGCGCCGCCAGTCTCTCGCACCGGCGGCCGTGCCCCGTTCGTCGCCCGGTGCCAGCGGTTCGGGGCCGACCAGGGAGAGCTCGCCCCGTACGACGTGCGGCAGCCGGGAGAGCACGTCGAGCCGCAGCCGCCGGGTGCGCAGTGACCGCAGTACGAAGGGCCTGCCCGCCGGTCCGGTGCGCGGGGAGCGGTCCAGTACGCCGCCGGGGCGCCGCCGCACGGCGAGGGCGAGGGCGGCCGCCGCGAGGGCGGGGGCGGCCAGCAGCAGGAGGGCCGAGCCGAGAAGCAGGTCCAGGGTGCGTTTGGTGGTGGGGCGCGGCGGGGTGAGGGCTCTCAGGCGGGCGAGAGCTGTGCGGGTGCGCGCCGCGCGGGGCGGTCGCGGTGGCTGCCAGGGGCGCCGCGCCGGGCCCGGCCGCTGACTCCACCCCTGCCGCTGTCCCCGCGTCTGCCGCGGTCCCCGCACCCGCCGTCGGCTGCGCCCCGGCACCTGCCGTCGTCTCGGCCTCTGCGTCTGCATCGTTCACACCTGCCTGGTGTCGCTGTCCGGTATCGGATGCCTGGGGTGATCGGGTGCCGGTTTTGTGCGGCTCACGGCATTTTGTGACAGAACGATCCCATGGCGCGATGATGGTGGGGGGTGTGTGGCCCACGAGGCGGGCAGGTGTCGCCGGGGAGCGGTTCGGATTCGTCCCATGCGGCACGTATGCGACGTGTGCCTGATGTGTGTCCGCCGTCACGAAGGCGGACAATTCGCTGGTGGCGCGAGGTGCGTGCACGATAGTTGAGTCGCCTCGACTCAGGTCTGTTGACTCCGAGGGCGATGTCATGCATCCTTGAGCCAGATCCACTCAAGTAGTCAGTTGGAGGAATTGAAATGGCACGTGCGGTCGGCATCGACCTGGGCACGACTAACTCCGTCGTCAGCGTTCTCGAAGGCGGCGAGCCCACCGTCATCACCAACGCCGAAGGCGCCAGGACCACGCCGTCCGTCGTCGCCTTCGCGAAGAACGGCGAGGTTCTGGTCGGCGAGGTCGCCAAGCGCCAGGCAGTGACGAACGTCGACAGGACCATCCGCTCCGTCAAGCGCCACATGGGCACTGACTGGAAGATCGACCTGGACGGCAAGAGCTTCAACCCGCAGCAGATGAGCGCCTTCATCCTGCAGAAGCTGAAGCGTGACGCCGAGTCGTACCTGGGCGAGAAGGTCGCCGACGCGGTGATCACCGTTCCGGCGTACTTCAACGACTCCGAGCGTCAGGCGACGAAGGAGGCCGGCGAGATCGCGGGCCTGAACGTCCTGCGCATCGTCAACGAGCCGACGGCCGCCGCGCTGGCGTACGGGCTCGACAAGGACGACCAGACGATCCTCGTCTTCGACCTCGGCGGCGGCACCTTCGACGTGTCGCTCCTGGAGATCGGTGACGGCGTCGTCGAGGTGAAGGCCACCAACGGTGACAACAACCTCGGTGGTGACGACTGGGACCAGCGCGTCGTCGACTACCTGGTGAAGCAGTTCGCCAACGGGCACGGCGTGGACCTGTCCAAGGACAAGATGGCTCTCCAGCGTCTCCGCGAGGCCGCGGAGAAGGCGAAGATCGAGCTGTCGTCCTCGACGGAGACCACGATCAACCTGCCGTACATCACGGCGTCGGCCGAGGGCCCGCTGCACCTGGACGAGAAGCTCACGCGCTCGCAGTTCCAGCAGCTCACCGCGGACCTCCTGGACCGCTGCAAGAACCCGTTCCACAACGTCATCAAGGACGCGGGCATCCAGCTCTCCGAGATCGACCACGTCGTTCTCGTCGGTGGCTCGACCCGTATGCCGGCCGTCGCCGAGCTCGTCAAGGAGCTCACGGGCGGCCAGGACGCCAACAAGGGTGTGAACCCGGACGAGGTCGTCGCCATCGGCGCCTCGCTCCAGGCCGGTGTCCTCAAGGGTGAGGTCAAGGACGTCCTGCTCCTCGACGTGACCCCGCTGTCCCTCGGTATCGAGACCAAGGGAGGGATCATGACGAAGCTCATCGAGCGCAACACCACGATCCCGACCAAGCGCTCCGAGATCTTCACGACGGCCGAGGACAACCAGCCGTCCGTGCAGATCCAGGTCTACCAGGGCGAGCGCGAGATCGCGGCGTACAACAAGAAGCTCGGAATGTTCGAGCTGACCGGTCTGCCGCCGGCCCCGCGTGGCGTGCCGCAGATCGAGGTCGCGTTCGACATCGACGCCAACGGCATCATGCACGTCGCTGCCAAGGACCTCGGCACCGGCAAGGAGCAGAAGATGACCGTCACCGGTGGCTCCTCGCTGCCGAAGGACGAGGTCAACCGGATGCGTGAAGAGGCCGAGCAGTACGCGGACGAGGACCACCGCCGCCGCGAGGCCGCCGAATCGCGCAACCAGGGCGAGCAGCTCGTCTACCAGACGGAGAAGTTCCTCAAGGACAACGAGGACAAGGTCCCCGGCGACGTGAAGACGGAGGTGGAGGAGGCCCTCACCGAGCTGAAGGAGAAGCTCAAGGGTGAGGACACCGCCGAGATCCGTACCGCCACCGAGAAGGTCGCGGCCGTCTCCCAGAAGCTGGGCCAGGCGATGTACGCCAACGCCCAGGCCGAGGGCGGCCCGCAGGCCGACGGCCAGCCGGGTGCCGAGCAGGCCCAGGCCGACGGCCAGGACGATGTCGTCGACGCCGAGATCGTCGACGACGAGAAGGACACCAAGGGCGGTGCGGCGTGACCGAGGAGACTCCGGGCTTCGAGGAGAAGCCCGACGTCCCCTCCGGCGCCACCTCTGAAGACGCCGGGACGGAGGCCGCCACCCCCTCTTCCGAGGAGGCGGCGGCCCCCGCCGGGGACGCGAACGAGACAGCCGGTCTGACGGCACAGCTGGACCAGGTCCGCACCGCGCTCTCCGAGCGCACCGCAGACCTCCAGCGGCTCCAGGCCGAGTACCAGAACTACCGCCGCCGCGTGGAGCGGGACCGGGTCACGGTCAAGGAGATCGCGGTCGCGGGTCTCCTGTCCGAGCTGCTGCCCGTGCTCGACGACGTCGGCCGGGCCCGGGAGCACGGCGAGCTGCTGGGCGGGTTCAAGTCGGTGGCCGAATCGCTGGAGACGGTCGTCGCCAAGCTCGGCCTGCAGCAGTTCGGCAAGGAGGGCGAGCCCTTCGACCCGACGATCCACGAGGCCCTGATGCACTCGTACGCGCCGGACGTCACCGAGACGACCTGCGTGGCGATCCTGCAGCCCGGGTACCGGATCGGCGAGCGCACCATCCGTCCCGCACGGGTGGCGGTGGCCGAACCCCAGCCGGGGGCGACGCCCGCGGCCGCGAAGGACACGAAAGAAGAGCAGGCAGCCGACGAGGAGAGCGGTGGCGGCGAGGAGGTCTGACATTCCGTCCGACCACCTGGCAGCACACCGCCCGGCCACCGGGCCTCGCGCACGGATCACGCCGCACACCGGCCCGATCCGTACGCGGGGCCCCGGGCCGGTCGTCCGGAAGGAGGGACGTCGATGAGTACGAAGGACTTCGTCGAGAAGGACTACTACAAGGTTCTCGGCGTCCCGAAGGACGCCACGGACGCCGAGATCAAGAAGGCGTACCGGAAGCTCGCCCGCGAGTTCCACCCGGACGCCAACAAGGGTGACAACAAGGCGGAGGAGCGCTTCAAGGAGATCTCCGAGGCCAACGACATCCTCGGTGACACCAAGAAGCGCAAGGAGTACGACGAGGCCCGCGCCCTCTTCGGCAACGGCGGCTTCCGCCCCGGACCCGGCAGCGGCGGCGGCAACTTCAACTTCGACCTGGGCGACCTCTTCGGAGGCACCCCGGGCGGCGGCGGCCAGGGCGGCGGAGCCGGCGGCTTCGGCGGCGGTGGCGGCGGGCTGGGCGACGTGTTCGGCGGCCTCTTCAACCGGGGCGGCGGCGCTGGCACCCGGGTGCAGCCGCGCCGCGGCCAGGACATCGAGTCCGAGGTGACGCTCAGTTTCACCGAGGCGGTCGACGGGGCCACGGTCCCGCTGCGGATGTCCAGCCAGGCGCCCTGCAAGGCGTGCTCCGGCACCGGCGACAAGAACGGCACCCCCAGGGTCTGCCCGACCTGCGTCGGCACCGGACAGGTCTCGCGCGGCACCGGCGGCGGGTTCTCGCTCACCGATCCCTGCGTGGACTGCAAGGGCCGGGGCCTCATCGCCCAGGACCCCTGCGACGTCTGCAAGGGCAGCGGCCGGGCGAAGTCGTCCCGCACCATGCAGGTGCGGATCCCGGCGGGCGTCTCCGACGGCCAGCGGATCCGGCTGCGCGGCAAGGGCAGTCCGGGCGAGCGCGGCGGACCGGCCGGTGACCTCTACGTCATCGTCCACGTCGACGCCCACCCGGTCTTCGGCCGCAAGGGCGACAACCTCACGGTCACGGTGCCCGTCACCTTCACGGAGGCGGCGCTCGGCGGCGAGGTGAAGGTGCCCACCCTCGGCGGCCCCCCGGTCACCCTGAAGCTCCCGGCCGGCACGCCCAACGGGCGCACCATGCGCGCCCGGGGCAAGGGCGCGGTGCGCAAGGACGGCAGCCGCGGCGACCTGCTGGTCACCGTGGAGGTGGTGGTCCCCAAGGACCTGGGCACGGACGCCCGGGACGCCCTGGAGGCCTATCGCAAGGCCACCGCGGACCAGGACCCGCGGGCGGAGCTGTTCCAGGCAGCGAAGGGAGCTTGAGATGGACGGCCGCCGACGTAATCCGTACCAGCTGACCGACGAGTCCCCGGTGTACGTGATCTCGATCGCGGCCCAGCTCTCGGGACTCCATCCCCAGACGCTGCGCCAGTACGACCGCCTCGGCCTGGTCTCTCCCGACCGCACGGCCGGGCGCGGCAGGCGCTACTCGGCCCGCGACATCGAGCTGCTGCGCACCGTGCAGCAGCTGTCGCAGGACGAGGGCATCAACCTGGCCGGCATCAAGCGCATCATCGAGCTGGAGAACCAGGTCGCCGCGCTCCAGCAGCGGATCGCCGAGCTCTCGGCGGCCGTGGACGGCGCGGACGCGGCGCTCCAGCAGCGCGAGGCCCAGGTGCACGCCTCCTACCGGCGCGATCTGGTGCCGTACCAGGACGTGCAGCACACCAGCGCACTGGTGGTCTGGCGGCCCAAGCGGCCCAAGGACTGAGCGGGTCCGATTCGCCGACGGCGGAGCCCGTCCCCCCGGTCGATCCGGGGGGACGGGCTCCGCCGTCGTTCCGGTTCGATGGCGGTCCGGGCAGGATGACGGTGGCGGCAGCGTGGTTCGCGGTCCACCGTGGATGTCGTGGGGGAGCCGGAAACCGGTGCCGGCCGGTCAGGAGTCCTGATCGAGGATTCCTGACTGGGCGATCAGGTAGCCGAGCTGGGCGCGGCTCGTGCTTCCCAGCACAGCGGACAGCTTGGCGACATGGGCGCGGCAGGTGCGGACGTTCATGCCGAGCCGACGGGCTATCGCCTCGTCGACGTGCCCCTCGATCAGCAGCGTGGCGATGGCGCGCTGGACGCCTGTGATGCCGTCGCGGGCCGGGTCGTACGGAGCCGCCTCGTCCAGCGGGACGGCTCGGCGCCAGAGTTGCTCGAAGACCTTCGTCAGGTAGGTGACCAGCCCGGGGTGCCGTAGTTCCAGGGCGACGGGCAGTTCGTCCTGGACCGGGATGAAGGCCACGGTGTCGTCGCAGATGATGAGGCGCTCGATGAGCTCCTCAAGCGTGCGGATCTCCATCCGGGCGCCCGCCATGAGGTCGACGTAGGCGAACGTGCGCTGGCTGTGCCTGACGGTGTGCTGGTAGAGAGTACGGACCCTGATGCCGGAATCTATGAGAGGTTTGCTGCGGATCAGGGCCTCGCTGAGGACTTCCTCGCTGCGTTTGCCCCCTGGCTGGACCGTCAGCACTTCCCTCCGGCTCTCGGCGATGGCAAGGTCAAGGGCTCCGTTGATCCGGTCAATGCCTTCCAGCACCGTGATCGCGTGCGTCGGCGCGGGGCTCTGGGCACTGATGGCCAGGAACGGTTCGAAGGCATCGGTCAGTTCGACGGACGTCCGCCTGCGATCCTGGATCTCGCGTTCCAGCGGGTGAAGACGCTGAGCCAGGGCGGCGGAAGGCGGAACCGGGCGAAGCCACGACGCGTCGTCCGGGTCGGGCAGCAGGAGCCCGAATTTGACGAGGCAGGGTGCGGTCCTGACCTCGGAGCGGGCCAGGCGACCCACGCTGAGCGCCGCCGCATACAGCCTGGCGCCCTCGGTGCACAGGTCAGTGACCGCATGAGTATGTGCCGGTTTCGTGTCCATTATAGGCAAAACTCCACCCCCCAGGGTCCTGAACATTCAGGAACATGATGCATCGCTCCTGTGGCATTGACGCGTCCGAATAAGCCATCGTCTCTTGAAGAGCGGGGGAGAGGATCCATCAAGTGAGGACGAAGCCGACTATGAACAAGAGAATGCTTCGCTCAGTGCTTGGCACTGCGTTCGCGGCTGCTGCACTGCTGCTCGTGACGCATGGCTCTACTCCGGACGTTGGATGGGGCAATGCGCAGGCAAGCGCTGCCGGCGACTCCTACCAGGGTGACGTCGGCTGGGGGTATGTGCAGCCCGCCGCTGTCGGCGGTGTTCACCAGGTCGATGTCGGCTGGGGCAACGTGCAGCCCGCTGCCGTCGGTGGTGTTCACCAGGTCGATGTCGGCTGGGGCAACGTGCAGCCCGCCGCCGTCGGCGCCGTCTACCAGGGTGACGTCGGCTGGGGCTATGTCCAGCCCGCTGCCGCCGGCCCTGCCAACCTGGGCGATGTCGGTTGGGGCTATGTCCAGCCCGCCGCTGCCGGTGACCTTCACCAGTCCGACGTGGGCTGGGGGAATTCCGTGGAGAACAGGGCAGACTTGTGACCACCCCGCCGGACGACCGGACCTTCAGGCGCGAAATGGCTACCGCCTACCGGTCAGGGTGGCATTTCATCGACCTCGTCACGGCACTCCCCCACCGTGGTGATTCGTTGATGGTCACTCTGTTCGGTGACCCGGTCATCGTCGCTCGTGAGGATGACGGGGAGGTTCGCGCCTACCGCTGTCTCCGCAAGCCGCGCGGGGCGCCGCAGCCGGTGCGCTGCGCCATTCGTTACGACATGATTTTTGTGAACCTCGCACAGCGTGACCACCAGCTGTTCGAGCCCGAAGCCATCTCCGCCACCCCCCGCAGTGCCTGAGCGATCCCCCGTCGTTCCACGTCGCTCAGACACTCCCCCACACAACGGCGTCACCGTGACCTGAACACGGTGACGCCGTTGTGCTGTGCTGTGCGCGTCCGGTGGGATGTCCGATGGGATGTCCGGTGGGACGTCCGGTGGACGGAAGTGCCCCGGTCAGCCGCGGCCGAGTGCCCGGTCCAGGGTGATCTCGATGGCGACGCGGTCCGGGTTGGGCTTCGGCGCGCGCCCGTAGCGGGCCGTCTTGCGGCGTACCGCGTCCTCGACCCTGTCCGGCTCCGTGCGCACCCTGGCGACGCCCTCCAGGGTCGCCCAGCGGCGCCCTTCCGCCTGGCAGACCGCGACGCGTGCGCCGTCCGGTCCCGCGGCCAGGATGTTGGCGACCTTGCGGCTGTGCCTGCCGGTGATGACGCGGGCGAGGCCGGCCTCGGGGTCGTACGTCACGCACACCGGGACCACGTGCGGGGTGCCGTCGGGGCGCAGGGTCGTGAGGGTGCATACATGGGGTTCGCGCCAGAAGGCCAGGTACTCGGGGCCGGGATCGCGTACGTCGACTGCCATGGGGTCAGCGTAGGCAGCCCGGCGACGCCCCGCGGTGGCGGGCGGGCCGCCCGGCCGGTTCACTCGGACATGAGGTGCGCGGCAGCGCGCAAGGGTGTGTGGCGGTGCGGGAGTGGCCCGGTTTTTGCCTTGAGTGGAATAGACTCAACTTTGTGCACGTTGATCGTGTCAGAATTGAGTACGGGCCAGTCTTCGCAAGGAGGAGAGAGCGCACGTGGACGCCGAGCTGACCAACAGGAGCCGGGACGCCATCAACGCGGCCACCAGCAGGGCCGTGAAGGACGGGCACCCCGATCTGACCCCGGGGCATCTGCTGCTGGCGCTGCTCGCGGGTGAGGACAACGAGAATCTCGTCGATCTGCTGGCCGCCGTCGATGCGGACCAGATCGCCGTTCGCACCGAGACGGAGCGGCTGCTGGCCGCACTGCCCAGCGTGACCGGGTCGACCGTCGCACCCCCGCAGCCCAACCGCGAGCTGCTCGCGGTGATCTCCGACGCGGCGCAGCGGGCCAAGGAGCTGGGCGACGACTACATCTCCACCGAGCACCTGCTGATCGGGATCGCGTCCAAGGGCGGCCGTGCCGGTGAGATCCTCGACGGACAGGGTGCCAGTGCGAAGAAGCTGCTGGACGCGTTCGAGAAGAGCAGGGGAGGGCGCCGGGTGACCACACCCGACCCGGAGGGCCAGTACAAGGCCCTGGAGAAATTCGGTACGGACTTCACCGCGGCCGCCCGCGAGGGCAAGCTCGACCCGGTCATCGGCCGGGACCAGGAGATCCGCCGCGTCGTCCAGGTGCTCTCGCGCCGCACCAAGAACAACCCGGTGCTCATCGGTGAGCCCGGCGTCGGCAAGACCGCCGTCGTCGAGGGGCTCGCCCAGCGCATCGTCAAGGGCGACGTCCCCGAGTCCCTCAAGAACAAGCGGCTCGTCTCGCTGGACCTCGGCGCGATGGTCGCGGGCGCGAAGTACCGCGGCGAGTTCGAGGAGCGGCTGAAGACCGTCCTCTCCGAGATCAAGGAGAGCGGCGGCCAGATCATCACGTTCATCGACGAGCTGCACACCGTCGTCGGCGCCGGTGCGGGCGGCGACTCCGCCATGGACGCGGGCAACATGCTCAAGCCCATGCTGGCCCGCGGCGAGCTGCGGATGGTCGGCGCCACCACGCTCGACGAGTACCGCGAGCGGATCGAGAAGGACCCGGCCCTGGAGCGCCGCTTCCAGCAGGTGCTGGTGGCGGAGCCGTCCGTCGAGGACACCATCGCGATCCTGCGCGGGCTCAAGGGCCGCTACGAGGCCCACCACAAGGTGCAGATCGCGGACTCCTCGCTGGTCGCGGCGGCGACCCTGTCCGACCGCTACATCACCTCGCGCTTCCTTCCCGACAAGGCGATCGACCTCGTCGACGAGGCGGCCTCCCGGCTGCGCATGGAGATCGACTCCTCGCCCGTCGAGATCGACGAACTCCAGCGTGCCGTCGACCGGTTGCACATGGAGGAGCTGGCCCTCAAGAACGAGGCGGACGCCGCGTCCAAGCAGCGCCTGGAGAAGCTCCGCCGCGACCTCGCCGACAAGGAGGAGGAGCTGCGCGGCCTCAACGCCCGCTGGGAGAAGGAGAAGCAGGGCCTCAACCGGGTCGGTGAGCTGAAGGAGCGCCTCGACGAGCTGCGCGGACAGGCCGAACGCGCGCAGCGCGACGGCGACTTCGACAGCGCGTCCAAGCTGCTGTACGGGGAGATCCCGGGTCTTGAGCGGGAGCTGGCCGAGGCCGCGGAGGCCGAGCAGGAGGCCGCGAAGGAGCCCAAGGAGACCCTGGTCAAGGAGGAGGTCGGCCCGGACGACATCGCCGATGTCGTCGGCGCCTGGACCGGCATCCCGGCCGGCCGGCTGCTGGAGGGCGAGACCCAGAAGCTGCTGCGCATGGAGGAGGAGCTGGGCAGGCGCCTCATCGGGCAGACGCAGGCCGTGCAGGCCGTCTCGGACGCGGTGCGCCGCACCCGGGCCGGAATCGCGGACCCCGACCGGCCCACCGGCTCCTTCCTCTTCCTCGGCCCGACCGGCGTCGGCAAGACGGAGCTGGCCAAGGCCCTCGCGGACTTCCTCTTCGACGACGAGCGGGCCATGGTCCGCATCGACATGAGCGAGTACAGCGAGAAGCACAGCGTGGCCCGGCTGGTCGGCGCCCCGCCCGGCTACGTCGGCTACGAGGAGGGCGGCCAGCTCACCGAGGCGGTCCGCCGCCGCCCGTACAGCGTCGTCCTGCTGGACGAGGTGGAGAAGGCCCACCCCGAGGTCTTCGACATCCTGCTCCAGGTCCTGGACGACGGGCGGCTCACCGACGGACAGGGCCGGACGGTGGATTTCCGCAACACCATCCTGATCCTGACGTCCAACCTCGGCAGCCAGTACCTGGTCGACCCGCTGACCAAGCCGGAGGAGAAGAAGAAGCAGGTCCTGGACGTCGTACGGGCCTCCTTCAAGCCGGAGTTCCTGAACCGGCTGGACGATCTGGTGGTCTTCTCCGCGCTGTCCGGCGACGAGCTGGCCCATATCGCGGGGCTCCAGATCGACCGCCTCGCCAAGCGGCTGGCCGACCGCCGGCTGACCCTCGACGTCACCCCGGCCGCCCTGGCCTGGCTGGCGGAGGAGGGCAACGACCCGGCCTACGGTGCCCGGCCGCTGCGCCGGCTCATCCAGACGGCGATCGGTGACCGGCTCGCGAAGAAGATCCTCTCGGGTGAGGTCACGGACGGCGACACGGTCCGGGTGGACCGGGACGGCGACGGTCTGGCCGTCGGCGCGGCGAACTGACCCGAGCACCCGCGAGGCGACCGGCGGCCCCGGTCCGCACCGGCTGGATATCAGCTTGTGGCGGATCGGGGCCGTTCCCGCTTGCCATGCCCCGCCCGGCATGCGAGAGGATGGCAGCCAACCGCACGAAGGGAAATTACGGTGAGCATCGATCCGTCCTCGATTCCTAACTTCGGGGGCCAGCCCGAACCGCAGGCGGCAGGACCGGAGGGCCCCGTCGTCCCTGACCAGGACCTCGTCAAGCAGCTCCTGGAGCAGATGGAGCTGAAGTACGTCCTCGACGACGAGGGCGACCTCGCGGCGCCGTGGGAAGACTTCCGCACGTACTTCATGTTCCGTGGTGAGGGCGAGCAGCAGGTCTTCTCGGTCCGTACGTTCTACGACCGCCCGCACGACACGGACCAGCGTCCGGTCCTGCTCGACGCGATCGACGACTGGAACCGCCGCACCCTGTGGCCCAAGGTCTACACGCACACGCACGAGCCCGAGGAGGGCGCCGAGGACACCACCACCTCGGTCCGCCTGATCGGTGAGGCGCAGATGCTCATCGGCACCGGCGTCAGCCTGGAGCACTTCGTCTCCTCGACGGTCAGCTGGGTGCGGGCCTCGATCGAGTTCGACAAGTGGCTCCTGGAGCGCCTCGGCCTGGCCCCGGCCGAGGAGAAGGCGGAAGGCGCGGAGCAGGACGCTCCCGAGGCCTGAGCCTCCCCCGTCCCACGGAGCCCGGCGCGGGCACGGTCCGACCGGACCGCCCCCGCGCCGGGCTCCGTCATGCGCGCCCGCTCACAGCGCTCACAGCGATCTGGAAGCCGGCCTCGTTGAGCGGCCCGCCGCTCAACAGGTCCCGTTTGGCGCGCGGATCCGCGCGCAGCGTGTCGAAGTAGCTGTCGGGCAGCCGCGGCGCCACCGCGGCCGCACACGAGGTGCCACGTGTCGGCGTGCGTCAGCGAGCCGCCGTGGGCCGGCCCTGGCAGAGCGCCGTCTCGACGGCCGCCCGCATGTCGTCGTCCTGGGCGTCCGTGCCGCCCGGGTCGACGTTCACCATGGCCGTCGCCCGTCTGCCGTCGGCCGTGGCGCCGCCCAGGGTCTCGTACCCGAAGATGTCGCCGCCGTGGCCCCAGTAGACGCCGCCGCAGGGCAGGGTCCACCGCTCCAGGCCCAGGCCGTAGTCCCGGCCGTCCGCACCGGGGTGCGGCGGGGGCGTCATCATCTGCTTGAGCTGCGCCGGACGTAGCAGCCTGCCGCCTACGAGCGCGCCCAGGAAGCGGTTGAGATCACGTGCGCTGGATACCATCTCGCCGGACGCGCCCGCGACCGACGGATTGATCGCGGTGACGTCCATCAGCGGCGCGTCCGGGCCCGGCCGAGCGTATCCGCGGGGGTGCGGGCCGAAGATCGCCGGGCTGTCACCCGGTACGGACGTCGCGCGCAGCCCGAGCGGCCTGATGACACGCCGGCGGATCTCCTCACCGTAGGTGTGGCCGGTCACCTTCTCGATGAGCATGCCGGCCAGCAGGTAGTTGGTGTTGGAGTACTTCCAACCGTCGCCGGGCGTGAGGAAGGCCGGGGGGTTGGCGAGGGCCATGTTCACCAGGTCGCGAGCGTCGTGGTGGGCGAGAGGGTCCTTGAGGATGTCCTGCGGGCTGAGGTAGGCGAGGTAGTCGGGCAGGCCGCTGGTGTGCTGCAGCAACTGCCGGACGGTGATCACCCGCCCGTCGCCGCCGGGGCCGCGGACGACGCCCGGCAGGTAGCGCTCGACCGGCGCGTCCAGGGCCACGCGGTGCTCACCCACCAGTTGCAGTACGACCGTCGCCACGAACGTCTTGGTCATGCTGCCGATCCGGAACCTGCTGTCGCCGCGCACCGGCGTCTGTCTCTGCACGTCCGCGACACCGTTGGTCAGCGAAGAGCTGCCAAGCCGACCACGCGTCTCGATGAGCGCCCCGGGCGCACCGTCCACGGTGGTCAGCCGGTGCAGGAGGGCGCGCAGCCGGGCGTCGTCGGGGGCATGGTGGGACGGTGCGGCTGCGGATACGGCCCCGGGTGACGCGGCGGCGACGCTCTCCGGCAGCACGCCTCCCAGCACGCCGGCCGCCACGGCCAATGCGATTGCTCCACCCAGCGTGCGCTTGTACGTGGTCACGTGTTCTTCCTCCGTCGTAGCGAGCCCGGTCAACGCTGTTGAGGCGGTCGGATGCGGGGCCGCGAAACCCCGCCCTCCCGCGCCCGGCTCACGATGCCCGAACGGTGCCGGCCCGCACGATGGGGTGGTCATCCGGAACGGGGTAGGGACACCCCCCGTGTCACGGCCCAAGCCCCAACGCCGTTCGGGCCGCCTACCGTTGCTTCAGGCAGGAGGCGGCCTCGCGCAGGACGTCCTTCTTCTTGCAGAAGGCGAAGCGGACCTGGCTGCGGCCGACCTCCGGGTCGTCGTAGAAGACCGAGTTGGGGACCGCGACCACGCCGCACCGTTCCGGGAGGCTGCGGCAGAAGGCCAGGGCGTCCTTCTCGCCGAGGACGGCGATGTCGGTGGTGATGAAGTACGTGCCCTGGGGGCGGAAGACCTCGAAGCCTGCTGCCGTGAGCCCCTCGGCGAGGATGTCGCGCTTGGCACGCAGGTCCTCGCGGAAGCCGGTGAAGTAGCCGTCCGGCAGGCGAAGCGCTTCCGCGACCGCGTACTGGAACGGCCCGGACGACACGTACGTCAAGAACTGCTTCGTCGTGCGGATCGCCGCTACCAGCGGAGCGGATGCGGTGACCCAGCCGACCTTCCACCCCGTGAACGAGAAGGTCTTTCCGGCGGATGAGATGGAGACCGTGCGGTCGCGCATCCCGGGGAGGGAGATGAGCGGGATGTGCTCGCCTTCGAAGACCAGGTGTTCGTATACCTCGTCCGTCACCACGATCAGGTCCCGCTCGACCGCCAGCTCGGCGATGGCCGTCAGCTCCTCCCGGGTCAGCACCATGCCCGTGGGGTTGTGCGGGGAGTTGAGGAGCAGCAGGCGGGTGCGGTCGGTGACTGCGTCACGGAGGGCGTCGAGGTCCGGGCGGAAAGCGGGCGCGTGGAGGGTCAGGGGAACACGCGTCGCGCCGGCCATCTGGATGCAGGCCGCGTACGAGTCGTAGTACGGCTCGAAGGCGATGACCTCGTCGCCCGGCTCCAGCAGGGAGAGCATCGTGGCGGCGATGGCTTCGGTCGCGCCCGCGGTGACCAGGACCTCGGTGTCGGGATCGAAGGCGAGGCCGTAGAAGCGCTGCTGGTGCTCGGTCACAGCCGTGCGCAGCTCTGGGATTCCGGTGCCGGGCGGGTACTGGTTCCCCTTGCCCTCACGCAGGGCGCGGACGGCGGCCTCGCGGATCTCCTCGGGGCCGTCGGTGTCGGGGAAGCCCTGGCCCAGGTTGATCGCGCCCGTCGCGGTGGCCAGTGCCGACATCTCCGCGAAGATCGTTGTCCCGAGTCCGTCCAGCCTTCGGTTCAGCAGTGGCCTGGTGTTCATGTCTCCACCGTTCTCACTCGGGTACCCGTCGAGTCTCTGGGGGCCATCCTGACTCATGGCCGCTCCTGCCCCCGCGTGGTGCGGGGAGGGGAGGTCGAAGAGGTCGCGCGGAGCGATCGCGAACACGAGGTTGTGCGGGGTGTTGAGCAGCGGACGTCCCCGTGTCGCGACCGCCGTCCTGCGCGGAAGCTCTGGAGTTGCTCAAGTCTGCTTTGGTCGAACGGGGGCGGGGGCATCTCTCCTGCACGCAGGAACCGGTGAGAAGCGGGGGACTCGCTTCGGGGGACGGAAGGACGTGAGGTCGGTGAAGCTGGCAATCGGTGCGGTGCTCGTGCTCGTGGTCTTGGCGGTGGCGATTCTCGTCGCGTCGATGGCGGACGCGGCGAAGCGCAACAAGCCACTGGCCGGGTACAAGCGCCGCGGTGGTGCGGTCGGTGGAGGTTCGGCGGGCGGCAGCTGGTGGGCGGGCGGCGGCGGTGGCTCGTCGTGCGGCAGCGGCAGCGGTCACTCGGGGGGCCACTCGGGCGGCGGTCACTCCGGTGGCCACTCCTGCGGCGGCGGCCATTCCTGCGGGGGCGGGTCCTCGTGCGGTGGCGGCGGGGGCGGATGCGGCGGAGGCAGCTGACACGGGGCGGCTGGTCCGCGACCGGGCGGGGCGTACGCGAGCCCGGTGCTGGTGGAGGTGCCCGGCGGGAACGAGGGGCGGGGTGGGGTTCGCAGGAGACCCGCGGCAGGCCCTAAGTCCCGCCGGGCACCTTTTTGTTGGGCCGTGCGGCGAGTCGCCGGTGAACACCTGAACCGGAAGGCCCCCGAGGGGATGGAAACCACGTCAAGTTGGGTAAAAACACTGCGAGTGCGGCTTAGTTCGTGATTCCCTCAGTGGAGAGAACATTCAGCCCTCGGACCCCAGTTGGACCTGATCGGGCGCTTCCCGCCTCCCACGTGCATCACGCTCGGGGACGCCCCCCTGTCCATGTGTCCATGTGTGTTTTGCGGAGCCGACCCATGCTCACGACCCTCCATACGGCCTATTCCGACACCCGTGCCGCCGATCTGGCCTGGGCGCTGGGGCGTGAACCGCTCCCGGCGCTCGCCGTGCTCGATCTCCATCTCGCCGGTGCCCAACTCCAGTTGCGCCTGCTCGGCGCCTCTCATCAGGTCCTCCTTGAGGAGGACAACGGCAGCTGTTCAGAAACCGTCGCCTGTATGCCGGGCAGCAGCACCCCGCTGCCCCTCGGCGTCTCCAAGCGGCTCGGGGACTGGGAGTACGAGTTCGCGGCCCGGGTGGAGACGCTTGGCGCGGGCTCGTTCGCGGGGCGCGCGCAGGAGCTCCTGGCGCTCGTCTCCGACCATCCCCACGGACTGGCCGGGACGTTCCCGGGCAGTCCGCACGCCTTCACCGCCATGCTCGCCCAGCGGACCGAGGGGCAGGTGCGGTGGCGTACCTGGCACGCGTACCCGCAGGAGGGGCAGTTGGTGGTGACGCGCACCCGGGTGGGTGTGCGGATGCCTGCGGCTGTGCTGTGACGGGGGCCAACTCCGGTGCGGCTGAGCCACTTACACCCTTGTGGGTGACAAGCGGCGACGTGTCAGTGACGTAGCGTTCGCGGCATGATCGACCAGCAGGTGTCGCTGCGAGGGGGCGCGGCGCGGCTTCCCGTACGGCCGAGGACCGGCCGGTACCTCGTGCTGGCCGCGGTCTTCGTCTGCGCCGCCTGCGGTCTGGTGTACGAGCTCGAACTGGTCGCGCTCGCCTCCTATCTGATCGGTGACTCCGTCACCCAGGCGTCCGTCGTGCTCTCCGTGATGGTGTTCGCCATGGGCATCGGTTCGTTGCTCGCGAAACGTTTATGCAGCCGGGCCGCGGTCGGCTTCGGACTGATCGAGGCGGCGCTCGCCCTGGTCGGCGGATCCTCCGCGCTGGTGCTCTACGCGACGTTCGCCTGGATCGGGGAGTCGCGGTACGCCCTGGTCGGCTTCTCGCTGGCGATCGGGGTACTGATCGGCGCGGAGATCCCGCTGCTGATGACGCTGATCCAGCGCGTCGACCGGCAGGACGCGGGCGGGGCCGTCGCCGATCTGTTCGCCGCGGACTACGTGGGGGCCCTGGTCGGCGGGCTGGCGTTCCCGTTCCTGCTGCTGCCGATGCTCGGACAGCTCACCGGGGCGCTGCTCACCGGCGCGGTCAACGCGGCGGCGGGCGGGGCGCTGGTGATGTGGGTGTTCCGGCGGGACCTCAGCTGCCGGTCCCGGTGGCTGCTCATCGTCGCCAACGTGACGGTGATCGCCCTGCTGGCCACGGTCGCGGTGCTGGCCGACGACTTCGAGCGGGCGGCGAGGCGGGCGGTGTACGGGGACCGGGTGCGGGTCGCGATGCAGACCGACGTCCAGGAGGTGGTGCTGACCGGTGCGGGCCGCAGCTCCCTGGACCTCTACCTGGACGGGCGGCTGCGGGTCAGCTCGCGCGACGAGTACCGGTACCACGAGGCGCTGGTGCACCCGGTGATGAACGGGCCGCACGCCCGGGTGCTGATCCTGGGCGGCGGCGACGGTCTGGCGGCCCGCGAGGTGCTGCGCTACGCCGGGGTGCGGAGCGTCACGGTGGTCGAGCTGGACCCGGCCGTCACCCGGTTGGCCCGTACGGACCGGGCGCTCTCCGCGCTGAACGCGCACGCGTACCGGGACCCCCGGCTGACGGCGGTCGCCGGGGACGCTTTCACCTGGCTGCGGGCGGGGCACGGCCGCTACGACGCGGTGATCTCCGACCTGCCGGACCCGGGGATCTCGGCCAGTACGAAGCTCTACTCGGCGGAGTTCTACGGACTGGTCTCCGAGGCCCTCGTGCCGGGCGGCCGGCTGGTGGTGCACGGCGGTCCGCCGGTCGGCCGGCCGCACACGTACTGGACGGTGGAGGCGTCGATGAGGGCGGCGGGGCTGCGTACCCGCCCCTACCGGATCGGCGGCCGGTACGCCGGTTTCGGGTCGGGCCCCGACCGGGCGACGGGCGACGGTACGCAGGTGCACGGCTGGGGGTTCGTCCTGGCCGGGCTGGGCCGGACCCCGGCGCTCGGCCTGGACCCGGACGCGCCCCGGCTGAGGTCCCTGACGGAACCGGTGCTCCAGGAGGCGGGGCGGCAGGCGGAGGCCGGCCGGCTGCCGGGGATGGCGCCCTCGACCCTGGTGCACCCGAGGTACTGGGACGAACCGTGAGCGGGGGTCTGCCGGGGGTCTGTGGGCGGGGGTCCGTGTACCGGGACGAGCGGTGAGCGGGGGTTTCCGGAGGGGGCGAAGCGCTGACGGGACGGCCGGGGCTGAGTAGGCTCGGTTTCCATGGAGCATGAGGTGTTCGTTCCGGTTCCGGTCCCCGTTCTGCGGCGGACCCTGGGCGATCCTGCCCGGGTCGCGCGCTGTGTGCCGGGGCTTCAGCAGGACGCCGACGCGTCCGCGGGCCCGCTGGCCGGCCGGCTCAAGGTGCGGGTCGGCGGCCACACCATCACCTACCGGGGCGCGCTGCGGATCGCCGCGCCGGCGGACGGCCCGGCGGGGGACACCGCGTACGGCGTCTCCGTGACGGGCGAGGGCGTGGAGGCGCGCGGCACCGGCTCGGTGAAGCTGGCCCTGGCCGTCCGGCTGACCGAACGGGACGGCGGTACGGCGATCACGTTCGAGGGCACGGTGAGCGGCGACGGCCGCCTGGTGGAGCTGGACGCGGAGGCGGCGCTCGCCGCCGCCCACCGCCTGCTCGACCGGTTCGCGCAGCAGCTCGTGACCGAGGCGCTCGCCGCGCACGGGGGCGGCGCGGACGGCTCGGAGGGCGGCTCGGAGGACGGGGCCGGGGGTGAGTCCGTGGGCGGCTCCGGCGACGGCTCCGTGACCGGAGCCGATGAGCGGTCCGTCGGGGACGCGGTGGAGAAGGCCATCGAGGAGGCCGCGGAGGAGGCGGACGACACCGGTATCGGGGAGGCCCCGCCCCGGCATGACGCCGCCGCCGACGAGGCCCCCGCCGGTGATCCGTCGTCGGACGGGGCCTCGGTCTTCGACGCGGCGGTGCCGCCGTCCTCGCTGGACCCGGTGGCCGGTATCGAGTTCACCGTTCCGGACGGACCCCCGGCCGAGGCCGCCCATGCCCGGCGCACCATGATCGGGCGCAGCGCGGAAGAGGTCGACCACGCCCCGCCGCGCGGCCGGTACGCACCCGTGCCGGCGCCCGGCTCGACCGGTGCGGGCGCCACGCTGCGCTGGGTGGCCCCGGCCGCCGCGCTCGCCCTCGCCTCGGCCGTGGTGGTGGGCCGGGCGCTGCGGCGCCGGAGGTAGTCGCGCCAGTAGTGTCGTCGTGTGAGCAGCAGCGAGAAGGACGTCCGGCTGTCCGCCGGCGACGCAGAGTTGACCGTGAGCCCCGCCAACGGCTGCCGTATCAGCAGCCTGCGGATCGGTGGCACCGAACTGTTGCGGCAGGGGGAGCGGTACGGCTGCTTCCCGATGGTGCCGTGGTGCGGGCGCATGGAGAACGGGCAGTTCCGCAACGGCGGTGTGCTGCAACGGATGCCGCTGACCGCCCCGCCGCACGCCATCCACGGCACGGGCCGTGACACGGTCTGGCAGACCGACCGGGAGACCGGGACGGAGGCCTCGTTCCACTACGACCTGGCGGAGCCGTGGCCGTACCCGGGCCGGGTGACGCAGGCCTTCGAACTGTCGGAGGACTCCGTCACGTTGGCGTTCGGCATCGAGACGTACGGGGACTCCTTCCCGGCGCAGGCCGGTTGGCACCCCTGGTTCCGGCGCAGCCTCGGCGGCGGAGAGGACGTCCGGATCGCCTTCGACGCGGCCTGGCAGGAGGAGCGGGGCGAGGACCATCTGCCGACCGGCCGCCGCATCCCGCCGCTGGACGGCCCGTGGGACGACGCCTTCGGGATGCCCGACGGAGTCGATGTGACCCTCACCTGGCCGCAGCAGCTGGAGCTGACGGTGAAGAGCCGGGCCGAGTGGGTGGTGGTCTACGACGAGCAGGCCGAGGCGGTCTGCGTGGAGCCGCAGTCCGGCCCGCCGAACGGGCTGAACACCGCGCCCCGCTACGTCACCCCGATCGATCCGCTGGAGATCGCGACGACGTGGAGCTGGCGCAGGCTCTGAGTCCGGGCCCCGGTGCGGGGACGGCGGCCGGTGCGGGCACGGCGGGCGGTGCGGGCACGGCGGCCGGTCCGGGTGCGGCGGCCGGTCCGGGTGCGGCGGCCGGTCCGGGCGCCGGGTACGGGCCGCTGCCGGGCGCCTTATCCTCGTAGCCATGACAGACGTACGCGCTGAGCTGCTGCAGCAGATCAAGGACAAGGCCGTCGTTCACGGCAAGGTGACGCTCTCCTCCGGCCTGGAGGCCGACTGGTACATCGACCTGCGCCGCATCACGCTGGACGGCAAGGCTGCTCCGATGGTCGGCCAGGTCATGCTCGACGCGACCGCGGAGCTGGACTACGACTGCGTGGGCGGGCTGACGCTGGGCGCCGACCCGGTCGCCACCTCGATGCTGCACGCTTCCGCCGCCCGCGGCCAGGAGCTGGACGCGTTCGTCGTCCGCAAGGCGCAGAAGGCCCACGGGATGCAGCGCCGGATCGAGGGCGCAGAGGTCAAGGGCCGGCGCTGCCTGGTCGTCGAGGACACCTCGACGACGGGCGGCTCGCCGCTGACCGCTGTCGAGGCGGTGCGTGAGGCGGGCGGCGAGGTCGTCGCCGTCGCCGTGATCGTGGAGCGGGGCGCTGCTCCGGCTGTTGCCGAGGCGGGTCTCCCGTATGTCCACGTGTACTCGGTCGCGGACCTCGACCTGTCCTGACCTGCGGTTTCTTGCAAGGGCGGGCTGTTTCACGTGAAACGGCCCGCCCTTGTCGTATGTCCGCAGCGGGCGGCCCCGAAGACTGGGGGAGTGCGCCGGGTGGAGCCGGACCGAGAGTCTGGGAAGATGGGGGCGACGATGACGTCGCCCCCAGGTCAGGGAACCAGCAACGCACACCCGCACATCCCAAGGAGCGGACAGATGCCCATCGCAACCCCCGAGGTCTACGCCGAGATGCTCGACCGGGCGAAGGCAGGCAAGTTCGCCTACCCGGCCATCAACGTGACCTCGACCCAGACCCTGCACGCTGCGCTGCGCGGTTTCGCGGAGGCCGAGAGCGACGGCATCATCCAGATGTCCACCGGTGGGGCGGAGTTCCTGGGCGGCCAGTACAACAAGGACATGGTCACGGGCGCCGTCGCCCTGGCCGAGTTCGCGCACATCGTCGCCGCCAAGTACGACATCACGGTCGCGCTGCACACCGACCACTGCCCCAAGGACAAGCTGGACACCTACGTCCGTCCGCTGATCGAGGTCTCCGCGGAGCGCGTCGCCAAGGGTCTGAACCCGCTGTTCCAGTCGCACATGTGGGACGGTTCGGCCGAGACGCTGGCCGACAACCTCGCCATCGGCCAGGAGCTGCTGGCCAAGGCCGCCGCCGCCAAGATCATCCTTGAGGTCGAGATCACCCCGACCGGCGGTGAGGAGGACGGCGTCACGCACGAGATCAACGACGAGCTGTACACGACCGTCGACGACGCGCTGCGCACCGCGGAGGCCCTCGGCCTGGGCGAGAAGGGCCGCTACCTGCTGGCCGCGTCCTTCGGCAACGTGCACGGCGTCTACAAGCCGGGCAACGTCGTGCTCCGCCCCGAGCTCCTGAAGGACCTCCAGGTCGGCGTCTCCGCCAAGTACGGCAAGCCGGCCGGCAGCCAGCCGTTCGACTTCGTCTTCCACGGCGGCTCGGGCTCCACCGCCGAGGAGATCGCCACCGCGCTGGAGAACGGCGTCGTGAAGATGAACCTCGACACCGACACCCAGTACGCCTTCACCCGCCCGGTCGCGGACCACATGTTCCGCAACTACGACGGTGTGCTGAAGGTCGACGGCGAGGTCGGCAACAAGAAGACCTACGACCCGCGCACCTGGGGCAAGGCTGCCGAGGCGGGCATGGCCAAGCGCGTCACGGAGGCCTGCGCCAACCTGCGGTCCACCGGCACCAAGCTGAAGTAGTCCCGGACGGCTGTGTGCGTGGGCCCGGCATCCCTTGGGGTGCCGGGCCCACGGCATGTCCGCACCCGGCAGGAACGACGATCCGAGGTAACAGCTGTGAGCACGTCCTACGACTTCGACACCGTCATCGACCGCCGCGGCACCTGGTGTGTCCAGTGGGACGGGGTGGCGGACCGGTTCGGGGTGGACGGGCTGCTGCCGTTCACCATCTCGGACATGGACTTCGCGACGGCCCCGGAGGTGCTGGCCGCCCTGCGGGCCCGCCTCGACCACGGGGTGTTCGGGTACACCGACTGGCAGCAGGACGACTTCAGGTCCGCGATCGCGCACTGGTACGAGACCCGCTACGACACGACGATCGACACCGGCCGGCTGGTGTACGCGCCGTCCGTGCTCAGCCAGCTGTCGCAGCTGCTCCAGATGTGGACGGCGGAGGGAGAGGGCGTCGTCGTCCACACCCCCACGTACGACGGCTTCCGCAAGGCGATCACCGGGCTCGGGCGGGAGCTGCGCGGGGTGCCGCTGGGGGACCCGGACGCGCTGGAGCGGGAGCTGGCCCGCGCCGACAGCAAGGTCCTGCTGCTCTGCTCGCCGCACAACCCCACCGGGCGGGTGTGGACGGAGTCCGAGCTCGCGGAGATGGCCTCGCTCGCCGCGCGGCACGGCGTCGCGGTGATCAGCGACGAGATCCACGCGGACTTCGTGCACGGCGGGCGCCGGCACGTGCCGTGGACACGGGTGGCGGGCGACGGGCGCTGGGCCCTCATCACGTCCGCCTCGAAGTCGTTCAACTTCCCGGCGCTGACGGGCTCGTACGGGATGGTCGGCCGGCCGGACGACCGGACGGAGTTCCTGCGCCGGATGGAGACCGCGGAGGGGCTCGCCTCGCCCGCGGTGCTCTCGCTGACCGCGCACATCGCCGCGTACCGGGAGGGCGCGGCCTGGCTGGACGCGGTCCGCGCGTACGTCACCGGGAACCTGGAGTTCGTCGCGGAACGCCTGAACGCCGCCTTCCCCGAGCTGGAGTGGGAGCAGCCGCAGGCCGGTTACCTGGCCTGGATCGACCTGCGGAAGGCGGGCGTCGAGGACGAGGCGGAGCTCCAGCGGGTGCTGATCGAGCGGGAGCGGGTCGCGGTGATGCCGGGGAGTGTGTACGGGGCGGAGGGCTTCGTGCGGCTGAACGTGGGGTGCGCGCGGAGCAAGGTGGAGGCGGGGGTGGCCGCGTTGATCCGGGGGGTGGAGGCGGTGCGGGGCGCCGCGTAGCGCCGCGCAGCGGCGGGGGTGCGGGTGGCGGTGCGGGTGGTGCGGGGCGCGGGGCGTTTCGGGGGCGCTGCCCCCGGACCCCCGCTCCTCAATCGCCGGAGGGGCTTGGTTTTGCCCGGCCGCCGCTTGCATGTGCCGGGCATTGGCAGGATCTTCCGGGTGGCTCTTCGGCCCTGTGGCGTCGATGCTGGGGCCATGGTCGAGAGAGCTGCTGATCCCGGTGGCATCCGTGTCACTTCGTCTGTCGGGCGGTGGGTTGTTCTCACGACCGTGCTCGGGTCCAGCATGGCCATGCTGGACTCCACCGTCATCAACGTCGCCCTGCCCCGGATCGGTGAGGACCTCGGCACCGACCTGGCCGCACTCCAGTGGACCGTCAACGCGTACATGCTGACGCTCGCCGGGCTGATCCTGCTCGGCGGGGCGCTCGGGGACCGGTACGGGCGGCGGCGGGTCTTCGTCATCGGGGTCGTGTGGTTCGCGCTGGCCTCGCTGCTCTGCGGAATCGCGCCCAACGCCGTCGTGCTCATCGCCGCCCGTGCCCTCCAGGGCGTCGGCGGGGCGCTCCTCACCCCCGGCTCGCTGGCCCTGATCCAGGCGAGCTTCCACCCGGACGACCGGGCCCGCGCGGTCGGGCTGTGGTCCGGGTTCGGCGGGGTCGGGGCCGCTGTCGGGCCGTTCGTGGGCGGCTGGCTCGTCGACGGGCCCGGCTGGCGGTGGGTGTTCCTGCTCAACCTGCCGCTCGCCACCGTCTGCGTGCCCATCGCGCTGCGCCACGTACCGGAGTCCCGCGATCCGTACGCCCGTGGGCGCTTCGACGTCCTCGGGGCGGCGCTCGGCGCGCTCTCCCTCGCGCTGGTGACGTACGCGCTGATCGAGGCGCCGGGGGCGGGCGCCTCGCCGGCCGTGATCGGGTCCGCGGTGGGCGGGGTGCTGCTCGGCGTCGTGTTCGTCCAGGTCGAGCGGCGGCGGGCGCACCCCATGCTGCCGCCGTCGGTGTTCGCGTCCCGGCAGTTCACCACCGTCAACATCGTCACCCTCTGCGTGTACGCGGCGCTCGGCGGCTACTTCTTCCTCTCCGCGATCCAGCTCCAGGTCGTCGCCGGGTACTCGGCGCTCGGCGCGGGCACCGCGCTGCTGCCGACGACCGTCCTGATGCTGCTGTTCTCCGCCAGGTCGGGCGAGCTGGGCCAGCGCATCGGCCCCCGCATCCCGCTCACCGCGGGCCCGCTGATCGCCGCCGCCGGCATGCTGCTGATGCTGCGCGTGGGGCCGGGCTCCAACACCGTCTCCGGGTACTTCACCGACGTCCTGCCGGCCGTCGCCGTGCTCGGCGTCGGACTGGTCACCGTGGTGGCCCCGCTCACCGCGACCGTCCTGGCCTCCGTGGACACCGGCCGGGCCGGTCTCGCCAGCGGGATCAACAACGCCGCGGCCCGTGCCGCCGGGCTGATCGCGGTGGCCGCGCTGCCGCTGCTCGCCGGGATGGGGCCGGAGGCCTACCGGGACGCCGGGGAGTTCGCCGCGACCTTCCGGCGAGCGATGCCGATGTGCGCCGGGCTGCTGGTGGTGGGCGCCGCGATCGCCTGGGCGACCGTCCGCACGCCCCACGCGGCCGTACAGGAGACCGCACGCCCCGAGTGCACGGTGAACTGCGGCGTCACCGCCCCGCCGCTGGAACCGGCCCCCGAAACGGCCCGCAGGGCGGACGACATCTGAGCGGCTGCCGGCCGCCGTGCGCCCCGGTGCCCGCTGTTTGTGCACCGGCGGCGCCGGTGCCAGGCACACTTGGACCATGTCGATCCACGAGAACCTGCTCGGGGGCCCCGCCCCGACCCACCTGCCCGACGAACCGGGACCGCGCGAACTGCTCGCCGCGGACGTCGCTCCCGCCGAGGTCGCCGCGAAGTACCCGACCTCCTCCTTGGCCTGGGCCCAGCTCGCCGACGAGGCGTTCGAGGGCGGCCGGGTCATCGAGTCGTACGCGTACGCCCGTACCGGCTACCACCGCGGCCTGGACGCACTGCGCCGGGCCGGCTGGAAGGGCCACGGCCCCGTACCGTTCGAGCACGAGCCGAACCGCGGATTCCTGCGCGCCCTGCACGCCCTGGCGCGCGCCGCGCAGGCGATCGGTGAGAAGGAGGAGTACGAGCGCTGCTCGTCGTTCCTCCGGGACTCCTCCCCGACCGCCGCCGAGACCCTCGGCTAGACAGCACCTGCCCCACGCGCCGCGCAGGCCCCGCAGACGTATCCCCGTCTGCGGGGCCTGCGCGCTCCCCGGGGCCGCCGTTTAGGATGCGAACAGGGGACCGGAGCTCCACTTCCTCATGGAAGGGGCGGACCGCTACCCGGAAGCTCGTGTCGAGGAGACAGCGATGTCGACGATTCCCCCCGACCCCGAAGCCACCGGTGCGGCGACCCCGCACCTCGACTTCGCGGGCACGACTCCGTACGAGGACTATGTCCAGGCGGATGTCCTGACCCACCTCCAGCACCTCCGCTCGGACGATCCCGGCGAGATGGTCTTCCTGGTCACCACCCAGGTCATGGAGCTGTGGTTCACCGTCATCGTCCATGAGTGGGAGACCGCCGCGCACGCCCTGCGCGAGGACCGCCTGGACGTCGCGCAGGACGCGCTGAAGCGGTCCCTGCGCCAACTGGAGGCCCTCAACGCCTCCTGGACGCCGCTCGCCCAGCTCACCCCCGCCCAGTTCAACTCCTACCGGTCCTCGCTCGGCGAGGGTTCCGGTTTCCAGTCCGCGATGTACCGGCGGATGGAGTTCCTGCTCGGCGACAAGTCCGCGTCCATGCTGGTACCGCACCGGGGCGCGCCCCGCGTCCACGCGGAGCTGGAGAAGGCGCTCGCGGAGCCGGGCCTGTACGACGAGGCCCTCGCCCTGCTCGCCCGGCGCGGGTACGCGATCCCGGAGACCGTGCTCGGCCGGGACCTGACCAAGAAGTACGAGCCGTCGCCCGAGGTCGAGGCCGTCTGGACGGAGATCTACGCCAACCCCGACCAGAACGACGCACTGGTCCGCCTCGGCGAGGTGCTCACCGATGTGGGCGAGCTGGTGTGGCGATGGCGCAACGACCATCTGCTCGCCACCCGGCGGGCCATGGGCTCCAAGACCGGGACCGGCGGCTCGGCGGGCGTGGCCTGGCTGGAGAAGCGCGCCACCAAGAACGTCTTCCCCGAGCTCTGGACGGCCCGCAGCCATGTCTGACCTCCAGGAGCGCGCACGGGCGCTCGACACCGCCGACGAACTCGCGCCACTGCGCGAGCTGTTCACGCTCGACGACACCGTCTACCTGGACGGCAACTCGCTGGGCGCGCTGCCCCGCCACGTACCCGCCCGGCTGCAGGAGGTCCTCACCCGCGAGTGGGGCGAGCTGCGCATCCGGTCCTGGGGCGAGAGCGGCTGGTGGACCGCGCCGGAGCGGATCGGTGACCGGATCGCGCCGATCGTCGGGGCCGCCGCCGGGCAGATCGTCGTCGGGGACTCCACCAGCGTCAACGTCTTCAAGGCCGTCGTCGCCGCGACCCGGCTGGCGCCGGAGGGCCGCGACGAGATCCTGGTCGACGCGAACACCTTCCCCACCGACGGGTACATCGCCGGGTCCGCCGCCCGGATGACCGGCCACCGGATCGTCCCGGTGGCCCCCGCGGAGGTGCCGGACGCCCTCGGCCCGCGTACCGCGGCCGTCCTGCTCAACCACGTCGACTACCGCTCCGGCAGGCTCCACGACCTGCCCGCGCTCACCGCCGCGGTGCACGCGGCGGGCGCCGTCGCGGTCTGGGACCTGTGCCACAGCGCGGGCGCCCTGCCCGTGGACCTGGACCGGCACGGGGTGGACCTGGCCGTCGGCTGCACGTACAAGTACCTCAACGGCGGGCCCGGTTCGCCCGCCTACCTGTACGTCGCCGCCCGCCACCAGCCGGCCTTCGACTCGCCCCTGCCGGGGTGGACGTCGCACGCCGACCCGTTCGCGATGACCCCCGGCTACGAGGCGGCGGACGGCGCCGTACGGGGCCGGGTCGGGACCCCCGACATCCTGTCGATGCTGGCCCTTGAGTCGTCCCTCGACGTGTGGGACGGGGTCGGGGTCGAGGCGGTACGGGCCAAGTCCCTGGCGCTGACGGACTTCTTCCTGGAGTGCGTCGCGGCGTACGTCCCCGAAGGACGCGTCACCTCGGTGACCCCGGCCGCCCACGCAGAGCGCGGCAGCCAGGTCGCGCTGCGGTGCGAGGACGCCGAACCGGTGATGGCCGCGCTGATCGCACGCGGAGTCGTCGGGGATCTGCGCCGCCCGGATGTGCTGCGGTTCGGATTCACCCCGCTGTACGTGGGATTCGCGGACGCGGAACGCGCGGCGCGGGCGCTCGCGGACGTGTTGGCCGGTTAGCGGCTGTCCGGTGGCGTAGGCTCCCGGGTCAGTCCGGCGACCGGCTCGCCCCGGTCGCCGGACGGGCTCCGGGCGCCGGCGACGGCGGGCAGAATGGGTGCGGCGACAGTCGACGGCGAGGAGTCGCACCGCATGATCTTCGACATCGATTTCAACATCGGCATCGGCATCGACGGGGCGGCCGGGAGCGACCGTTCCGGCTACGTACGGGCCTCGCGCGAGGCCCTCGCCGATCTGGTGCGGCGCCCGGAGGACCTCCGCGCGCTGTGCGATGCCGGCTTTCCGCAGAGCCCCTTCCGGATGGTCCCGGCCATCGCCGCGGACGACTGCGAGGTCGAGACGACCTCCGTGGTGGACCTCGGTTGCGAGGCGCAGGTCGCCCGGCTGGACTCCGGTGACCTGCTGCTCTTCGGCTCGGTCCAGGGCTGGTACCTCTTCCTGCACCTCGGTGACGGCACGGTGCACGCCTTCCCGGACGAGATGGCGCTCTTCGACGGGGACTTCCGTCCGGTGCACACGGACCTCTCCTCGTTGCGGCACATGCTGGAACTCCTGCACCGGCGCAAGCTGCTGATGAGGCGTGAGCCGACCGGCCCCGTCATCGTGGGCCGGCCGTACGCCGAACTCACGCGCTTCGCCGACGGGGTGAGGGACGAGTTCGACGGCGTCGACCCACTGGTCTTCTCCCTGGAGAGCGATCAGGAAAGCCCCTGGATCTTCTTCTTCGCCGACCTTGTGAGCGGGATGTACGACCCGGTGTACTAGCGGCCGGCCGTACACGTCGTCTGGGCGGGAGACCGGGCCGACCGCCGCCGGGGCAGGGAACGCCTTCATACTGATACCGTCCCCGCAGGTCAGCCCAGTTGGGCATTGTCAGGGACGGTTGGAGCAGCATGTCGGATTCTGCCGCGCGTGATCAGGACGCAGCCGAGACCGAGTCCGCGTTCTCGCACCCAGTGGTCGCCCCCGACGCCTCAGCCGCCTACGGCAGCCACCCGGACCAGACGATCGACTTCTACGCCCCGCACGACGGCCGCACCGGAGCGCCCGTCGTGGTCGTCCTGCACGGCGGGGCGTGGCGGGCCCCGTACGACCGGCTCCACATGTCCCCGTTCGCGGGCTTCCTGGCCCGGCGCGGATTCGCCGTCGCCAGCGTCGAGTACCGGCGCGGCAGCGAGCTCCCGCAGCAGCGCGGCTCGGGCCCGGTCGCCGGTCGCTGGCCGGAGACCTTCGACGACGTCGCGGCGGCGATGGACGCGCTGCCCGAGCTGCTGGCGCGGGAGCTGCCCGCGGCGGACGCCCGGCGGATCGTGGTCACCGGCCACTCGGCGGGCGGGCAGCTCGCCCTGTGGGCCGCCGCCCGGCACGTACTGCCGGAGGGCTCTCCGTGGCGGCTGCCGCGACCGCCCGCGCTGCGGGGTGTGGTGGCGCTCGCACCGATCGCGGACTTCGCCTCCGCCGTCGGACTCGATGTGTGCTCCGGCGCGATCGGCCAGTTCCTGGGCACCGACGAGGACTTCGCCGTACGGAGCGCGCAGGCCGACCCGGCGCAGCTGCTGCCCACCGGCATCGCGACCGCCGTGGTGCAGGGCACCGCGGACCTCACGGTTCCGCAGGCCGTCGTGGAGGCGTTCGTCGACACCGCGGCCAAGGAGGGCGAGACCGTGATGCTGACCCTGCTGCCCGGCGTCGGGCACTTCCCGCTGATCGATCCGGCGGCCGACGCGTGCGCGGTGGTGGCCGAGGAGATCGCCCAGCTCGCCTGGTGAAACCTGCGGTGAGACCCGCGGTGGGACCCGCGGTGAAATCCGCGGTGGGACCCGCGGTGAAATCCGCGGTGAAATCCGCGGTGGGACCGGGAACGGGACGCGCGATACGTGGCCGGGGCGGACCCGGGTAGTACTTGCGACGGACGGCCCAGGATCCGTATCTGTGCTGACGACCCCGCCCGGCGCGCCGCCTACCTTGGAAACGTGACCGAGACCAAGACCACGAACCCTGAGCTCCGGGCTGCCGCAGGAGCGATGGCCGGCCTGCGGCAGGACCTGATACACGACGCGTTCGGCTACCACCCGCTGCCGCCCATGCGGACCGACGGGCCGCTGACCCGGCGGCTGCCGGCGCGGCTCCGGGCCCGTGCCGGGTGGACCCCGCACGCGATGGTGCTGGGCGCCGCGCTGATCGCGTTCATGCAGGGTTTCGCCAGCACGGGCAACGCCGGTGTGCTGCTGTCCGGGCTGCTGCCCGCCGTCTGTGTCGCGATGACGCTGATCAGGCCGGTCGGGGCGTTCTGGCTGTCGATGGCGCTGCTCCCGGCGACCTCGCTCCTCGGTGGCGGGGGCGGGCCGTGGGGGCCGAGCTCCTTCTTCGCCCACCTGGTCGTGCTGAACGTCGTCGCGGCCCGGACCCGGCCGCGCACCGCCGCCTGGATGTGGGGGCTGACGCTGCTGTTCGGCACGCTCGTGGAGAACGTCGCGGGGCGGGACTCCTCGCCGGACACCGCAGCCATGGCCGTGGCCTCCGCGTTCGCCCTGCTCGTCGTGAGCCTGGTGCACGTCCGCCGGGAGGCCGAGCGCGACATCACCGTGCAGCGCACCGTCACCGCCGTCGAGCGCGACCGCCGCACCCAGCTGGAGGAGCGCACCACCATCGCCCGCGAACTGCACGACGTGGTCGCCCACCACATGTCCGTCGTCGCGATCCAGGCCGAGGCAGCCCCGTACCGGGTGGAGAATCCGCCGCCCGAGCTGGAGCAGGCCTTCATCACGATCCGGGAGAACGCCGTCGCGGCGCTCACCGAACTGCGCCGGGTGCTCGGCGTCGTACGGGCCGAGGGCTACGAGGCGCCGGACGCGCCCCAGCCCACCCTGGCCGAGCTGGACGGGCTCCTCGCCAATGTCGGGGAGGCGGGACTGACGACGAGCAAGACGGTGACCGGTGCGGTGCGCGAACTGCCGCAGGGCGTCGAGCTGTCGGCGTACCGGATCATCCAGGAGGCCCTCAGCAACACCCTGCGGCACGCACCGGGTGCCACCGCCGGGGTCGAGATCGGCTATGTGCTGGGCGGGCTCGGGCTGCGCGTGGTCAACGGCCCGCCGACCGGCCCGGTGAAACCCTCGCCGGGGGCCGGGCACGGGATCACCGGGATGCGGGAACGGGTCGGGATGCTGAACGGTGAGATGACCGCGGAGGCGACCGCGGACGGCGGTTACGAGGTCACCGCCTTCATCCCCGTCCAGCACACCCCCTCCGACGCCCCCGTGGAGCAGTCATGACGAGCACCCCGGAACCGGCGATCCGGGTTCTGATCGTCGACGACCAGATGATGGTCCGCGAGGGGTTCTCCGTGCTGCTCAACGCGATGCCGGGCATCGAGGTCGTGGGCGAGGCGGTCAACGGCCGCGAGGCGGTCTCGCAGGTCGCCGCGCTCCGCCCCGACGTGGTGCTGATGGACATCCGGATGCCGGAGCTGAACGGGATCGAGGCGACCCGCGAGATCGTCGCCGCCGACCGGGACGCCAAAGTGCTGGTGCTGACCACCTTCGACCTCGACGAGTACGTCTACCAGGCGCTGCGCGCCGGCGCGTCCGGCTTCCTCCTCAAGGACGCCTCGGCCCGGCAGCTCGCGGAGGGCGTCCGGGTGGTGGCCTCCGGCGAGGCGCTGCTCGCCCCCACCGTCACCAAGCGGCTGATCAACGAGTTCTCCAAGCTCGCGGCCGCCCCGCGCCCGCCCGCGCTCGCCCGGATCGGTGACCTCACCGAGCGCGAGACGGAGGTGCTGGTCCTCATCGCCCAGGGCCTGTCGAACGGGGAGATCGCCTCGCACCTGGTGGTCGCGGAGTCCACCATCAAGACCCATGTGAGCCGCATCCTGGTCAAGCTGGGCCTGCGCGACCGCACCCAGGCGGCCGTCTTCGCCTATGAGGCCCGGCTGGTCACGCCGTCCTGAGGAGCGGACGCGTCCCCGGCGCCCGTGGGGATGCGGTCGGGAGGCACGCGCCCCCGGGGCCCGTGGAGAGGTGGCTTGGAGGCAATGGGGCTGGTCCGGTGGCGGACGGCCGGTTAGCGTCGGTTCATGAACCAGCCCCCGCGTGCCGCCGCCGGCTCCGCCGCCCCCTTCGATCCGTGGTCGGCGGCGTTCGTCGCCGACCCGTATCCCGCCTATGCCGAGCTGCGCGCCACCGGCCGGGCGCACTACTTCGAGCCCACCGACCAGTGGCTCGTCCCGCATCACGCCGATGTGTCCGCGCTGCTGCGCGACCGCCGACTGGGGCGGACGTACCTGCACCGGTTCAGCCACGAGGAGTTCGGCCGGACCGCCCCGCCCGCCGAGCACGAGCCGTTCGAGACGCTCAACGGGCAGGGGCTGCTGGACCTGGAGCCCCCGGACCACACCCGGATCCGGCGGCTGGTCTCCAAGGCGTTCACCCCGCGTACCGTCGAGCAGCTCGCGCCGACCGTGCGGCGGCTGGCCGCCGGGCTCGTCGACGACTTCGTCGCGCAGGGCGGGGGCGATCTGCTCACGGCGGTGGCGGAGCCGCTGCCCGTCGCCGTGATCGCCGAGATGCTCGGCATCCCGGAGTCCGACCGCGCGCCGCTGCGGCCCTGGTCCGCGGCGATCTGCGGGATGTACGAGCTGAACCCGTCGGAGGAGACCGCCCGCGCCGCCGTGCGCGCCTCGGTCGACTTCTCCGCGTACCTGCGCGAACTGATCGCCCAGCGGCGCGGCGACCCGGGTACGGACCTGATCTCCGCGCTCATCGCCGCCCACGACGAGGGCGAGCGGCTGACCGAGCAGGAGATGGTCTCCACCTGCGTGCTGCTGCTGAACGCGGGGCACGAGGCGACCGTCAACACCACGGTGAACGGCTGGTGGACGCTGCTGCGCCACCCCCGGCAGCTGGCCGCGCTGCGGGCCGACCACGGGCTGCTGCCGTCCGCGATCGAGGAGCTGATGCGGTACGACACCCCGCTCCAGATGTTCGAGCGCTGGGTCCTGGACGACATCGAGATCGGCGGCACGGTCATTCCGCGCGGTTCCGAGGTGGCCCTGCTCTTCGGCTCGGCCAACCGCGACCCGGCCCGCTTCCCCGAGCCGGACACCCTGGACCTCTCCCGGCAGGAGAACCCGCACATCACGTTCGGCGCGGGCATCCACTTCTGCCTGGGCGCTCCGCTGGCCCGGGTGGAACTGGCCGCCTCCTTCGGGGAGTTGCTGCGCAAGGCGCCGGACATGCGGCTGGTCGAGGAGCCGGAGTGGAATCCGGGGTACGTGATCCGGGGCGTGAAGGAGCTGCGCGTCGAGCTGTGACCGGCGGGGGTGCGGGGCCGCTGCGTTTGCGGGTCACCTCCCCCCCCGCTCAGTTCAGCATGTCGCGCCGCCGCAGCGCCGCCAGCCCTCCCGCGGTCAGGGCCGCCGCGAGCACGGTGAGCAGCACCGCCGGACCCCACACCAGCTCCGCCCCGGGCAGCTTCGGCAGGTGCGTGAACGGCGACAGGTCCATCACCGGCTGCGGCAGATCCAGGGCCGGGCCGATCCAGCCCAGTGCCAGACAGATCCCCACCAGTCCCCAGGCGGCCGGGGCGGCCTTCGGCAGCGTCCCGTACAGCAGGGCCGTCACGCCGCCCAGCAGCCAGACGGCGGGCAGTTGTATCAGTGCGGCGCCGAGCACGGCGGGCAGTTCGTGCCCGTATCCGGCGGCGAGGCCGAGGCCGCCGGCCACCATGATCAGCCCGGCGCCGCCGAACGCGATGAGCAGGTGACCGGCCGCCCAGCCGATCCGGCCGACCCCGCCCGCCAGCACCGGTTCGGCCAGCCCGGCGGTCTCCTCGCCATGCGGGCGCAGCACGGAGGAGACGATGTACAGCGCCGCCACCGTGCCGAGCACGGAGACCATCGAGGCGAGAAACGCGTCGGTCAGACCGGCCTGGCCGCCCATCCGCTCGAAGATCTCCCTGGTCTTCTCGTTGTCCCCCACGAGATCGGCCGCTCCGCCGGTCAGCCCGCCGAAGACGGCGCCGACCGCGGCGAACGACACCGTCCAGCCCAGCAGCGCACCGCGCTGGAGCCGTACGGCGAGTCCGAAGGCGGTGGAGATCCGGCCCCGGGCGGGTCCCGGCCGGGTCGCCAGGAAGCTCATGCCGACATCGCGCCGCCCGGTCAGCGCGTACGCCGCGGCGCACTGCACCGCCACGGCCCCGGCGATCACCATGAGCACCCACCACCGCTCGTCCGCGTACGGCCGGACGTTCTCCGCCCAGCCGATCGGGGAGAGCCAGGTGAACACGGACGAACCGTCGTCCGTCGCGGAGTCGCCCGCCGCCTTCAGGACGAACGCGGCGCCGATCACCGCGGCCGTCAGCCCCTTCGCGAGCCGGGCGCTCTCGGTGAACTGCGCGGCGATAGCGGCGGTGCAGGCGAACAGCACACCGACCCCGGCGACGGCCAGCGCGATCGCCACCGCCCCGGCGCCGCCCGCCCCGGATCCGGCCATCCCGGCCATGATCACCAGGGCCAGCGCGGCGTTGGCGACGACGGCCGCGAGCAGCGCGGCGGTCAGCGGGGCGCGGCGGCCCACTACGGCGGAGGAAAGCATCTCCTGACGGCCGGTCTCCTCCTCCTCGCGGGTGTGCCGCACGACGACCACGAGGCTCATCACCGCGGCCAGCGCGGCGCCGAAGGCGATCATGCGCCAGCTGACGAGCCCGCCGACGGAGTCGCTGAACACCGGCCCGTACATCGCCCGCAGAGAGCTGTTGCCGTTCATCGAGGCGGCGAGCTCGGCGCGCTGGGACTCCGTGTCGTAGAGCGAGGAGATGGACTTCCCGACGGAGGAGAACGAGCCGCCCAGCACGATCACCCAGAGCGGCATGATGATCCGGTCGCGCCGCAGCGCGAGCCTCAGCAGGGCCCAGGTCCCCACGAGCTGTCGGGTGCCGGTCCCGGTCCGGCGCCCGGTGCCGGCCGGTGCGGTCATGGTCACGGCAGTCATCGCGCCGCCACCCCCGTGTCGGCGCCCGCGCCCGCGGCGTCCGCGTCGGCTGTGTCGGTTGTGTCGGCCGCGTCGGCCGTGTAGTGCCGCAGGAACAGCTCCTCCAGCGTGGGCGGGGTGCTGGTCAGCGACCGGACCCCGGACGCGGTGAGCGATCTCAGGACGGCGTCGAGCTTGTCCGTGTCGACCTGGAGCGAGACCTCGTGCCCCCGCACGTCCAGATCGTGCACCCCGGGCAGGGCGGACAGCCCGGCGGGCTCACCGGCCAGCTCGGCCTTGATGTTCGTCCGCGTCAGATGACGCATCCCGGCCAGCGAGCCCGTCTCCACCGTCCGCCCCTGGCGGATGATGCTGACCCGGTCGCAGAGCGACTCGACCTCGCTGAGGATGTGGCTGGAGAGCAGCACCGTGCGCCCGCGCTCTCGCTCCTCCGCCACGCAGCTCTGGAAGACCTCCTCCATCAGCGGGTCGAGCCCGCTGGTCGGCTCGTCCAGGATCAGCAGGTCGACATCGGAGGCGAACGCGGCGACCAGGGCGACCTTCTGCCGGTTGCCCTTGGAGTACGTACGCCCCTTCTTGGTCGGGTCGAGCTCGAACCGCTCCACGAGCTCCGCACGGCGGGCGTCGTCCAGCCCGCCGCGCAGCCGCCCGTACAGATCGATCACCTCGCCGCCGGAGAGGTTGCGCCACAGCGTGACGTCACCGGGGACGTACGCCACCCGCCGGTGCAGCTCCACCGCGTCGTGCCAGGGGTCGCGGCCGAGCAGCTGAGCGGCGCCGGAGTCGGCCCGCAGCAGGCCCAGCAGGACCCGGATGGTGGTGGACTTCCCCGACCCGTTGGGCCCGAGGAAGCCGTGGACCTCACCGGACTCGACGGTCAGGTCGAGCCCGTCCAGCGCATGCGTCCGGCCGAACGACTTGTGCAGTCCGGCCACGGTGATTGCCTTCGTCATGATTTTGAACGTACGCTACTTTCACAAATTTGTGAAGTTAAGGAAACGTATAAACTCGGACGAGTGACTGGGCCGGAATGAGGCCGGGACGAGGACGGGTACGCAGGGAGACGATGGGGCTGATGAGCAGCGAATCCGCGGAGAAGGCAGAGGACGGGCAGGACGCGGGCGGGGCGTCGGACGGGGCGCCCGCGCAGCGGGACGCGGAGGCGGTCTCGCGCTTCGTCGAGCGGTTCGCGTCCGAGATGACCGAGGCGGGGATGCAGCGGATGGCGTCCCGGGTCTTCGCCGCCCTGCTCGCGGACGACGACGCCTCGATGACCTCCGCCGAGCTCGCCCTGGCGCTCCAGATCAGCCCGGCCGCCGTGTCCGGCGCGGTGAATTACCTCACTCAGGTCAGCATGGTCGGCCGGGAACGCGAACCGGGCTCGCGCCGCGACCGCTACCGCCTGCACAACGAGATCTGGTACACCACCTTCGCCAGCCGCGACCAGGTGCTGACCCGCTGGGAGCGCACCCTCAGGGAGGGCGCCCGCACGCTCGGCGAGCACACGCCCGCCGGCGCCCGGATCGCGGAGACGGCGGCGTTCTTCGAGTTCCTCCAGTCGGAGCTGGAGGGGCTGATGGCCCGCTGGCACGACCACCGCAAGACGCTCGACCTCCCGGCGGCGGACGGATACGCGGGCCCCTGAGCGCCGCCGGGGCGGGCCGCCCCGGTGGCCTACGCCGCCGGCACCGGCAGCATCAGCCCCCACGCCCCCGCCCGCACCGTCCAGGTGCGCGTCCGCACCGGCCCGCCGACCTGTATGTCCGCGCGGTAGCGGAAGTCGGGCCCCGACACCGTGACGGCCTTGGCCCCCGTGCTGACCGGGTCACCGTCCGGCGGGTGGATCGTCACCTGTGCGAGGCCGCCGACGCCGCCGACACCGCACCCCGAGGTCACCGTCACCGCTTCGACCGGCTGGTCCAGATCGTTCAGCAGGACCCCGTCCGCCTCGATCCGCAGCCGGTGCGTGCGCAGCGGCATGGGCAGGGCGGAGGGCGCCGGGTGCACCAGGGTCCGGACCAGGGAACGGCAGGTGTCCCAGACCGCGGTGACGCCCGAGTGGGCGCCCTCCGTGCCCGGCGCGCTGCTCGGGGCCGGGATGCGCAGCGCGCCCAGGACCACGCCGTCGCTGTCGTCGACCATCAGGTCCAGCCGCCGCACGGCGCCGTCCAGCGCGGTGCGGGCCGCCTCCACCGCGCTCGACGGCACGCCGAGGGAACAGGCCAGTTCCAGGGCCGCCGCCGCACCGACCGGGATCAGCGAAAGGGCGCTTCCGGCTGGTTCCCGCTCCCGGTGCAGCTGGGCCACCGCCCGCCTCAGCGCCCGGTCGTCACCGATCACCACCGGCCGTCGGCCGCCCCTGCGGGAAAGGGCGCGGGCGAACTCCTCCGGCCCGTCCGGTAGGCAGATCTTGGCGTGCGAGCCCGCGCTCAGCACGTCCTTCGCGATACGGACGGACTCGCCGTCCGTCCGGCGGGCGACCGGATCGATCACCACCAGCAGATGGGGCGCACCGTTACCGGGGGGCTGGGCAGCCGACACCTCGGTCCTTCCTCGGGTAGCATCTTGGTGCAAGAGCCCCTTGCGCTATTGCGCCAGGGGCTTGGTCTATTCCGGGGCACCCGGTTCGACGGTTCAGGCCTTGTCGTACAACGTCGTACGGCATGTACGACGTTTACGTACGCCCCCTGACCTTGGACATGCCCCGCCCGGAAGGGGTGTACGCCTGTGCCCGCACTTGTGCTGCTCGGTGCTCAGTGGGGTGACGAGGGCAAGGGGAAGGCCACCGACCTCCTCGGTGGATCCGTGGACTATGTGGTGCGATACCAGGGCGGCAACAATGCCGGCCACACGGTGGTCGTCGGCGACCAGAAGTACGCACTGCATCTCCTCCCCTCCGGAATCCTGTCACCGGGGTGTACCCCGGTCATCGGAAACGGTGTCGTGGTCGACCCGGCCGTCCTGCTCTCCGAGCTGAGTGGGCTGAACGACCGCGGCGTGGACACGTCCAAGCTGCTGATCAGCGGCAACGCTCATTTGATCACCCCGTACAACGTCACCGTCGACAAGGTGACGGAACGGTTCCTCGGAAAGCGCAAGATCGGTACGACCGGGCGCGGTATCGGCCCGACGTACGCCGACAAGATCAACCGGGTCGGCATCCGCGTCCAGGACCTCTACGACGAGTCGATCCTGGAGCAGAAGGTCGAGGCGGCCCTGGAGCAGAAGAACCAGCTGCTGGCCAAGGTCTTCAACCGGCGCGCGATCGAGGCCGGCAAGGTCGTCGAGGACATGCTCCAGTACGCGGAGCAGATCAAGCCCTTCGTCGCCGACACGACGCTGATCCTGAACAACGCCATCGACGCGGGCAAGGTCGTCCTCTTCGAGGGCGGTCAGGGCACGCTGCTCGACGTCGACCACGGCACGTATCCCTTCGTCACCTCGTCGAACCCGACCGCGGGCGGCGCCTGCACCGGCTCCGGTGTGGGACCGACGAAGATCAGCCGCGTCATCGGCATCCTCAAGGCCTATACGACGCGCGTCGGCGCCGGTCCGTTCCCGACGGAGCTGCTCGACGAGGACGGCGAGGCGCTGCGCAGGATCGGTGGCGAGCGCGGTGTCACCACCGGCCGTGACCGCCGCTGCGGCTGGTTCGACGCCCCGATCGCGCGGTACGCGACCCGGGTCAACGGCCTCACCGACTTCTTCCTCACCAAGCTCGACGTCCTCACCGGCTGGGAGCAGATCCCGGTCTGCGTGGCGTACGAGATCGACGGCAAGCGCGTCGAGGAGCTCCCGTACAACCAGACCGACTTCCACCACGCGAAGCCGGTCTACGAGATGCTGCCGGGCTGGTCCGAGGACATCACCAAGGCGAAGACCTTCGCCGACCTGCCGAAGAACGCGCAGGGTTACGTGAAGGCGCTGGAGGAGATGTCCGGCGCCCCGATCTCCGCGATCGGCGTCGGCCCCGGCCGGACCGAGACGATCGAGATCAACTCGTTCCTGTAGGGAAAAACGTGAGGGCGGCCGACGGGGAGGACGCGTCGGCCGCCTTCGCGTATCCGCACGGCGGGGCGGGCGGGTTGACTAGGGTGGTTGTGCGCCGAGGCCCCCAGGTCCGCGCTTGATCAACCGGATGGTGAGGAGAGACGGCTCATGCCGGTCAGGAAGCCGCCCACCGCTCGACAGCGGCGGCTCGGTGCAGAGCTTCGGCGGATGCGGGAGCATGCCGGGCTGTCCCTGACCGATGCCGCCGTTCGGCACCGGGTGGACAAGACCGCGATCAGCAACACGGAGGCGGCGCGGTTCGGGGTGAGTCCCGACCGGGTACGAGTGTGGGCGTCCAACTACTCCTGTCCCGACCAGGCTTACGTCGACGCTCTGGCCGACATGGCGCGGGAACGCGGCTCCAGTTGGTGGGACGAGTATCGCGATTCACTGCCCGCAGAGCTCCTGGACCTGGCCGAGATGGAGCATCACGCGTCGATGCTGCGGTCGGCCCAGATCATGCACATCCCCGGAATTCTGCAACAGCCCGACTACATGCGGGGGATCTTCGCGGAAGCGGTGCCGGCGATGCGCCCGGAAACCCTGGACCGGCACACGGAGTTCCGCATCAGACGGGCCGCGCTACTCGACCGTGCTGATCCGCCGCCGTGCGAATTCGTCATCCACGAGTCCGCGCTGAGGATGCGGTTCGGTGATCGCAACGTACTGCGCAGGCAGCTTGAGTACATGCTGGAGCAGTCTGACCGGCCCGGCATCACGCTGCGCATCGTGCCTTTCGAAGCGGGCGGGTTCGCGAACGCGGGGAGTTCGATCCTGTACGCGTGTGGCCCGGTATCCGCACTGGACACCGTTCAGATCGATGTCCCCACAGGCGCGACCTTCCTGGACGCCGAGAACTACCTCGTGAACTATCGTGCGGTTCTTGATCGTATGCGTGAACGCGCCATCGGCCCGGAGGCCTCCGTCGGCTTCATCCGGGAAGTGGCCAAAGGAATCTAGAGGTTGGAAAGCGGTGGAACTTCACTGGCGCAAGGCGTCCTTCTCGGCAGACACGGGGGCCTGCGTCGAGCTGGCTGAGCAGGATGGCGAGATCCTCCTGCGCGAGAGCGACGACCCAGGCGTGGTTGTCCGGACCACCAAGGGGAAGCTGGCGGCCTTCCTGGACGGAGCCAAGGCCGGCGAGTTCGATGACCTTGTGTAGGGGCGAGTCGCGGCATATGCCAATCCAACTCATCGCGCATCAATGTTGATGCGGCAGCATGATTTCGCTACCCTTTGAGTGCGGGTGGTAGTCGCATGACTACCGCGTGAACGCAAAGTGCCCCGGCGGTGTCCTACCACCCCGGGGCATGACCAACGCCTCAAAGGAGCGTCAGCATGTTCCATCATATCCGCACGCGCCTCTCGCGCGTCCTGCGCGTCCGGCCCGTCGTCCTTCCGCAGCCTCAACCTCCGTACGTGCGGAGCGTCCTGCGCCTCGCGCCCCGTACGCGTCCTGCGGTCATCGATCCCGAACGCCGCCTGCGGCGCACCGTCATGCGGCTTGCGCTGGACGGTCTCGTGGCGGCGACGGCGCGGGGGACGGTCTGATGGGCGCCCGGGGAGAGGTACGGGTCAGCCGGGTGCCCAGCAAGCCCGTGCGGCGGGAGGCGGACGGGTCGCTGTTCATCGACCTCTGGCTGCGCCGGGGCGGGGCCTTCGAGGAGGACGCCGCGTTGCGGCTGACGCCCGCCGAGGCCGAGATGCTGCACGCGCAGCTCTGCTACGCGCTCGACGACGAAACGGCCGAGCTCGGCGGTCCGGTCGCGGAGCGTCCCGACTGCCGCAGGGACGTGCTCAGCACGCGGCGTACGCTCTGACGGCCGGGAAGCCCGTCCGCCCTCACTCCTCCCCGCAGATCCGCAGCCCCTGGGGCGTCGCGCACGGCAGGTGGCCGTGGGTGCGGACGACGTCCTGACCGCTGCCCCTGCTGAGGTACGCCAGGAAGCTGGAGGCCAGTGAGTCGGCGGGCGGGCTGCCGTAGGTGTACGCGTACTCGATCTCCCGGTACGGGTAGCTGCTGGTGCCGATCGTGTCGACGGACGGGGTGTCGCCGTCGATGGCGATCTGGTGTGCCCCGGCGGGCTTGGTGCCGGAGCGCAGTTCGCTGTAGCCGATCGCGCCGGGGAGCCGGCCCACCTCGGCCAGGACCTGTTCGGTGGAGTCGAGTTCGCAGCGGAGGACGGGGGCCCGCGGGTCGTCCTTCGTCGTGCAGTCGCGGGAGGACTGGGCGGGCTCGTTGCGGCCCAGGACGCGGCGCTGGAAGACCTCGCGGGTACCGGAGTTGGCGTCCCGGCTGACCAGCAGTACGGGCAGGTCCGGGCCGCCCAGCTGCCGCCAGTCGCGGATGTCGCCCCGGTAGATCCGGCGGACGTCGTCGCCGGTCAGGTTCTTCAGCGGGACCCGGTCGTTGACGACGAGGCGGAAGAGCGAGACGGCGACGCGGTTTTCGCGCAGTTGCGGGAAGCCGCTCGGCTTGGGCCCGTCGGAGAAGGCCACCAGGGCGGGCGAACCGGATTTCCCGGAGCCGGATTCCGCCGAGCCCGCCGCCCCGGACCCGGACCCGGAGCCGGACCCGGGTCCGGAGCCGGACCCCGGCTTCCCCGGCCCGGCGCCCCGTTCGGCCAGTTCGCGTATCCCCGCCGTGCTGCCGTGCGCGTCCACGGTGACGGTGGCCCCCTCGCACGCCTCGCCGTACTTCGCCGCCAGCTCCCGCAGGACCGGGGCGAAGGCGGTGGAGCCGGTCAGGGTCAGCTCGCCGCGCGCGCAGCCGATGGGCGGCGGAGTGTCGTCCCGCACCAGGATGATGGCGGCCAGCGTGACGACGCAGACGGTCAGCGCGACGGTGATGAACCGGGCGGCCCGGCCGAACATCGGGGGCTTCTCGTCGGGGCGGGCCGCCTTGTTCGGCGTCACCTCGCCGTCCCGGATGCCGCCGGTGACCCGGATCGGGGAGCCCACCCGGGAGCCGGTCAGCAGGACCAGCAGCTTGAAGTGCTCGCCCCGGTTGAGCGGCACGCGCGGCAGCCGGATCAGGGAGCCGCTCTCGCGCAGCCCGGCGGACGGGGTGAAGTGGTCCATGAGGTGGTCGGCGCCGGGGGAGTGGGTGACGGCGATGCCGCGGACCCGGCGTTCGGTGAACTCGACGACGAGGCCGTGAAGTTGTTCGTCCGGCCCGGTGTAGTCGCCGCGCGCGATGGACTGCGATCCGTCGTTCTCGACGCGCAGCAGGACGAGCGTGGCGTCGGACATGTCCGGGGTCTCGTCGAAGAGCCCGAGCCGGACGTTGGCCCGGCCCTGGCCGGCGTCGCTGCCGATCGGGGTGTCCATCTGCACCCGGTAGCCGATGCGTTTGCGGCGGGGTACCCGGCGCTCGTACCAGAGCACGCCGACGGAGGCGAGGACGCCCAGTACGGCGGTCGCCACGGCCACGACGTTCTCGGTGCTGAGCCACTCCACGCTCCGGGCCTCCTGCCTGTCGGACGCCTGTACGGGTTCGGGTGCGCGTCACCGTAGGGGCGCCGGCGGGCTGACGGGTGGCCGAGGCGTGGCCAACAGGCGTCCACAGGACAGCGATTGGTCCGAACCTTGACAGGTCCAGACCAATCGAGGTTGGGTGTCGGGATGCCTGGACGGCCCGTCCGCCGAGGTCTGCGGCGTGCGTGCCATGCCCCGTCCCGTCGAAGTCCCGTCGAAGTCCTGTCGAAGGAGTGAGCAGCGCTGAACCGCATCAAGAGCGTCCTGACCGTCCTGAGTGCCGTCATCGCGACGGCGGCCTTCCTCCCCGCCGCCACTGCGGCGCCCGCCGCCACGGAGCGGTGCGCGCCGCTCTGGAGCTCCTCGACCGCCTACACGGCCGGCGGCACCGCCTCGCACCACGGTCGCAACTGGACGGCCAAGTGGTGGACGCAGAACGAGAATCCGGGCGCCACCACCGTCTGGGCCGACGCCGGGGCCTGTACGGGAGGGGTCTCCGACTTCGCCATCAGCGAGGCGGAGTTCGACCGGATCTTCCCGGACCGCGACCCCTTCTACACGTACCAGGGGCTGATCGACGCCCTGCACGCCTACCCGCGCTTCGCCAACACCGGGACCGAGGCCATGCGGAGCCGGGAGGCGGCGGCGTTCCTGACCCACGCCGACTTCGAGTCGGTCGGGCTCCAGTACGTGAAGGAGATCAACGAGGCCAACTACTGGATCAAGTGCGACTACAGCCAGCCCTTCGGCTGCCCGGCCGGTCAGTCCGCGTACTACGGGCGCGGCCCGATCATGTTCAGCTGGAACTTCAACTACAAGGCCGCCGGTGACGCGCTCGGCCTCGATCTGCTGAACGATCCGTGGCTGGTCGAGCAGGACCCGTCGGTCGCCTGGCAGACAGCGCTCTGGTACTGGAACACCCAGAACGGCCCCGGCACCATGACCTCGCACGAGGCCATGGTCGGCGGCGCCGGATTCGGCGAGACGATCCGCTCGCTCAACGGCGCGCTGGAGTGCGACGGCGGCAACCCCGACTCGGTGCGGGCGCGGGTCGAAAAGTACGAGCGGATCACCGGGATCATCGGGACCGACCCCGGCTCCGGGCTGACCTGCTGACCACCCCTCAGCTCTGATTCGGCTGACCGGTCGGACAGTAGGGCGTCCCGCATGCTGGACGGGCCCGAAGGTTTTACCTTCGGGCCCGTCGCCGCCCGGGGGCCGGGTACGGAGTGAATCCCTCCGGAATCAGCCCTGTTGGGGACGCGTATCGCGCGGATGTCCGGAGTCCGGTGCGCGTGGGGGCGGCGGAGTGGGAAGGTTTCCTTACGATGGTCTAGACCTTGACAGGTCCAGACCAGAGCGCTTGAGTGTCGGCACCCCCCATGGCGGCGCACCGATGAGCTCGGTGCGCCGCGCCGAAGGAGTGTTCACATGATCAGACGCATCATGGGCCTGCTCACCGCGCTGGGCGCGGTCGTCGCGACGCTTGTCATCCTCCCCGCCACCACCGCGTCGGCAGCCGACTGCGCGGCCGCCTGGAACTCCTCGTCCGTCTACACGGGCGGCGGCTCCGCCTCGTACAACGGGCACAACTGGTCCGCCAAGTGGTGGACGCAGAACGAGACGCCGGGCAGCTCCGACGTCTGGGCCGACCAGGGCAGTTGCGGAAGCGGCGGTACGGATCCGGGCGACCCGGGTTCGTCCGCGGACTTCATCGTCAGCGAGGCCCAGTTCAACCAGATGTTCCCGGGCCGCAACTCCTTCTACACGTACAGCGGGCTGACCGCCGCACTGGATGCCTACCCCGGCTTCGCCAACACCGGCAGCGACACGGTGAAGAAGCAGGAGGCGGCCGCGTTCCTGGCCAACGTCAGCCACGAGACCGGCGGTCTGGTGTACGTGGTCGAGCAGAACACGGCCAACTACCCCCACTACTGCGACAGCACCCAGCCCTACGGCTGCCCCGCGGGCCAGGCCGCGTACTACGGGCGCGGTCCGATCCAGCTCAGCTGGAACTTCAACTACAAGGCCGCCGGTGACGCCCTCGGCATCGACCTGCTGGGCAACCCCTACCTGGTCGAGCAGGACGCGGCCGTGGCCTGGAAGACCGGCCTCTGGTACTGGAACACCCAGAACGGCCCCGGCACCATGACGGCCCACAACGCCATGGTGAACGGCGCCGGATTCGGTGAGACGATCCGCTCCATCAACGGCTCCATCGAGTGCAACGGCGGCAACCCCGCCCAGGTGCAGAGCCGGATCGACAAGTACCAGGCCTTCGTGTCGATCCTCGGTACGACGCCCGGTTCGAACCTGAGCTGCTGACGCCCGGTTCGAACCTGAGTTGCTGACGCCCGGTTCGAACCTGAGCTGCTGACGCGCGGGCTCCCGTGGACGGGGGGTACCGGCGGCCTCACGGCCGCGGGTGCCCCCCGTCCGGCTGTCCGCCCCCGGTGAGGTCCAGCGCCCGCAGCGCCAGCCACAGGTCGTAGCGGGCGCTCGGCGTCCGCAGGAGCGAGCGTCGCAGCACGGTCTCCAGTCGGGTGAGGCGCTTGCGCACCGCGGGTACGGAGATGGCCAACACATCTGCCGTCGCGCCGAGTTGGGCCTCGCACTCCAGCCAGGTGCGCAGGGTGGTGTACGGGTCGGCGGTGCGGCCGGCCGCTCCGGGGGCGCCGAGCGGGCGCAGTTGCTGGGCCGCCCAGGCGCGGACCGCCGGGGTGCGCAGGATCTCGTCCAGCGAGGGGGCGGGCGCCCGCGTGTCCCCGGCCGGACGGCCCGGCCTGGGCAGGGTGGGCGTGGCGCGGACGGCCAGCGCCAGATCGAGTGCGGCCTGGTCGGCGACCCGGTCCAGGTCCAGGTCCAGCAGCTCGCCGATCAGCCGCAGCCGGGCGGCCAGGGTGTTGCGGTGGATCTTCAGGTGCGCGGTCGCGTGCGAGGAGAACGCGAGCCAGGAGGCGAGGGTCGCCGCGAGCTCCTGGCTGTTCGGGTCCTGGCCACGCCTCGGCAGGTGGCCGAGGAGCGGCGCCAGCAGCCCGTCGGCCCACCGCGCGCCCTCGGCGCCGACCACCAGCGCGGGTTCGGGGGCCGAGCCGAAACCGGCGTGCCGGCCGGGCAGCCCGCGGGCGACGGCCAGCGCGTGGAACGCCTGGCGGTAGGCGGTCGCCGTGTCGGACAGCGGTACGTCCTCGCTGATGCCCACCACGCAGTCGTCCACCACCGCGGCCACCCGCGGGCCGAGGCGCCCGCCCGCCGGTTCCGGTCCGGCCGGTGCGATGAGGATCAGATGGCGCGCGTACACCGGGCACCGCACGATCCAGGACCGGCCGCCGGAGAGGTCCGTACAGATCCGGGCCACCTCGTCCCTGCTGTCGCCGGGGCACTCGACGACGCAGACCCGGACGGGGTCGGGCAGGGCGGGTTTGAGCGCGCCGGCCACCTGGTGCGCGATCGACAGCTGGCCGGTCATGAGCAGGTGCAGTACGGCCTCGCGGCCTCTGGACTCGGCCAGATCGACCCGGCGCCGCTTGCGCTCGACGGTCTCGGCCGCCCAGCACATGGAGAGCGGCAGGGCCGCGTCGGACAGGAGCACGGCCAGCCGCTCCGGCAGCGGGCGGCGGGCGATCACGGCGAGAACCGGTGCGGCGCTGCCCGGCGGTCCGTCCAGGGCGAACATCAACGCGGTGTGCCCTCCCCGGTCGAGGGCGAGGGAACGGGCACCGAGCGCCGTCAGTTCCCGTACCCCCTCGGCGGCGGTGGCGGCCGATCCTGCACTCGCGGCGTCGGGGTCCCGGGCAACGCCGTACAGGACGGTTCCGTCGCCGCCGAGCAGCCCCGCCCAGCCGTCGGCCCGGCCGGACAGCCAGCGCAGCAGCTCCCGTGAGCCACCGGCACGGGCGAGTCCGTGCATCCGTATGACGTCGTCGGCGCGACTCCGCGCGTGCACACCGCCCCCGCTTCTGCCTTGCTCCTGTCCGGCTTCCGCCCTGCTTCCGCGGATCCTGTTTCCGCCGGGTCCTGTCCTGTTCCGCCGGGTCCTGCCCCGCCAGAAATCGGAACGCAGAGTACCGGTTTGGCTGTGCGAACTGATACCCGTCACCGGCCACACAGTGCGAACTGAATCTTTACCGCCCCCTACCCCGCGGCCTAGAGTCCGAACGCGGTTGCGGGCCTTTCGGGGGAGAGGCACGGGGGACGACGGCAGCGGCTCACGGGGGTGGCCGCTGCCGTCGGCGCAGCCGCCCTTCTCCGCCGAGAGCCGCGTTGTCAGTGGTGACCCTTAGCGTCGGAACCAGAGATGGTCGTCGGCGCACGAGGAGAGGTCACCACCATGGAGTTCCGGATCGAGCGCGGCGCACTGGCCGACGCCGTCGGCTGGGCGGCCCGGGTGCTGCCCACGAGGTCACCCGTTCCCGTGCTGGGCGGTCTGCTGCTGGAAGCGGCGGACGGCAGGCTGTGCATCTCCGGCCTCGACTACGAGGCGTCCGCCCGGATCGAGGTGGACGCCGAGATCCTGCGGCCCGGCAAGGTGCTCGTGATGGGCCGCCGACTGCTGGACGTGTGCCGGGTGCTGCCCCAGGGCGCGGTGGAGTGCGCGGTGGAGGGTTCCCGCTTCACGGTCACGGGCAGCGGAGCCGGATTCGGCCTGTCGGTGCTGCCGTTCGACGACTACCCCTCGCTGCCGCCGCTGCCGGAGGTCCTCGGCGCGGTGGACAGCGCGGAGTTCGCGGCGGCCGTCGCGGATGTCACGGTGGCGGCGGGCCGGGACGACACCCTGCCGACGCTCACCGGGATCCGGCTGGGGCTGGACGGTGACCGGATGACCCTGGCGGCGACGGACCGCTACCGCTTCGCCGTCCGCACCCTGGGCTGGAAGCCCGCTGCGGCGGACGTCCGCGCCGATGTCGTGGTCTCGGCCCGCCGGCTCACCGAGATCGCCCGCTCCTTCGGCCGCGCGGGCATGGTCAGCCTGGCGCTGGACAGCGGCTCGGCCGGATTCGAACTGGCGGGGACGCGCACCACGGTCCGGCTCCTGGACGGCCGGCTGCCGCGCCACGACAAGCTGTTCGCGATGCGGGACCCGGTCACGGCGGTCACGGAGCGCGAGCCCCTGGTCGAGGCGGTGAAGCGGGTCTCGGTGGTGGCGGACAACGACAGCCCGCTCCAATTCGCCTTCCACGGAGACTCGGTGCTGCTCCAGGCGGGTTACGAGGACGACGTGGCGTCCCAGCGGCTGCCCGCCGTGCTCGCGGGAACGGAGGAGATGGTGGTCGCCTTCAACCCCGCGTACCTGATGGACGCGCTGGCCTCGTTCGACGCACCGGTCGTCCGGTTCCGGCTGATGGGCCCGGGGCAGCGCACCATGCTCACCGGGCACGACACCCAGGAGGACGCGCTGGACACGGCGGAAGGGACGTTGCCGCCCGCGCACCAGCATCTGCTGATGTCGGTCAGGCCGTTGGTCTGAGGGGCTGCCCCGCGAGTGGGGGGCGCGGGGCAGCCCTCGGCACCGGACCGGGACCGGGCCCGGGAGGGGCGGAGGTCCGGAAGGCGGCGGCCGGGGAGGCTCAGAAGCTGGGGAAGCCGGTGGACGAGGTGCGGCCCGGGATGTAGTCGAAGTTCGGCGTGAGCGTGCCGAGAAGACTGCCGACGCGCGGCCCCTCGTCACCGGTCACCTGGGCGAACATCCTCGATGCCTCGGCCGTGATGCGGAACGGCACCTTCTCCAGCCGCCACCCCGTGAGGCTGGGGCGGGCACCGGCCAGCGTCTCTGCGGGGGTCGTGTCCGCGATCATCAGCTCGTCGGTGAGCGGCACGCCGTTCACCGCGACGCCCGCGGAGTAGCCGGGTGTCGGCATCACACGGATGTAGGTCGGCTTCAGCGTGATGGTCTTGCCGGAGGCCGCGTGGTGGAAGTTGAGACCGCCGGGGTAGAAGATGCGCCCCTGGGAGTCGAGGCCGTCGCCCGCCGTCGAGCCGATCGGCATGGAGAAGCTGCGGCCGTCCGGAGCCATCGCGAAGGGGCTGATGGCGTCCAGCGTGATGCCGTGGTCCCGCATCCAGCCCAGCAGTTCGTCGCTGAGCTCCACATCGGCGTCACCCCACGGCGAGAGGTACACGCCCGGAAGCGGATCGGCGGCCGCCGTGCGGGCGGCCGGGACCTGGGCGGCGGTCGCCCCGGCCGATGCCATGCCCAACGGCACGGTCAGGGCGGCGACTGCGGCGAGGACGGCGAGGCGGCGGATTGCGTGCATACTCATGAACCTTCCAGCTCTGGTGAAGCGGTGGGGGGTGTCGGACGCGGCGGTCCGGGAAGTTCCAACAGGTTTCGAGCAAAATCCAGTTGACGACGCAACGGTTGCCCGGGTCATCGACTCGCTCGCCTGTCGGGTATGTCCATCAATGCATACATGTGCGCATGATCAAACTGCGCCTCACCTATTCGACGGAAACGACCACGCGATCGGGTCTGACCGGCGCGGTGATCCCCCGCCATGATCAACAACGCACCACTCTGGGCGTACCCCGAACGCCGACCACTGGAGCGCAGCATGCCCGCAACTGGCCTCAGGCCAACGCGTCTTCCACGACGAGTCCCCCGCGTCCGCGCCGCCGCACTGGCCGCGACCGGCGCCGCGCTGACCGCCGCGTCCCTCTGGGGGCCACTCACCGGAAGCAGTGAGGCGGGCGGGCACATCGACGCGCCGTCGTCCCTGACGGACACCGCGGCCGACCTCACCGACGTCTACGCGTTCAGCAGCCCCGACAACGCGGACATGGTCACCCTGGTCGCGAACGTCCGGCCCTTCGAGCTGCCGGGCACCGCGGCGAACGCCCTGGTGGACTACCCCTTCGCGACGGGCGCACGGTACGAGATCCACACCGACGCGGACGGGGACGGGGCGCCGGACACCACGTACCGCTGGACGTTCCGCGACGACGACCGCAGGCCCTTCGGGCTCGGCCCCAAGGTCGGCCCGACGCCGGTGACTTCGCTGGACGACAGGTCGCTCGGCGTGCGCCAGAAGTACACCCTGGAGCGCATCACCGCGGACGGCGGCGCCACGACCCTGCTGAACGACGCGATCGCCGCGCCCACCGACACCGGCCGGTTCCTCATGCCGGACTACGGAAAGCTCCGCGGTCAGGCGATCCGCAGCCTGCCGGGCGGCGGCCAGACCCTCGCGAGCCAGGTGGCGGACTCGTTCAAGGCCGACAGCCAGGTGTTCGGGCTGTACACCTTCGGCACCCGGGGTCCCGTGCCCGGCTGGCTGCCGGATGCCCAGCCGCTGTCGGCGCTCAACGTGAACAGCCTGATCATCCAGGTGCCCAAGCGGGAAGTGGCTCTGAAGGGCGACCCGGAGCGCAATCCGGTGATCGGCGTGTGGGCGAGCGTGTCGCGGCAGGGGGCCGACCTCGGGCGGAGCCTGGCGAAGCAGGCACCGGTGTTCCGGCAGGTCGCGCGGGCCGGGACGCCGCACCTCGCGTTCACGGTGTACGGCTCGACCGTCGGCTTCTTCAAGCCGGGCGGGCCGGAGGACCGGTTCCAGGCGCGGGCCCCGAAGGACGACCACTTGGAGAACGAGTTCCTGGCCGACACGCTCGACCCCGTACCGCCCCACCGCATCCAGACCGCTCAGGGGTTCAAGGCGCCGGCCACACCGCGTACCGACATCCAGGCTCTTTTCCTCAAGGGCATCGGCAAGGACAACGGCTCCGCGTTCGGCTTCGACCTGAATACCCACACCATGAACGCGGACGCCGACCCCGGCCGCATCGTGATGGCCGAGGAGCTCCGGCTCAACCTGACGACGCCGGTCACCGCCGCCCCGCAGCCCATGGGCGTGCTCGACGGCGACCGGCAGGGATTCCCCAACGGCCGCCGGCTCAACGACAACATCGACGGCCCGCTGCTGCGGATGCTGGAGGGCGAGCCCGCGCAGCCCTCACCGCCCGGACTGCTTCCGAAGCCGGTCGCCGCCCTGGAGGTCGCGGACGCGCAGCGCACCTTCCCGTATCTCAACCTGCCGCACGCGGGCCCGTGAGGCGCTCGCTCCTGACGGTCGGCGGGGCGGTGGCCGCGGCCGGGTGCGTGGTGGGACTGCTGTACCTCGGTCCCGCCGAGGACCCGCACCCGGTGCCCGCCGCCCCGCAGGCCGCCGCCCCGCAGGCCGGCTCGGCGCCGGCGGCCACCGCCGGGCTCGCGGTCGCCACCGCCCGCAGGCGCACACAGCGCGCTCCGGACGACCCCACAGCCTGGTCGGGCCTGGCACGCGCGGAGGCGGAGGAGGCCCGGGTAACCCTGGACGCGAGCCGCCTCGACGCGGCGGACGAGGCACTGCGCCGCTCCCTGGCCCTTCAGAAGACGGACAACTACGCGGCGGTGACGGGTCAGGGGGTGGTGGCCAACGCCCGGCACGCGTTCGCCGAGGGCCGCGACTTCGGGCTCCGCGCCACCCGGATGGCACCCGACCGGGCGGACGGCTACGCCGTACTGGCCGACGCGCAGATCCAGCTCGGTGACTACCCGGCGGCCAGGGCCGCGGTGCAGCGCCTGCTGGACATCGCCCCGGCCGGCGCGGCGTACAGCAGAGCGGCCTACGACCTGGAGACCAACGGCAGACCGAAGGACGCCGCGATCGCCCTCCAACGGGCGGTGGACAGCGCGTCCACCGCCGACGAACGAGCCTTCGCCCAGGCCAGGCTGGGCGAACTGGCCTGGGCGCAGGGCGCGGTGGACCGGGCGGAGCGGCACTTCCGGCTCGCGGCCGACGCCGTACCCGGCTACGCGTACGCGGAGGCCGGACTGGCCAGGGTGCTCGCCGTGCGCGGTGAACGCTCGAAGGCCCTGGGCATGTACCGGGAGCTGACCGGGCGGGCACCGCTGCCGCAGTTCCTCGCGGAGGCGGTGGAGTTGGGCGGCAGTAGTAGTAGCAGTAGTGGCGGATCGGTGCGGTCGGAGAAGGCGGCGCTGGACGCGGAGGTGCGGCTGTTGCGGGCGTCGGGCGGTGCGGTCGATCCGCATCTCGCGCTGTACGTCGCGGACCACGGCGACCCGGACGTCGCGGTGGAGCTCATGCGGGGCGAGTGGAAGCGCGCCCGGAGCGTCATCGTCGCGGACGCCCTGGGCTGGGCGCTGCACCGCGCGGGGCACGACGCGGAAGCCGTCGGATACGCCCGCAAGGCCGCCAGGACGGGCTGGGGCAACGCGCTCTTCCGGTACCACCGGGGCGCGATCGAACACGCCCTCGGGCTGCCCGAGGGCGACCGGCACCTGCGCGAGGCGCTCGCCCTGAACCCGGACTTCTCCCCGTACCACGCACCGCTGGCGCGAAGGCTGTTGAAGCCGACGCGAGAGCGGCACGCAACCGACACGAAGACGACCTGAACTCCGGCCTCAACCACTACGACGGGCTGCGGCTCGCCCGGGACGGGATCACGGACACTGAGAGCGGTGGGCGTCGGCCTGATGCTGCGCGGCCCGGCCTGACTCAGCCGGACTTCGTGTACGTGAGCGTCTCGCCGCTGTCCGTGTTCTCGCGGCTCAGGGTGCCGTCCGGGAGCAGGGTGAGCGTGGTCGGGCCGCCCGGTGTGCAGGATGACATGGGCTCGCCGAGCGTCACTTTGGAGGGGCCGATCCGGAGCGGGGCGTCGCCGGTGACGACGTCCGTCAGATCCGCCTGGAAGACGCAGCGGTAGGGGCCGCCGGTGTCGGTCGGGCCCTCCGCGGTGAGGCTGAGGACGGTGTCACCGACCCCGCCCTGCTGGATGACGAGTTGGCGGGTGGAGTGGCCGACGGCGTTGTCGATGCCGGTGGACCAGGTGCCGAGATACCCCTCGGGGATGCCGTCCTCGTCGCCGTTCCCCCCGTCGTCGGTGGGGGAGGGGTCCTGGCTGCCGTCGGGAGAACCGGAGTTGGCCCCGGAGGAGCCCTTCGCGGGAGAAGGCGTGCTGGAGTGCTTCGGGGCGGCCGTGGTGTCGCCGCTGCTGCTCATCAGCGCGTAGACGGAGCCGCCGGCCCCTATCGCGACGAGCATCGCGATCACCACGAGAGCGACGGTCCAGCCGTTCCGCCGCCGCGCCGGATCGGCGGCGGGCGGCTGGGTGCCGGGGGGATACCGGGGGTCGTACGGGGGCGTGGCGCCGGGATCGGGCTGCTGCGGGTAGCCGTACGCCTGGCCCTGGCCCAGGGGCTGCTGCTGCGGGTAGCCGTACGCCTGGTTCTGGACGGGGGGCGATTGGGGGTATCCGTATGCCTGGCCCTGGCCCTGGACCGGGCCCTGGTTGGGGGCGTGCTGCTGCGGATAGCCGTACCCCGGGGCGGGAGTCGCTCCGTACCCCGGAACGGGCGTCGCTCCGTACCCCGGCGTGGGCGTCGCTCCGTACCCCGGGGCCGGGGTCGCCGTCGGATACGAGGCCGGGTCCGGCTGGGCGGGCTGCGGCGGGCCGACCACGGTGGGCGGCGCCGGGGGCGGCGTGTCCTGCGGGACGGCGCCCTGCGGGTTCGAGCCCTGCGGGACCGCGCCCTGCGGGTCCTGCGGGTTCGCGCCCGGCACCGTGTCCGCACGGGTCTTCGCTTCGTCCGCTTCCGCCGCTTGTCCGGGCGCTTCCGGACCCCCGGGCTCCGCCGCATCCGTTGCGTCCGCCGCGTCGGTCGCGTCCTCAGGGTCTTCCGAGTCGAGCAGTTCCACGGCGTGCCGGCCGAGTTGGGCGATGAGCGCGCCCGGGAGCCAGGGCTCCGGGGTGTCGTCCTCGGCCAGCCGGTCCAGTATCTCGTCGGGCGTCGGTCTGGCCGCCGGGTCCTTGCGCAGGCAATCCCGTATCAGCTCCACCAGGTCCACCGGCACCCCGGTCAGGTCCGGGTCCTCCTGCGCGATCCGGAACAGCAGCGCGTGCACCCCGCTGGCCGAGTCGCCGAACGGGAGCCGCCCGGTCGACGCGTAGGCCAGCACCGAGCCCAGACAGAACACGTCGCACGCCGTGGTCACCGGCTCGCCCCGCACCTGCTCGGGCGACATGAAACCGGGGGAGCCGACCAGCGCCCCGGTGCGGGTGAGACCGCCGTCGGTGACGGTGTCGAGGGCCCGCGCGATGCCGAAGTCGATGACCCGGGGGCCGTCGATCGTCAGCAGGATGTTGGACGGTTTGAGGTCGCGGTGGATGAGCCCGGCGGTGTGGATGGCCCGCAGGGCGTGCGCGAGACCGTTGCCCAGGATGTGGACCGAGCGTTCCGGCAGTGGCCCGTACGCGCCGGGGGCGGGGCCCGCCGAGATGATCGTGCGGCCGGAGACGGTGGTCTGGAGGGACGGGCCCGCGATGTAACCGGTGGCGACCCAGGGCACGTTGGCGTCGGTGTCGGCGTCCAGCACGGGGGCGGTCCAGCTGGAGCCGAGCCGGCGAGCGGCCATCACCTCCCGCCGGAACCGGTCGCGGAACTCCTGCTGCTCGGCGAGCTCCTCGCGTACGAGCTTGATCGCGACGGTGCGCCCACGGTCCGAGCGGGCCAGATAGACCTGACCCATGCCGCCCGCACCGAGTCTGCCCAGCAGTCGGTAGGCGCCGATGCGTTGCGGATCTACGGAGCCGAGCTTTTCCATGGTGTGCAGTCCTCCCCCGTACGGCCACACGCCGAACGGGTCGAGAATAGCGGCGCGGTCGTGCCCCGGCGGGGGGTGGTGGCCGGTCCGTGCCCGGAGTCAGGGCCTTTCGCCCGGATCAGGACGGGCTGTGCACCGCGTCCATGGTCCCGGGACGGGCGGCCCGTCCCGGAGACCGGCGGCGCTCCGGCCGGCACCGTCCCGGGCACCTGCCACCGCGCGGCGACCCGACACCCTGCCGAACCACCCGCCCCCCTCCATATACAAGGTGGCCATACCGGGCCGTGCCCGACGGTGCCTACGCTCGCCGTATGACCCCTCATCCCCGTCATGCCGCCGCCGCTGACCCCGCCGCCGGCGCGGCCGTGAAGGCCGCCGACCGCGCGCACGTGTTCCACTCCTGGTCCGCCCAGGGCCTGATCGACCCGCTCGCCGTCGCCGGCGCCGAGGGGGCGTACTTCTGGGACTACGACGGCAACCGCTACCTGGACTTCACCAGCGGTCTCGTCTACACCAACATCGGCTACCAGCACCCCACCGTCGTCGCCGCGATCCAGGAGCAGGCGGGGCGGATGACGACCTTCGCGCCCGCCTTCGCGATCGAGTCGCGCTCCGAGGCCGCCCGCCTCATCGCGGAGCGCACGCCGGGCGACCTGGACAAGATCTTCTTCACCAACGGCGGCGCGGAGGCCGTCGAGAACGCCGTCCGGATGGCCCGGCTGCACACCGGCCGCACAAAGGTGCTGTCCGCCTACCGCTCGTACCACGGCGCCACCTCCACCGCGATCAACCTGACCGGCGACCCGCGCCGCTGGGCGTCGGACAACGGCTCGGCGGGCGTCGTCCGGTTCTGGGCCCCGTTCCTCTACCGCTCGCCGTTCTACGCGCAGACCGAGGCGGAGGAGTGCGCCCGCGCACTCCAGCACCTGGAGGACACCCTCGCCTACGAGGGCCCCTCGACCATCGCCGCGATCATCCTGGAGACCATCCCGGGCACGGCCGGCATCATGACCCCGCCGCCGGGCTACCTCGCCGGTGTCCGTGAGATCTGCGACCGGTACGGGATCGTCTTCGTCCTCGACGAGGTGATGGCGGGCTTCGGGCGCACCGGCAAGTGGTTCGCCGCCGACCACTTCGACGTCGCCCCCGACCTGATGACCTTCGCCAAGGGCGTCAACTCCGGTTACGTACCGCTCGGCGGCGTCGCCATCTCCGCCGAGATCGCCGCCACCTTCGAGACGCGCCCCTACCCGGGCGGGCTGACCTACTCCGGCCACCCGCTGGCCTGTGCGGCGGCCGTCGCCACCATCCACGTGATGGAGGACGAGAAGGTCATCGAGAACGCCGCCCACATCGGTGAGACGGTCCTCGGCCCCGGTCTGCGCGAGCTCGCCGCCAACCACCCCTCCGTCGGTGAGGTCCGCGGACTCGGCGCGTTCTGGGCGCTGGAGCTGGTCCGCAACAAGGAGACCCGCGAGCCGCTCGTCCCGTACAACGCGACCGGCGCCGCCAACGCCCCGATGGCGGCCTTCGGGGCGGCGGCCAAGAAGCACGGTCTGTGGCCCTTCATCAACATGAACCGCACCCACGCCGTGCCGGCCTGCAACGTCACGGAGACCGAGGCCAAGGAGGGCCTGGCGGCACTCGACGCCGCACTGGCGGTGGCCGACGGGTACACCGCGTAGCACCACCGCCCGCGCGCGGCGCCCCTTCCCCCGTCCCCTCCCCACCGGCCCGGCCGGCGGGCTCGGTCTAAGGTGGCCGAAACCGAAACAGGGGAGGGGCGCTCATGCGCGCGAGCGGAGCTGTCACCCGCAGTACGCTGCGGCAGCAGATCGCGGACGCGCTGCGTGACGAGGTGCTCTCGGGGCGTCTTCAGCCGGGGCGGGAATTCACCGTCAAGCAGATCGCGGAGCAGTACGGCGTCTCCGCGACGCCCGTCCGCGAAGCGCTGTTCGACCTCTCCGCGCAGGGCCTGCTCGAATCGGATCAGCACCGCGGATTCAGGGTGCACCAGTTCTCCGTCGCGGACTACCGGGCGATGGTGGAGGCCCGCACCCTGGTCATGGACGGGGTGATCCGGGACGTCTTCCGCGAGCAGCCCCCGTCCCCGGAACGGCAGGCGAGGTACCGGGAGGCGCTCGTCTCGGTACGCCGCCGGGCCGATGAGGCCGCCCGCGCGGCCCGCGGCGGCGACCTCGACATCCTGATCGGCTACGACCTGCGGTTCTGGCGGGAGCTGGGCGCGCTCACCGGCAACGCGTACATCGGTGACTTCCTGCACCGGCTGCGGGTCCAGGCCTGGGTGTTCGCCGTCCCGTACCTGCGCGGCGACGCGGACGTACGGGACTGGCTCTGGCAGGGGCACTCGGACCTCGTCGCCGCGGTCACGCTCCGGGACCGCGAGGCGCTGAGCGCGGTGGTCGACCACTACAACGGCCACGCGCTGAACTGGGCGGACCGGCTGGCGGCCGGTGATCCGGACCACCTCGGCCACGCACCGCCGCCCGGGGCGGAAGAGGCCCCTGATCCTGCGGGGCCGGAGGCCTGAGCGGCGCCGTTACCCGAAGTCGCTCATGGGGGAACACTGTCCGCCGCGTGGCGACCGCATTACGCTGTCCGGACTTACGCTGTCCCGACCCTTGCACGCACCCGTTGGAGAGCGAGACTTCGTGGCCTGTGACCTGTGGCTGGTCCCCCTCGTCGATGTGCTGTGCCACAGCCCCGACAACCCCTTCGCCGAAGAGATAGCCGTCTTCGACCAGGCGCTGGGTGCGGCGGGACTGCCGCCCGTACCCGTCTACGCCTACATGCCGGGTCTGACCGGAGACGTGGCCCCGGTCGCGGGCTTCGACTACGACGCCCTGCACTTCCTGCGCCGCGCCTACCTGCTCCAGATCAGCGGCCTCGCCGTCACGCCCGTGGACGAACTGGGCGGCGACTACGAGCAGTTGCTGGAGATGTTCGAGCCGACGGCCCAGCAGTCGCACCTGGTGTGGCACTACGACCACGCGGGCGCGTACGTCCCCCTGGACTTCGCGTACCCGATCTCCAGCGACGATCTGCTGGAGGGCGGCGGCCCGCTCGGCTCCGCGCACGGGCTGCTCAGGGAGCTGGAGTTCGTCGCCCCGTCCATCGGTATCGATCCGGCCAATCCACCGGCCGCCCCGCTGCCGCCCGCCGCCCCCACCGAGCTGGAGGAACCGGCGGTCCCGATCCCCTACGACGACAACCCGTTCGCCCGGGAACGCCACGTCTGGCTCGGCCTGCACGCGGCGGTCACCCGCAGCCTCGCCCAGGGTTCGATGATCATCTTCAGCTGACGGACGAGCTGACGGACGAGCTGACGGACGAGCACACGGACGAGCCGTAGCCCGAGACGTCCGCCGGAGCCCCGCACCGGTCACTGGTCACCGGTCACTGGTCACCCGTCACCGGTCATCGATCACCGGTCATCGATCACCGCGGGGACTCCGGCGGCCGCTGCCGGGGCATGTTCGGCCGGCCCATCGACTGCAGCGGGAACCTCGGCTGCGCGCCCGGTTCCGCCCGCCCGCCGCTCTGGCCGCCGGACACCAGCGCCTGCATCCCCATCGGCGCGGGACCGGCCCGGAACTCCACCATCCAGTCCGCCGTCTCGGACCGGACGAGCTCCGTGACGTCCTCCGAGAACCGCCGCAGCACACCGAGGCACCGCTCCGCGGCCTCGCTCGCCGTCCCCTCGGTCGGGCCGAGCACCTCCCGTACGCACTCCGAGGCCCAGTCGAACTGGAGCACCTGGAGCCTGCGCTGCACGGCCTGTGCCGTCGCGAGATTCCTTATCCAGCCGGAGGTCAGGCCGAAGTACCGGTCGCACGCCATGCACGCGGCGCCCAGCAGCAGCGACAGATAGCCCCAGCCCGCGGCGCCGTGCAGCGCCCCCGTCAGATCGAGCAGCGGCAGCGCGGCGCCCGCCACCGCACCGACGGCCGTCCCCATCCGCAGCACCCTGGCCGCGCGCCGCTTCCACACCCGGTCGCCCAGATACCAGTCGGCGGTGCGCAGCGCGTCGGCCTCGATCCAGCGGTACAGCTCGTCGAGCCGCTGGGCGGGTTCGCCCCAGTCGCCGAGCGGGAAGGGCGTTCCGGTCAGATCCCGGCCCGGTGCGCCGGAGCCCGTACCGGCAGGAGTGGCGGAACCGGCCGGACCGGGCACACCGGAATCGTTGCGGGGCGGCCCTTCGGGCTGCATCTCCGGCTGACTCACCGGGGTACTCCTCTGCATGCTGCATTGCGACGCGTGATGTCGACCGCGTCCTCGACGATGGGCGGGATCTCTGCCCTCTGCTCACTGACGCTCGCTGCGACCGGCAGTGCCCCATGCGTAACCTTGCGTGACGGCTGGTGCACGTGCGCGTACCGGGACGCATGCCCTTCCTACCGCCGAATGGTGGGCCGCGGGGTCGGAATCGCGGTATTCCCGGGTGTGCGGGGCCTGTGATCAGGTATAGGAGTCCTGCCATCACTGACTCGATCTCACTCGAAAGAGTTGCTCGTCAGTGGGTGGGGCGCGCCGCCCGGGGACAACGTAGGCTCGGCGTACCGAAACATTTGTCGTCGAAATGCCTGGAGTGACCGTGATTCCCGGTGGTGGTCAGCCCAATATGCAGCAGTTGCTGCAGCAGGCCCAGAAGATGCAGCAGGACCTCGCGGAGGCCCAGGAGGAACTGGCCAGGACCGAGGTCGACGGCCAGGCGGGCGGCGGTCTCGTCAAGGCGACCGTCACCGGCTCCGGCGAGCTGCGCGGCCTGGTGATCGACCCGAAGGCGGTGGATCCGGAGGACACCGAGACGCTCGCGGACCTCGTCGTCGCGGCGGTCCAGGCGGCGAACGAGAACGCCCAGGCGCTCCAGCAGCAGAAGCTGGGCCCGCTGGCCCAGGGCCTGGGCGGCATGCCCGGTCTCCCCTTCTGACCCAGGACCCACCGAAGGACATACCGAGGGCATGTCCGAGGACATACCCAAGACGGTACGCACCCCCTACGGTACGTACCACGACGCGGCCGACCAGGCGGCAGGAAAGGCTCTCCGTTGTACGAAGGCGTGGTTCAGGACCTCATCGACGAGTTGGGCAGGCTGCCCGGCGTCGGTCCCAAGAGCGCGCAGCGGATCGCCTTCCACATCCTCCAGGCGGAGCCCACGGATGTGCGCCGGCTGGCCCACGCCCTGCTTGAGGTCAAGGACAAGGTCCGCTTCTGCGCGATCTGCGGCAACGTCGCGCAGCAGGAGCAGTGCGGGATCTGCCGCGACCCGCGCCGCGACCTGACGGTCATCTGCGTCGTGGAGGAGCCGAAGGACGTCGTCGCGATCGAGCGGACCCGGGAGTTCCGGGGCCGATACCACGTACTCGGCGGGGCGATCAGCCCCATCGAGGGCGTGGGTCCGGACGATCTGCGCATCCGCGAGCTGCTGGCCCGGCTGGCCGACGGCTCCATCACCGAGCTGATCCTGGCGACCGACCCCAACCTGGAGGGCGAGGCCACCGCGACGTACCTGGCGCGGATGATCAAGCCGATGGGCCTGCGGGTCACCCGGCTGGCCAGCGGTCTTCCGGTGGGCGGCGACCTGGAGTACGCGGACGAGGTCACGCTCGGCCGCGCCTTCGAGGGGAGGCGTCTGCTCGATGTCTGACCCGCTGCCGGTCTCCCTCCCGGCCCCGCCCGCGGCCTCTTGCCCGAGGCCTCACGGCGGCTTTACGTTCAGCGCAGTTATGTTCTTCTCACCGTCTGCGACCGTGCCCACGGGAGGTCCCCGCGATGTCTGACGCCACGCTGAACACTGTCACCCAGGACCCCGACGACTTCGCGGTCCAGATCGCCGACCAGATCAAGACGTTCATCGTCGCGGTCACCGAGGTGTCCAAGGTCGAGGAGCCGGAAGAAGCCGTTCCGGTGCTGCTGCTCCAGGTCTCCCAGCTCCTCCTCGCGGGCGGCCGGCTGGGCGCGTACGAGGACATCCTCCCGGACGAGCGCTACGAGCCGGACCTCGGCGCGGAGCCGGACGCGGACGGACTGCGCGAGCGCTTCGCGGTCCTGCTGGAGCCGATCGACGTCTACTCCGAGGTCTTCGACCCGTACGAGCCCCGCAAGGCCCCGGTCCCCGCCCGCATCTCCGACGACCTGGCCGACCTGGTCACCGACCTGCGCCACGGCCTGGCCCACTACGAGGAGGACCGCACCACGGAGGCCCTCTGGTGGTGGCAGTTCTCCTACTTCTCCAACTGGGGCTCCACCGCCTCCGCCGCCCTGCGCGCCCTCCAGTCCCTGATCGCCCACATCCGCCTGAACCAGCCCCTCCAGGCCCTCGACGGCCTGGACACCGACCAGGACGCCGGCGACGACGACCTGGCCGAGGAGGCGGGCCGCGTCATGGTCGAGGAGATCGCGGGCCCGCTGGGGCTGCGCCCGGTCAAGTAGCGGAGTCTCCTTCGAGCACCGGAGGACCCTTCAAGTAGCGGAGTCTCCTTTTTCGCCGGATCCCGGGTGATGCCCACGTGTCGTGAGCCGGGTTCCGTCGTTGTGCGGGTGCGGCCGGAATCCCTCCGGCCGACGTCATCCGTACAGGTACGGGCACCGGGACGCGGTTCCGGGTGAAGGAGGAGCGCGATGGGCGTGGAGACGCGAAGTGCGGGCGGTGTCGCGGGACGTGCGGGTGCGCGGGCCGCGGTACTGGGTGCGGTGGCCGGGGCGGCGCTGCTCCCGGTCGGGGCCGCTCACGCGAACGTGATCGGCATCGGGAACGCCACGTTCGGCAACACCTGCGTCAGCCAGGGCGCTGCCCGTGCGGAGGGCACCACGGTGACCGGCAGCGGGGTGGGCAGCGGCAACCTGGCCGGGCTGCCGCTGGATCTGCCGCGCAACCACTGCGGCAACAGCGGCATCATCTGCACGGCCGTCTTCATGTCGAGCGTGTGAACAGGCCGGCGAGCGCGAGGTGACCGGGCGGACCCCGGAGAACGGGGCAGCGGCGGGTACGCGCCTGGAGGCGCGGGCGGTGGAGGCGTTGCTCTCCCTCAGCGGGCAGGTGCTGCCCCTGCTGCGCCAGTGGGTCGGTGACGATCCGGGCTGTGGTGTGGCGCGGGCGCTGCTGGCGCTGGCGACCAGTGACCGGTGGGACGACGCCGTGCTGAAGCAGCAGTTGTCGATCGCGCACCGGGACGCGCTGGCGGCCGGTGAGCGGGAGGCGAGTCTGGCGTACGGGGTCTTCCTCCACACCCACCGGCAGTACCGGCTGACCGCCGATCACCTGGTCGAGCACTTCACCAGGTGGCCCGCCGACGAGCAGGCCGGGCTCATGCTGGGCGCGTTCTCCGCCTGCGGGGACGCCGCCTACCGTGCGCACGGCGACACATTGATCGAGCAGCAGGCGGCGGTGGCCGGCCCGGACAGCTGGCCGTGGCAGAGCTGGCTGGCCTCGGCCAGGGCGGAGCAGGGCCGGGTGCGCGAAGCGCACGAACTGGCCCACCACGCACTGGACCTGTACCCCCGCTCGGGGGTGGCCGCGCACGCCCTCGCGCACGCCGAGCACGAGCTGGGAAGCGGACGCGCGACGGCGGACTTCCTGGACCAGTGGCTCCGGGCGGACCCGCGGGCGGTGCAGTCGCGGCACCTCAACTGGCATGCCGCACTGCAGTCCATCGCCTGCGGCGACTTCCCCGATGCCCGTCGGCGGGCGGACACGGCGCTGGCGTCCACGGATGTCGGCATGCGGGCCGCCACGAACTGGCGCCTGCTCCTGGTCGGCCAGTCACCGGCCGGCCGGAGCGATCCGGGCCAGGTACGGGAACTGCTCGCCGCTCCGGGCGGTATGGCGGATATCTTCCATACGTTCAACCTCGCCCTGGCGCTCGCCGTGGAGGCCGCCACCGACGACCTGCACATCCTGGCCCGCCGGGCCGCCGCCGACGAACGCCCCGACTTCCGCGATGTCCTGGCCCCCGTGGTGCGGGCGCTGGCGGAGGTCACCGCAGGCCACCCCCGTGCCGCCGCGGAGCTGCTGACCGCCCTGGGCGAGAAGGCGGAACGGATCGGCGGGGTCCGGGTCGAGCGCGAGATCATCCAGGACACCCTCGCCCGCGCCCTCGTGGACGCGGGCGAGCACGTCCGCGCGGCCGGGCTGCTGCACCACCGCAGCACGACCCGCCGCCACCACACCTACGAGGACCTCCTCCTCGCCGCACGCGCTCCGGCCCGTGCGGCCGCCTCCCGGTAGAACCTCACGCCGTCCCCGGACCGCCGGCCATCAGGTGCGGCTAGAGGGCTAGCATGCTAGCATTCCCCACATGGGTGATTCGGAGGTCAAGCAGTTCAACGTGTATCTGCCGATCGAGCTGATCAGGCAGGTCAAACACCACGCGATCGAGACGGAGATGTCGCTGTCGGCCCTGGTGGCCACGGCGTTGCGCTCCTACCTCGACGACGCCCACGGGCAGCGGCAGCACTCATCCGGAAAGGAGTCATGACATGACAACCGAAGGTATCGAGGCAGTGTTCTTGGAGACCCACAACTGGGGGAAGACCGCGAGGTTCTTCCAGGCGCTGGGGTACGAGCTGGAGACCTCCGCAGGTGACGGATCCGGCGTACTCCGCAACGGCGAAGGCGCCTACCTCGTCGTTGTCGAGGTCCCCGAGAGCCGGGAGCCCGGCATGCAGATCGCCCTGAAGGTGCCCGACGCGGACGCCTTCCCCGCCGATCCCGCCGTGGACGTGGTCACCCCGTTCGAGGACACGCACTACGGGACCCGGGAGATGACCGTCCGGGACCCCGACGGACGGCTGTGGAGCCTTCAGGCTCCTCCCGCCAAGAGCTGACGTCGCCGGCCGCCCCACAGGGCACGGGAGGGAACGGAGGGGTACGCATGAGCAGCTGGCGAGGCAATCCCTGGGCGGTGCTGTTGACGCTCAGCCTGGGGTTCTTCATGACACTGCTGGACCTGACGGCCGTCAACGTCGCCATCCCCAGCATGATCGACAACCTGCACGCGTCGCTGGACGAGGTGCTGTGGGTGATCAACATCTACATCCTCGTCCTCGCCGCACTGCTGATCATGTTCGGTCGGCTGGGCGACGTCCGAGGGCCGCGCACCATGTTCATCGGCGGTGTCGTGCTGTTCACCGCCGCATCCGTGCTGTGCGGCCTGTCGCAGGACCCCGCCCAGCTCGTCGCCGCCCGCGCCCTGCAGGGGCTGGGCGCGGCGGCGCTGATGCCGCAGACGATGACGATCATCATCGGCACCTTCCCGGCCGAGCGCCGGGGCGTCGCACTCGGCGTCTGGGGCGCGGTCGCGGGCGTGGCGACCATCGCGGGGCCCACCCTCGGCGGGCTCCTGGTCAGCACGGCCGGCTGGCGGTGGATCTTCTTCGTCAACGTGCCGATCGGCGCGGCCGTACTGGTGATGGCCGTCCGGCTCGTGCCCGACATCAGGCCGGGCCACCGCCGGAAACTGGACGTCGTGGGCGTCGTGCTCGCCGCGGTGACCCTGGTCTGCCTCACCTTCGCGCTCACCGAGGGGCAGCGGTACGACTGGAACGTCGGCGTCCGGGCACTGATGGGCGCCGCCGCCCTGCTGCTGGTGGTGTTCCTGATCCACCAGCGCACCCGGCAACGGGACGAACCGCTGCTCCCCTTCGTGCTCTTCCGCGACCGCGACTACGCGGTCATGAGCTTCGTGGCCGCGACCGTCCAGGTCGGGATGCTCGGGCTGTTCCTGCCGGTGATGATCTACCTGCAGTCGGTGCTGCACTACAGCGCGCTCACCGCCGGACTGGTGATGGCGCCGGCGATGGTGGTGTCGGCGGTGCTGTCACCGTTCTCGGGCCGGCTGGCGGACCGGATCGGCGGCAAGTACGTCCTGATGACCGGCCTGACCCTGTTCGCGGCCGGCCTTGCCTGGCTGGCCCTGATCACCGATGCCGGCCGTACGGGGTGGGAGTTCCAGCCCGCCCTGATCATGTCCGGGGTGGGTATCGGCTGCGTGTTCGGCCCGATGGTCACGGTCGCCATGTACAACGTGGAGCCGGCGATGGCCGGGGCGGCCTCCGGCGTGCTGAACACGATCCGCCAGGTCGGCACGGTGATCGGCAGCGCCGCGGTCGGCGCCGTACTGCAGAACCGGCTGGCCGCCGCGCTGCGGGACGAAGGGGTCACGTACGAACAGGGAGTCGTCCACGCGATGCGGCCGACCCTGGCCCTGCCCGTCATCGTGATCGCGGTCGGCGCCGCCGCGTGCTTCCTGGTGCGACGCAGGCAGGGCAGCCCGAGCACGGCTCCGGAACCGGCGGAGCTCGGCGCCTCGGCCTGACCGGGCGTGTGGGCTGGGACACATACGGGAGTGCCCGGCCGATCGGCGGGCAACAGCCTCGTACGAGCAGTTCGGAACGACGCGTCGGTGATCACGTGCTGAGCGGGACATCTCAGCATCTGATATCAGCGAGGCGTTTCCGGACTGCTCGTTAAACTGAGCCGACAGCAATGGATTGAGCGAGGAGCGCACGTGGGCCTTGTCGTGCAGAAGTACGGGGGTTCCTCCGTAGCCGATGCCGAGGGCATCAAGCGCGTCGCCAAGCGAGTCGTCGATGCCAAGAAGAACGGCAACCAGGTGGTTGTCGTGGTGTCAGCGATGGGCGACACGACGGACGAGTTGATCGATCTCGCGGAGCAGGTGTCACCGATGCCCGCCGGGCGCGAGTTCGACATGCTGCTGACCGCCGGGGAGCGGATCTCCATGGCGCTGCTTGCCATGGCGATCAAGAACCTGGGCCACGAGGCCCAGTCGTTCACGGGCAGCCAGGCCGGTGTCATCACCGACTCGGTCCACAACAAAGCGCGGATCATCGACGTCACGCCGGGCCGTATCCGGACCTCGATCGACGAGGGCAACATCGCCATCGTCGCCGGGTTCCAGGGGGTGAGCCAGGAGGGCAAGAACATCACCACCCTGGGTCGCGGCGGGTCCGACACCACCGCAGTGGCCCTCGCCGCCGCGCTGGACGCCGAGGTCTGTGAGATCTATACCGATGTGGACGGTGTCTTCACCGCCGACCCCCGGGTCGTCAAGAAGGCCCAGAAGATCGACTGGATCTCCTTCGAGGACATGCTGGAGCTGGCCGCGTCCGGCTCCAAGGTGCTGCTGCACCGGTGCGTGGAATACGCACGCCGTTACAACATCCCGATCCACGTCCGCTCGTCCTTCTCGGGACTGCGCGGAACCTGGGTCAGCAACGAGCCGCTAGGGGACCAGCAGGTGGAGCACGCGATCATCTCCGGAGTCGCCCATGACGTCTCCGAGGCCAAGGTCACCGTCGTCGGTGTGCCCGACAAGCCGGGCGAGGCGGCAGCGATCTTCCGCGCGATCGCGGACGCCGAGATCAACATGGACATGGTGGTGCAGAACGTCTCCGCCGCGTCGACCGGTCTGACCGACATCACGTTCACGCTCCCCAAGACGGAGGGCCGCAAGGCCATCGACGCGCTGGAGCGCAACCGCGGCGGCATCGGCTTCGAGTCGCTGCGCTACGACGACCAGATCGCGAAGATCTCCCTGGTCGGCGCCGGGATGAAGACCAACCCGGGCGTCACCGCCGGCTTCTTCGAGGCGCTGTCCAACGTCGGTGTGAACATCGAGCTGATCTCGACCTCCGAGATCCGCATCTCGGTGGTCACCCGCGCCGACGACGTCAACGAGGCCGTCCGCGCCGTGCACACCGCCTTCGGCCTCGACAGCGACTCCGACGAGGCAGTCGTGTACGGGGGCACCGGCCGATGACCGCACGCCGCCCCTCGCTCGCGGTCGTCGGCGCGACCGGGGCGATCGGCGGCGTCATGCTCCAGATCCTTTCCGAACACGCGGATGTCTGGGGCGAGGTGAAGCTCATCGCCTCACCGCGCTCGGCCGGCGGCAAGCTGGTCGTGCGCGGTGAGGAGACCGAGGTCCTCGAACTCTCCGAGGACGTCTTCGACGACGTGGACGTGGCGCTGTTCCTGACACCCGACGCGGTGTCCGAACGCTGGGCGCCGCTCGCCGCGTCCAGGGGCGCGGTCGTCATCGACGACTCCGCGGCCTTCCGGATGGATGGCGACGTTCCGCTCGTCGTCCCCGAGATCAACCCCCACGCCGCCCGGATCAGACAGCGCGGCATCGTCGCGAGCCCGAACTCCACGACGCTGGCACTGATCGTCGCGGTCGGCGCGCTGCACGCCGAATTCGGGCTGCGGGAACTCGTCGTGTCCTCGTACCAGGCCGTGAGCGGGGTCGGGCGCGACGGCGTCGCCGCCCTGCGCGAGCAGCTGTCGCTGGTGGCCGGCAGTGAGCTGGGCACGAAGCCGGGCGACGTACGCCGGGTCGTGGGGGACACGCACGGCGGCCCGTTCGCCGCACCCGTCGCCCTCAACGTCGTGCCGTGGGCCGGGACGGATGCCGGGGACGGCTGGTCGTCCGAGGAGCTGGCGATCCGCGACGAATGCCGCAAGATCCTCGACCTGCCGAGCCTGCGGGTGGCGGCGACCTGTGTGTACGTCCCCGTGCTCACCACCCACTCGATGTCCGTGCACGCCCGCTTCGAGAACGAGGTCACGGTCGACCGGGCGCACGAGATCCTGGCGACCGCGCCCGGCGTGGTGCTGTACGACAGCCCCGGTGCGGGCGACTTCCCGACCCCGTCCGACGTGGTGGGCACCGATCCGACCTGGGTCGGCCGGGTCCGCCGGTCGATGGACGAGCCGAGGGCGCTGGAGCTCTTCGTCTGCGGCGACAACCTCCGCAAGGGTGCCGCGCTCAACGTGGCGCAGATCGCCGAGGCCGTGGCGGCCGAATTCCCCGCGTCCTGAATTTCCCGGTCCTGATCGAACCTGTTTTGTACGGTCTGTGAAGCACCTGTGAGCAAGTTGCTGGTCTGAACCTCTTGAGCTGGGACGTAGCGGTGTCCGACGATGACCTTTCGGCCCGCTGCAACCGCCGGTCGGGCAGCACGCGTCTAAGCCGTCACTTCTTGCGCGGCGAGGCGCACATTCGGGGTATTTGGGGAAGAGCGGTTACGTATGAAGGCATATCGCATGGTGTCAAACGCGGTGCCGTATGCGTACAACCCTGACGGGGGGAAACGTGTCCAACTGGCGTGGCAGAGGTACTCGATATCACAGTGGTGGGCCCCCTGCGCGGCGCTTCGGTGCGACCGCTCCGACGGCCCCGCGCGCCCGGTGGCATGCCGGTGATCGCGCCCATGCCCGCCGCGCGCCAGACGGGGCTGCCGTCACAGCGCGAGGGCGCTGAAGACAGCGTGGCGGCCGGAACTACAGTTGACCATCTCACCGAAACCTATCGCGCCCACTACCGTTCGCTGCTCGGCCTCGCGGCCCTGCTCCTGGACGACACGGCGTCCTGTGAGGACGTCGTGCAGGAGGCGTTCATCCGCGTGCATTCGGCGCGCAACCGGGTAAGGGAGCCCGAGAAGACACTCGCGTACCTGCGCCAGACCGTCGTCAACCTCTCCCGCTCCGCGCTTCGCCGTCGCATCCTCGGGCTGAAGCTGCTCTCGAAGCCCATGCCGGACATGGCGAGCGCGGAGGAGGGGGCGTACGACCAGCTGGAGCGGGACGCGCTGATCAAGGCGATGCGGGGGCTGCAACGGCGCCAGCGGGAGGTGCTGGTGCTGCGCTACTTCGCGGACATGACCGAGGCTCAGGTCGCCACGACCCTGGGGATATCCCTGGGCTCGGTGAAGGCGTACGGTTCCCGCGGCATCGCGGCGCTGCGCGTGGTGATGGAGGCGCAGGCATGAGCCGGCGCGACGGCCACGAGCACGGACACCGGCACGGGCCCTCATTCGGACATCGGAATGACCGGACTGGAAACGGAATTGTGAATCACGGGCCGGACAGCACTCCGGGGAACACCCCGGGCAGCACCAACCCGGACAGCACCCCGGGTACGGACCGCGACCCGCTGACCGTGCTCTTCGGGGCCGGAGCCGGAGCAGGGGCCGCAGCCGGCACCGGCACTGACGTCGGCGTGGGTGCGGATGCCGACGAGGACGTCCTGCGCCGGATGATGCGCGGCGCCGTGCAGGGCCTCGAACCCCGCGACGGCACCCTCGACCACCTGTACCGCGCGGTGCCCGCCCGTCGGGCCCGGCGGCGGCAGGCGCTCGTGGGCGCGGCGGCGGCGGCCCTGCTCATCGGCACCGCGGTCCCCGCGTTCCTCCATGTCGCCAACTCCGAGGGATCGAACGCCGCCGGCCCCGCGGTCGCCGGTCACAGCGAGCAGGCTCAGGGCGGCAGCGGCGAGGAGCCCGGTCCGGGCTCCGGCGGCGCGGACGACGGCGGTGGGAGCGACGGACACAAGGACGTCGGCGGCGGTGCACCTGACACCTCGGCCAGCCCGTCCGCCAGCAGCGGCCAGGGCGTGGAGGGCGCGGCGGTCGGCAGTTCTGCCGATCCGAGGGCCAGCGTGGCGGCCGGTATGCCGGTCTGCTCGCCCGACCAGCTCGGGGTCGCCTCCGCCAAGACCGGCGCGACCGGCGCCGACGGCACGGTGTACGGAACGTTCCGGATCGCCAACGTCTCCGGCAAGGACTGCTCGGTGAGCAGCGGCGGCACGGTGGGCTTCGAGGCGATGGGCGCGGCGGACCCGGCCAAGATCGCTGTCGTCCGGCACACCTCGGGGGACGCGGCGTCCGGGCTGCCCGATCCCGCGGAGGAGGAGGCGACGGTCCTGCTGGCGCCGGAGGCGGCGTACGAGGTGCAGTTCGCCTGGGTTCCGGAGGACACCTGTCCGACGACCGCCGGTTCGCCTTCGCCGACCCCGACGGACGGTACGGGCGGCAACGCGGTGGGCTCGGCCGGGTCCAGCACGGGCAGCGGGACCGGGGACACCGAAACGGGTACGGACACGCAGCTCGGCAGCGAGGACGATCCGGGGACGGCCGAGGGCAGCGTCGCCGTGAAGCACACGGCGGAGCCGGGAGCGCCGGTCGCGGAGACGAAGATCAGCAATGCCTGCGCGGGCACGATCTACCGGACGGGCGCGCTGGAGCCTTCGCCGCAGGAGTAGTTCAGGAGCTTCTCTCCACGTCCCGGTCCGGGGAGGCGTCGTCCCGATCCGGGGTCGCGTCCGGATCCGGGGTCGCGTCCGGGTTCGGGACGGCAACGGGGCCGGGGACGGCGTCCGGGTCCGCGACGAGGCCCAGGCGCACGTCGCGGGCGGCTTCGGCCTCGCGCCGGACCAGCCGGAACCACATGAAGAGCACGAACGCCGCGAAGACGAACCACTCGCACAGGTAACCCAGGTTCTGGAAGGCCTTCAGGTCGAGCCCGGTGCCCTGCGCCGCGGTGGCCGGTACGGGACGCAGTGCGGCGGCGGTGGCTGTGCCCTTTCCGCCCTTCCCCGCAGTCTCCTCGTTCCCCGCTGTTTCTTCGGTGCCCGAGGTGCCTGAGGTACCCGTGGTGCCCGTGGCGGACGCGCCGCCGCCGGTGCGGACGTCGGGCTGCTGGAGCGTCACCCACGCGTCGTACACGTCGTACGGCACGAGGTTGACGAGTGACGCGGCGCTGATCATGCCGACCTGCCCGTCCGGGAGCCCGCCCGTCGCGTCGACCCCGGCCGTGCCCGCGCTCTCCGAGGCCTGGAGGTCGCCGGTCACGGTGACGTCGCCGGCCGGCGCGGCCGGCACGGAGGTGTGTCCGGCCTTCCCGGGGAGCCAGCCGCGCACCACGGGAAGCGCCTTGCCGCTGTCGGTGCGCAGCATGCCCACGACGTAGAAGCCGGTCCGGTCGTCCAGCTTCCGGCCGGGCACCAGGAACTGGTCGGCGTACCGGCCGGTCGCGGTGGCGGGACGGCCGGAGGTCACCGTGTCGACGGGCAGCAGCTCATCGATCGGCTTGGCGGCCCTCGTGCCCGGAGCGGGCTGCTTCTCGGCGGCCTCGTGCGTCTGCACGCGGTCCTCGAAGCGGCCGAGCTGCCAGGTACCCATGAACACGCAGAACGGGATGGCCAGCACGACGAAGAGGTTGATCCCCCACCATCGCGGGGTCAGCAGGAACCGGTACACCCCTCCACGGTACGGTCCCCGCTCCGGCCGCCCGGAGCGGGGGCACCCGTGGCGCCGCCCTTTATACGGGCCCTACGCGGCGTCGGAGTCCTGTCCGGCGAGGCCGCCGGGCGATCCCAGGTGGCGGGCGGCGAAGTCGAGCTCCAGGCGCACCTGCTTGATCCGCTCCTCTACGACGAGCGAGCCGTGACCCGCGTCGTAGCGGTAGACCTCGTGCACCGCGTCGCGGCTCTTCAGCCGGTCCACGTAGTTCTCCACCTGGCGGATCGGGCAGCGCGGGTCGTTGACGCCCGCCGAGATGTAGACCGGGGCCCGTACGGCGTCGACGTACGTCAGGGGCGACGAGGCCTCGAAGCGCTCGGGCACCTCCTCCGGCGTTCCGCCCAGCAGGGTGCGGTCCATCGCCTTCAGCGCCTCCATCTCGTCGTGATACGCCGTGACGTAGTCCGCGACCGGGACGGCGGCCAGGCCCACGGCCCAGTCACCGGGCTGCGTACCGAGGCCGAGCAGCGTCAGGTAGCCGCCCCAGGAGCCACCGGCCAGGACGAGCCTCGCCGGGTCCGCGAGGCCCGACTTCACCGCCCACTCCCGCACCGCCGCGATGTCCTCCAGCTCGATCAGGCCGATCCGGTGCTTGAGCGCGTCCGTCCAGGCCCGCCCGTAGCCGGTCGAACCGCGGTAGTTGACCCGGACGACCGCGTAGCCATGGTCCACCCAGGCGGCGGGCCCGCCCGCGAAAGCGTCGCTGTCGTGCCAGGTCGGGCCGCCGTGGATCTCGAAGACGGTCGGGAACGGCCCCTCCGCCGGGGCCGCGGGACGCTGGACGAGCGCGTGGACCCGGCCCCCGGGCCCGTCCACCCAGACGTCCTCGACGGGCACGGACCGCGGGGCCTTCGCACCCGGCGGATCGAGCACCACCGCACCGCTCGTGGACCGCACGACGGGCGGCTCCGCGGCCGACGACCAGAGGTACTCCACCGTGCCGTCCGGGCGGGCGGTGGCCCCGGAGACCGAACCGGTGGGCGTCTCCACCCGCACCAGGGCTCCGTCGCCCGCCGCCGGCCCGTACCGCCACAGCTCGCTGCGGGCCTCGAAGCCGTGCTCGATCAGCAGCGCGGAACCGTCCGGATACCACTCCGCCCCCACATCGCCGGGCAACTCGATGGCGAGGTCCGTCTCGGTGCCCGCCACCGGGTCCCAGATCATCGGCTCCCAGCGGCCGCGCCGCTGGTGCCCGACCAGCAGCCGGGTGTCCCCGGCCACCGGGGCGAAACCGAGAACCGCCAGGCCCAGCTCCTTCGTGCCGCCTTCGGTGTCGTCCAGCTCCGCGACCGTGCTGCCGTCCGGCCGCACCACGCGCAGCGCGGAGTGCATCGCGTCACCGTGCTCGGTGTGCTCCAGCGCGATCAGCGTCCCGTCGTGCGACAGATCACCGACCCCGGCCGACTCGCGATGCCGGTAGATCTCGACGGGTTCGGCCGCCCCGGGCCGTACGACGTGGACCGTCGTCCCGTCCTCGTCCGTCGAACGGCCTACCACCGCCGTCCCGTCCCGGCCGATCGCGAGCCCGGCCGGGTAGGAGGCCTCCAGACCGGGCACCGCCGGTTCGTCCTTCGCGCCCTCGCCGTCGTTGAACGGCCGGCGCATCCACACCCCGAACTCGTCGCCGTCGGTGTCGTCGAACCACCAGATGGCCTCGCCGTCCGGCGTCAGCGTGCCGTCCGTCGTCCCATTGGGGCGGTCGGTCACCTGGCGCTGCTCGCCGGTGGCCCGGTCCCAGGCGTACAGCTCGTACGTCCCCGTCGCGTTGGAGACGAACAGCGCGCGGTCCGGCGCGTCCTCCGCCCAGTCGGGCAGGGACACCCGGGGAGCCCGGAAACGCTGCTCCCACTCCGGAACGGAATCGGTCGTCGAACCAGTGGTCTCAGTCATGCCCACCATTCTGCGCCGGACCGACGACAATTCGTTCGCCCCGTCCTCAGCCTGTGGATAACCTCGCGGGCATGCATACACCGATACCCGCCGACTGGCGCGATGCCAACCGCGCCATGTGGGATGAACGTGTGCCCATCCATTACGGCAGTGACTTCTACGACCTGGACTCCTTCCGCGCGGGCAAGGACGCCCTGCGGGCCTTCGAGCTGGCGGAGGTCGGGGACGTGACGGGCCGGTCGCTGCTCCACCTCCAGTGCCACATCGGGCTCGACACCCTCTCCTGGGCCCGGCACGGCGCCGCCCAGGTCGTCGGCCTCGACTTCTCCGAACCGGCCGTCGAGACCGCCCGCTCGCTGGCCCAGGAAATCGGCCTGCCCCCGGACCGGGCGGCGTTCGTCGCAGCTGACGTCTACGACGCGGCGGAGGCGGTCCCGGACTCCTCGTACGACATCGTCTACACCGGGATCGGCGCGCTGAACTGGCTGCCGGACATCGACCGCTGGGCCGAGACGGCGGCCTCGCTCGTGGCGCCCGGAGGTTTCCTCTACCTGGCGGAGTTCCACCCGCTGACCGACTGCCTCGACGACGCGACCGGTGAACGGATCGTGCACGACTACTTCAGCCGCGACGCCTGGGTGGATGAGACGCCGGGCACGTACGCGGACTTCGACGCGCCGACCGTTCACAACCGCAGCGTGGAATGGCAGCACCCGGTGGGCAGCGTGGTCTCGGCCCTGGCCGCCGCCGGGCTGCGGATCGAGTTCCTGCACGAGCACGACACCTCACTCTTCGCACGTTTTCCCGTGCTGGAGCGGCATCCGGACGGCGGCTACCGCTTCCCGGCGGAGCGGCCGCGCATCCCGCTGATGTACTCGATCAAGGCGACCCGCCCGGAACGGCTTGCCTAGCCAGAGCCTGTCCGGCGGACCAGGGGGTGGCGGGTGCGGCCGGGCCGATTGTCAGTGGCGGGGTCCAGACTCGGATCATGACCACGACTGCTGATCCGCGTGCCACGGTCGAGAGCTACTGGAGCGCGGCCGATCGTCGCGACTGGGACACCTTCGCGACGACGCTCACCGACGATGTGCTCTACGACCTGCCGCAGACCCGCGAGCGCATTCGCGGCAAGGAGCGCTACCTCAGCTTCAACCGGGACTACCCGGGGGACCGGCGGGTGAGCGTCGAACGGATAGTGGCCGACCGGGACGGACCGCAGGTGGCGGTCCGGACGCTGTTCACGGCCGACGGTCAGGAGCTGCACGCCGTCCACTTCTTCACGTTCGACGCGCAGGGCCTGATCAGCGAGATCACCGACTTCTGGCCCGAGCCGTACGAGCCCCCGGCGGGCCGGGAGCATCTCGTCGAGCGGTACTGAGCATGTCGGTCGAGGGGGATACGGCAGCGGCGCGGCAGGGTCTCGGAGCCGGGGCCCCTGAGCCGGTTGCCGCGCCGCTGCTTCCCGTGGGTCCTACGCGGCCGAACTGAAGGCGGGCAGATAGCCGCCCGACTGTCCCTCGGCCTTGGGGTGATACGAGTTCTCGATGGGGATCGAGACGCTGTGGAGCCACGGGTCGCCGGAGCACAGCTCGTGCCCGGTGAACTCGTCCGCGACGCCGGAGAAGGTGAATCCGGCGTCGGCGGCCTGCTTGGCGATCACGCCGTTCAGCACGTCCGACGCGTTGTTGATAGCCGTGCGCTCCGCTTCGGTGAGCCCGGCGATGCAGCTTCCGCCGATCTCGTAGAAGCGTGGGTAGCCGAGCACCACGACATGTGCCTGCGGGGCCTTCGAGTGGATGGATCCGTAGAGCGAGCTCAGACCGGCCGGAAGCGAACCGTTCATCTGCGATACGGCCGAGTCCACGCTGGAGAGGCAGGCGGCCTCGCCGGACAGCACGCAGTCCTGCATGACGTCCGCGAATCCGACGTCGTTACCGCCCGCGGTCACGCTGACCAGGGAGGTGGACGAGCTCAGCGGGCCGAGCTGGCTGCTCGCCACCGAGCTCGTGGTGGCGCCCGAACAGGCGACGAAGTCGAACGAGGACGGCGAGTTCGCCGCCGCCCAGAGATAGGCGTAGGCGTTGGTGCTGCGCCGGCAGTCACCGCTGTCGGAGAGGTAGTTCCCCGCTCCGACGCCGGACGAGTACGAGTCGCCCAGGGCGACGTACCCGCCGGCGGCGGCCGAGGAGGTTGCCGAGGCCGGCTGGGCCATGCCCAGAGCAGCCGCGGCGGCGAGGAGCAGAGTGGTTGCGGACGCCCAGAATCTCCGTACTGACATAGCTGTCAGCCCTCCGAAGTGTGGGGGGTGGGTGGGGGGTTGATGGGGCGTCAACTGTTGTAGCAGCTTCCGGTACCAGTCGGTAATAGGCAGGCGGGAACCTGTCGGAATTGCCCGAATGATCGTTCGGTACCCGTAGCTCCGCGCGTAGATAATCCTCGAACTCCACCCGAAACAAGGGGTTTACGTCTATCCGGCCGCCACTTCGCAGGTCCTCGCGCCACGGTCCGACGGATGCTTGTCGGGCGGTTCGTCCGGTGGACTGCCCGCAGGCGGGTGTCCGGGGCGGGTGTCCGAATGTGACAGATGCTTGTCATTGCGGCCGTGCGTTCGGGCGGTCACGATGGACGCATGTCCTCCAGCACCCACCGCGTCGTGATCGCGGTCTTCGCCGATGTCGACCTCCTCGACGTCACCGGTCCGGCCGAGGTGTTCGCCCTGGCCAACCGGGAGACCGGGGGCGACGCGGGGTACGAGGTCAGGCTGGCCGGTCCCGAGCGGGGCCCCGTCGTCACGTCGGCGGGGGTGCGTCTCGTGGCGGATCTGGCGTTCGCGGAGGTGGTGGGCGCGGTGGACACCCTGCTGGTGCCCGGCGCCGTCGACATGCGCCCCGAAGGCCCGGTGGCCCGGGTCGACGACGACGTGGTGGCCTGGGTGCGGGACACGGCTCCGCACGCCCGCCGTATCGCGTCGGTGTGCGTGGGCGCGCACGTACTGGCGGCGGCCGGTCTCCTGGACGGGCGGCGGGCGACCACTCACTGGTCGACCGCCGCGCAGCTGGCGGCCGACCATCCCGAGGTGCGGGTGGACCCCGACCCGATCTTCGTACGCTCCGGCAAGGTGTGGACGGGTGCGGGCATCAGCACCTGTATGGACCTGGCGCTGGCCCTGGTGGCGGAGGACCACAGCGAGGAACTGGCGCTGGTGGTGGCCCGGCAGTTGGTGATGTACCTCAGGCGGCAGGGCGGCCAGAGTCAGTTCAGCGTCCCGCTGAGCCGGCCGGCCGCGAGCCGTCGGGACATCGACGAGCTGCGGGTGTTCATCACCGGGCACCTGGACGCCGACCTCTCGGCACCCGCGCTGGCGGAACGCATGTGCCTGAGCGAGCGGCACTTCGCCAGGGTCTTCCATCAGGAGACCGGCACCAGTCCGGCCGCGTATGTGGAAGCGGCCAGGGTGGAGGCGGCGCGCAGGCTGCTCGAAGCCACCGATGAGCCGCTGGACCGGGTCGCGGCGGCGGCAGGTCTGGGCTCGGTGGAGACGCTGCACCGGGCGTTCCGCAAGCAGATCAGCACCACCCCGGCCGCCTACCGCCGCCGCTTCCGCACCACGGCCTGACCTGCTCCTTCTCCGCTCGGCCGACGCGCGATCGCGCCGGCCGGAACCCGCCTGCCCGGCGCTGCCTGTGGGAACCCGTCTGCTTGGCACTGCCTGTCGGGACCCGTCTGTGCGGCCCTGCCTGTGGGAACCCGCCGGTCGGAACCCGTCTGTGCGACCCAGTCTGTCCGGGCCTCCCGGTCCGAACTGCTCCCGGTCCGAACTGCTCTCGTCCGAACTGCTCTCGTTCGAACTGCTCTCGTCCGAACTGCCCTGCCCGAAAGGAACCTTCAGCAATGAGCACCTCCACGACCTTGCGCGACGTCATCGGTCTCGACAACACGCTGCCTAGCCTCGGCTCGGCCACCCTGCTCATGATCGACTTCCAGAACACCTACCGCACCGGCGTCATGGCGTTGGAGGGCGCCGAACCCGCCCTGGCCGCGGGGGCGCGCCTGCTGGCCGCCGCCCGTGAGGCGGGGACGACGGTCATCCACATCGTCAACGACGGCGGTGAGGGCGGTCCGTACGACATTCGCGCGGAGATCGGCGCCATCAGCTCGGAGGTGGCCCCGGTCGAGGGTGAGCCGGTCGTCGTCAAGCAGTTCCCCGACTCCTTCCACGCCACGGACCTGGAGAAGGTCCTGCGGGAGCGGGATGCCGGTCCGGAGCTGGTACTGGCCGGGTTCATGACCCATATGTGTGTCACGTTCACCGCCCAAGGCGCCTTCAACCACGGCTACCGGCCCACAGTCGTGGCCGAGGCCACCGCCACCCGCTCCCTGCCCACCCCGGACGGCGCCGCACTGCCCGCAGCCGCCCTCCAGGCCGCCGCCCTGACCACTGTCGCGGACCTCTTCGGCACCGTGGCCCCGACGGTCGGCCACCTCACGGGCTCGCAGGTCTCGCGCGCGTAAACGTGCACGTGAGGCGCCGGTTCTCTGCCGAGTGAAAGCCGAGTGAAAACCGGCGTTACTGGCTGACGCCCTCGCCGCCATGAGCGCCCACCTGCTCGCGCAGCACGGCGCTCATGGCGATGGGTTCGCGCCCGAGCAGGTCGGCCAGCGTCGGGTCGACCGCGGCGAATTCACCGGCTCGGGCGGCCGCGAAGATGCCGAGCAACTGGTCCGCGGCCTCTGCGGGGGCGCCGTGGCCCACCAGCTGTTCCCGGAATTCGGCGTCGGGTGCGGTGGTCCTGGTGATGGTGCGGCCCGTGATCCCGGCGGCGATGCCCGCGATGTCGTCGAACGTGAGCGCCTGGGCGCCGGTGAGCGGCGGTGTGGGCCCGTCGAAGCGGCCCTCGTCGGCCAGGATGGCGGCCGCCGCGTCCGCGAGGTCGGCGTGCGTGGTCCAGGCGACCGGCCCGTCCGCGGGGAGCGCGATCTCGCCGGACTCCAGCCCCTGGGCGGCGAACTGCACCGCGCTGGCGGCGTAGAAGCCGTTGCGCAGCGAGGTGAACGGTACGCCTGAGGCACGCAACGCGTCCTCCGTGGCGGCGTGGTCGCGGCAGGCCTGGAAGTGCGAGTCGTGGCCGGCGCCCATCTGGCTGGTGTAGAGGATGCGCCCGACGCCCGCCGCCACGGCCCCGTCGATCGCGGCGCGGTGCTGCCGCACACACTCCTCGCCCATCTTGTCGACGGAGACGATGAGCACCTGGGAGGCGCCTTCGAAGGCGTGGGCGAGGCTGTCGGGGTCGGTGAAGCTGCCCTGCCGTACCCGAATGCCACGGTCCGCGAACGTCTTTGCCTTCTGCGGGTCGCGGACGCTGACGCCGATCCGGTCCGCCGGTAGAAGCGTCAGCAGCCTCTCGACGATCTGACGCCCGAGCTTTCCGGTGGCTCCGGTCACGATGATCATGATGTGCTCCTGTGCCGCGTTTCCAGTGGAATCATATTCACCGTACCACTGGAATTAACGATGGAACCAGTCGAGCTGTATCATCGATATATGGCACCGCGTTCACACGACATCGACAGCAACAGCGACATCAACAGCGGCACGGGTATCGGCCCCGACGCCGACACCGACACCGGCAGAGATCGCAGCGGTGTCGGTGCAGCCGCCGACGTCCGTGCCGCTGCCGGTATCGCTGCCGGCGCCGATGCGGATACACACGCGCAGCCCAGGCAGCGGATCATCGAGGCGGCGGCAGGTCTGCTGGCGCGCGAGGGGCGCGACGCCGTCACCACCCGCGCCGTCGCGGTCGCGGCAGGCGTTCAGCCACCCGCGATCTACCGCATGTTCGGTGACAAGGGCGGGCTGCTCGACGCGGTGGCCGAGTACGGCTTCGCCACGTTCCTCGCGACCAAGCACGTGGATCCCGACCCGCCGGACCTCATAGAGGACCTGAGGGGCGGATGGGATCTGGCGGTCGAGTTCGGCCTTGCCAATCCGGCGTTGTTCACGCTGATGTACAGCGAGCCCACGAGGCCCGCGTCGGCGGCCTTCAGGGCAGGCCTGGAGGTCCTCATGGGGCGGATCAGACGGCTGGCCGCGGGGGGCTGGCTCCGCGTCGACGAGGAGCTCGCGGCGATGCTCATCCACGCCACGGCGCGGGGTGCGGTGCTCACCTGGCTGTCCCTGCCGGAGGACCGGCGCAACCCGGCTCTGTTGACGACGCTCCGGGAGTCCATGGTCGCCGCGGTGACCAACCGTGAGCCGGCGGTGCGGGACGCGGGCCCGGCCGGTGCCGCCCGCGCCCTGCGCGCCGCGCTGCCGGAGCAGACGGTTCTCAGCGGGGCGGAGCAGCACCTGCTGAGGGAGTGGCTGGACCGCGTGGCCTCCGACGGCTGAGCCGCAGACTCAGCTGGGCGAGTGCGCCGAGCCCGGCTGACGAATCGGCCGTGATCGATCCGCTTGTTGATCGCGTCTTCCGATGACGGCGAACTCGGTACGGTCTGCGGGCATCGCCCTGGACCAGAATGATTCGGTCACCGGCTTCATCGACGTCACCGGCTTCACCGATGTCGCCGGTCATGTCTACGAGGACCGGCTCGTGCGCGACACGGTTGAATGGCCTGAGCGGCCGGCACCGGCCGCACCCCCGACCGGGGCCCGCCGAGGCCCGGCCGCCGGCACCGTACGAAAGGGAGCATCCAAGGATGGCTCGACACCTGGTAACCAGCGCGCTTCCCTACATCAACGGGATCAAGCACCTGGGCAACATGGTCGGGTCGATGCTTCCGGCGGATGTGTACTCCCGGTACCTCCGCCAGCGTGGTCACGACGTCCTGTACATCTGTGCGACGGACGAGCACGGGACGCCCGCCGAGTTGGCGGCGAAGGCGGCCGGACTGCCGGTCGCGGAGTTCTGTGCGCAGGCCCACGACGCTCAGAAGGCGGTCTACGAGGGATTCCAGCTGGCCTTCGACTACTTCGGCCGCAGCTCCTCACCGCAGAACGCCGAGATCACCCAGCACTTCGCGCGGAAGCTGAACGAGAACGGCTTCATCGAGGAACGGGCGATCCGCCAGGTCTACTCGCCCGCCGACGGCCGCTTCCTGCCCGACCGGTACGTCGAAGGAACCTGCCCGCACTGCGGCTACGACAAGGCGCGCGGCGACCAGTGCGAGAACTGCACCCGCGTCCTGGATCCGACGGACCTGCTGAACCCGCGCTCGGCGATCAGCGGTTCCACCGATCTCGAAGTGCGCGAGACCACACACCTGTTCCTGCTCCAGTCGAAGCTCCAGCGCGAGGTCGAGGCCTGGGTGACGCGTCATGAGGAGCAGTGGCCGCAGCTGTCCTCGTCCATCGCCCGCAAATGGCTGACCGAGGGCCTGCACGACCGCGCCATCACCCGTGACCTGGACTGGGGAGTTCCGGTCCCGGCCGACACCTGGCCTGAGTCGGCGGCCGAGGGCAAGGTCTTCTACGTCTGGTTCGACGCCCCGATCGAGTACATCGGCGCGACGAAGGAGTGGTCGGACGCTGCTCCGGGCGGCGAGAGCCGTGACTGGAAGTCGTGGTGGTACGAGGCCGACGACACCGTCCGCTACACGCAGTTCATGGCCAAGGACAACGTCCCGTTCCACACGGTGATGTTCCCGGCCACCGAACTCGGCGTGCGCGAGCCGTGGAAGAAGGTCGACGTCGTCAAGGGCTTCAACTGGCTGACGTACTACGGCGGCAAGTTCTCCACCTCCCAGCAGCGCGGCATCTTCACCGACGCCGCGCTGGAGACGCTGCCGGCCGACTACTGGCGCTATTTCCTGATCGCCAACGCCCCCGAGTCCGACGACTCCTCCTTCACCTGGGAGCACTTCGCCGCCACGGTCAACAAGGACCTCGCCGACACCCTCGGCAACTTCGTCAACCGCGTGCTGTCCTTCTCCCGCAAGCGGTTCGGCGACGACGTCCCGGTGGGCGGCTCGGCGGGAGAGGCGGAGGCGCGGCTGGGGCAGGAGATCGCGCGTCTCCTCGCCGAGTACGAGGAACACATGGAGTCCCTCCAGTACCGCAAGTCCGCTGCCGCGCTGCGCGCCCTGTGGTCGGCGGGCAACTCCTACCTGGAGGACAAGGCCCCCTGGCTGGAGATCAGGACAGACCCGGAGGGCGCGGCCCTGACCCTGCGCACGGCGATGAACCTCATCCACCTCTACGCGATCGTCTCCGAACCGCTGATTCCGGCCGCGGCCACCGCCATGCGCGGCGCCTTCGCGCTGGAGGGCGACACCGCGACCTGGGTGACCGCCGGAGAGGCGGCGTCCCTGGACGCTGTCGCGGCCGGTACGGCCTTCACCGTGCCGCCGGTGCTCTTCGCGAAGATCTCCGAGGAGGACCTGGAGTCCTTCCGGGCACGCTTCGGCGGAGCCGACGCCTGACGGACCGGCCCCGTCCCCGCGTACACCTGCTCATATCCCGGACGCCCCTGAAGCGCCGTCAGTCAGCGCTGTCCGGGGGCGTTTCGGGCTTGGTGTGGAGGACCTCGCGGGCCTGCTCCGCGGAGCGGATCGTGCTCTCGGCGACGAAGTCGAGGAAGCGGGCGATGTTCTCCAGGCGGGCACCGGCCGGGGTGCGGGGGCCGAGGACGCTGACGCCCTGCCGCGCGGTCTCGACGATCTGAGCGAGGGACCGGGCGCTGGAGATCATTGTCTGGTACCAGATGTCGGCGTCGACGACGTAGCGCTCGCGGCGGCGTTCGTCGCGTTCACGGCGAACGAGGCCCTGGCCGTCGAGGAACGCGACAGCCTTGGAGATGGACGCCGGGCTGACCTGGAGGCGCTGGACCAGTTCGGACGCGGTGAGGCTGCCCGAGTCGGCGGTGTACAGACAGGTCATCACCCGGGCCATCATCTTGGGCGTGCCCGACTGTATGAGGGCGGTCGTGAAGATCTCCTCGTACTCGCGCACCGCCTCCGCGTCGCGCCCGTGGGCCTGGGCGGGGGCCGCGGACTCCCGGGGCGCGGTCTGCCCGCGCCGGTGGGTGCGGCGTTCGGTCGCGCGGTGGGCGAGGTCGGCGCGGTACGTGGTGGGGCCGCCGTTGCGCATCACCTCGCGCGTGACTGTCGAGGTCGGACGGTCGAGCCGTCTGGCGATCTCCGCGTAGGCCAGGCCGTCGGCCAGCCCCAGCGCGATCTGCTGACGTTCCTGCTGGGTGAGCCTGCCTCCGGGCATCGCGGTCTCCTTCGTGGTCTGCGGCACCGCCAGCATAGCGTTCACTTCCAATCTATTGCAACGAACGTTGAGTGGGTTGTTGCGTTACATTCAAGACCGTTGCAACGATATGAATGCTCTGAACTGCATAAATGACTTTTTCATGCAACGAATACGTTGCCAGTCGACTGAACACAACGTAGCGTTTCCACTATCAGAAACGGCGGACGCAAGAAGCGGCCGCCGGAGAAGAGGGAGAACGCCATGCAGAAGTTCGACACCCCCGCCGCCGTCTCGGCCGTCCTCGACATCCCCGCCGGACGTATCCGGTTCATCGCCGCCGACCGGGCGGACACCACGGTCGAGATCCTCCCCGCGGACGCTTCGAAGGGCCGCGACGTGAAGGCGGCGGAGCGGATCACGGTCGAGTACGACGACGGCGTCCTGCGGATCGCGGCCGCACCGCCGAACAACCGCATCCTCGGCAGCTCCGGATCCGTCGAGGTGACCGTCCAACTGCCCGCCGACTCAGGCGTCGAGGTGAACGCGGCCGCCGCCGAGTTCCGGGGCGTCGGGCGGCTCGGTGACGTCGCCTTCGAGGGCGCTCAGGGCTCGGTCAAGCTCGACCAGGTCGCCGGCGCACGCATCAGCCTCCTCGCCGGTGACATCTCGGTCGGCCGCCTGGGCGGCCCCGCGGAGATCAGCACCCAGAAGGGCGACCTCCGGATCGTCGAGGCCGTGCGCGGCACGGTCGTCCTGCGCACCCTGTCCGGCGACGTGTCGGTCGGCGCGGCCCGTGGCGTCTCCGCGTCCCTGGACGCCGGCACCGGCTACGGCCGGATCGAGAACGCGCTGAAGAACACCGAGGGCGCCGACGCCGCCCTGAACATCCGCGCGACCACCACTCAGGGCGACATCGTCGCCCGCAGCCTCTGAGGAGCAACTGTCATGACGAACCTGGCTATTGAGGCGAGCGGATTCCGCAAGTCCTACGGGGACAAGGTGGTCCTCGACGGGATCGATCTGGCGGTGCCCGTCGGCACGATCTTCGCGCTGCTCGGCCCGAACGGCGCGGGGAAGACCACCGCCGTGAAGATCCTCTCCACGCTGGTGTCCCCCGACCCCGGCTCCGGCGACATCCGGGTCGGCGGCCACGACCTGGCCGCCGACCGGCAGGCGGTACGCGCGGCGATCGGCGTCACCGGCCAGTTCTCCGCCGTCGACGGCCTGATCACCGGCGAGGAGAACATGCTCCTGATGGCCGACCTGCACCACCTGCCCCGAGCGGAGGGCCGCCGCGCCACCGCTGAACTACTGGAACGCTTCGACCTCACCGACGCCGCGAAGAAGCCCGCCTCCACCTACTCCGGGGGCATGAAACGCCGCCTCGACATCGCGATGACCCTGGTCGGCAGCCCTCGGATCATCTTCCTCGACGAACCCACCACCGGCCTGGACCCCCGCAGCCGCCACAACATGTGGCAGATCATCCGCGAACTCGTCTCCGACGGCGTCACCATCTTCCTCACCACCCAGTACCTCGAAGAGGCCGACGAACTCGCCGACCGCATCGCCGTACTCAACGACGGGAAGATCGCCGCCGAAGGCACCGCCAAGGAGCTCAAACGCCTCATCCCCGGCGGACACATCCGCCTCCGCTTCACCGACCCCGCCACCTACCGCCACGCCGCCACCGCCCTGCCCGACACCACCCACGACGACGAAGGTCTGTCCCTGCAGATCCTCAGCAACGGCAGCCAGCACGAACTGCGCACCATCCTGGACCGCCTCGACGCCGCCGACATCCAGGCCGACGAACTGACCGTCCACACCCCCGACCTCGACGACGTGTTCTTCGCCCTCACCAGCACCTCCAGCACCCCCAACAGCCCCAACACGTCCGACATCCCAGGCCAGTTGAAGGAGACAGCCCGATGAGCACCCTGCCCCTCGCCGCACGCGACTGCACCACCATGCTGCGCCGCAACCTCCTGCACGCCCGCCGCTACCCCTCCCTCACCCTCAACCTCCTCCTCACCCCCGTAATGCTGCTCCTGCTCTTCGTCTACATCTTCGGCGGCGTGATGAGCGCCGGCCTCGGCGGCGGCGGCGGTGGCGCGGACCGCTCCGACTACATCGCCTACATCGTCCCCGGCATCCTGCTCATGACCATCGGCAGCACCGTCGTCGGAACCGCCGTGTCCGTCTCCACCGACATGACCGAAGGCATCATCGCCCGCTTCCGCACCATGGCCATCCACCGCGGCTCTGTGCTCGTCGGACACGTCGTCGGAAGTGTTCTGCAGGCAGTCATGAGCGTCGTCCTCGTCGGCGCCGTCGCCGTAGCGATCGGCTTCCGCTCCACCGACGCCACCCCCCTGGAATGGCTCGCCGCCTTCGGCCTGCTCGTCCTCTTCGCCACCGCACTCACCTGGATCGCCGTCGGCATGGGCCTCATCAGCCCCAACGCCGAGGCCGCCAGCAACAATGCCTTGCCCATGATCCTGCTGCCCCTGCTCTCCAGCGCCTTCATCCCCGTCGACACCATGCCCGCCTGGTTCCGGCCCATCGCCGAGTACCAGCCCTTCACCCCCGCCATCGAGACGCTGCGCGGACTCCTCCTCGGCACCGAGATCGGCAACAACGGCTGGCTCACCATCGCCTGGTCCCTCGCACTCGCCGCCCTCGGCTACCGCTGGTCGACCTCGACCTTCAACCGCGACCCGAAGTAACTGCCGCACCAACACCAACACCAACCGCCACGCGCACGCACAACGACAACCAGCCCTAGCAGCCCCACCAGCCCTACCAGCCCCACACGGCACCTCAGCAAGCCAGCATCCCCGGCCTCACCGAACCCGTGACCGCAGCAGATCAGTCCGCGTCCGCGCTGGACAACGCTTCGGTAATCATGCGGGTGGCGAAGTCGGGGTCGTCGGCGATCCGGTTGATGTGCTCCGCGAGCAGGAATGCGGTGGCCTCAAGGGGAGTCATCTCCGCCTCGGTCCAGTCCCCGTACTGCTGGCGCCACAGATTGGGGCTCAGGCCGGTGCCCGCGGCGATGACGAGGCCGGCCATGGTGGGGATGACCTCGGGGCGGACGCTCTTGGGCATCATGCGCATCGAGGCGACCAGAGTGGGCACCACGTACTCGATGACGTCCTTGTCGAGTTGCTCGTGGGTCACCCGCAGCCACTTCATGAACATGAAGATGAGCGTGCACGCGCCGTCCAGCAGATCCTGAGCCCCCTCCGGCCCCAGGGAAGCGGCGAACTGGTCGACCATCTCCTGCTGTTCGGGGTCGGTCGCGGACTTGCCCGCGTGGACGTGTCTGAGCCTGGAGTCGATCATCATGATCGCCGTCCCCACATCGCCGGCCGGAGCGTTCTGGGGGTCGCAGGGTGATGACACGGGGTTCCTCCTCAGTTGCCCATGGTGGGCAGTGCGGCGGATTCGACAGTAGACCGGCGATGAGGCGCGGGTCCCGGAAACGCGAGGGCGGGGGCCGTTCGTGACGGCAGCGCCGCCGTTGGCGCCAGGGCCTCGTTCGCCACCGCCCGCGCCCGCCCTGGCGGCCCGCCACCACGCGTCAGGGAGTGCGCGGAAGAGTCGGACCGGTCGGAGATCCCAGCGCTGCACCCTGTCTCCCGGCCCGCGTGCCCACCGGCATCGCCGTCCGGCAGCTCGCGGCCGTCAGTAGGCCGCACCGCATCACGCGTCACAGCCGTCACCTTGGCGGCTTCGCCCTCCACGGCCCTCACATCGAGCGCCGCCAGCCACCCGGCCACCGACCGCCGCCCCCGCCGGTGCGAGTACGGCCCGACAGCGCCGGTGGGGTCGGGCGCGGCGGGGGAGTACAACAAATCAGGCCCGGTACTGATTTCTCAGTACCGGGCCTGACCTGGTCTTACGGCTGTCGGGGTGGCGGGATTTGAACCCACGACCTCTTCGTCCCGAACGAAGCGCGCTGCCAAGCTGCGCTACACCCCGATCGCCGCCAGTGTCCTGGCGACATCGATTACTTTAGCCCACCTGCGGCCGGAGACGAAATCCGGTTTTTATCCTGATCGAGACGGGGTGAGGGGTACCGGGGTGGGGTAGGTCTGACGGCGTGCGCCAGAGGGCCGCACGATGAGGGTGCGCGAGGGGGTGTGCCAGGAGGGTGTGTCGGAGGGTGTGCGAGGGGTTACACGTCCCGGGCCGTCAAGGTCAGCAGCGTTGCCTCGGGGGGGCAGGCGAAGCGGACCGGGGTGTAGCGGTTGGTGCCGCAGCCGGCCGAGACGTGGAGATAGGCGCGGTTGCCGTCCACCGAGTGGGAGGAGAGCCCCTTCACGCGGTCCGTGTCCAGGTCGCAGTTGGTGACCAGGGCTCCGTAGAAGGGGATGCAGAGCTGGCCCCCGTGGGTGTGGCCGGCCAGGATCAGCGGGTAGCCGTCCGAGGTGAAGGCGTCCAGAGAGCGCAGGTAGGGGGCGTGGACCACGCCGATGGAGAGGTCGGCGCCCGACTCCGGGCCGCCCGAGACCTCCGCGTAGCGGTCGCGCTTGATGTGCGGGTCGTCGAGGCCGGTGAAGGCGAGCTCCAGGCCGTCGAGCTTGAGGCGGCCGCGCGTGTTGGACAGGTTCAGCCAGCCCGCCTCGTCGAAGGCGTCCCGCATGGGTTCCCACGGGTTGTGGACGACGTTGACCGCCGGGGCGTTCCCGTTGAGTCCGTGCTTGCCCGCGGTCTTCTCGAAGAGATAGCGGACGGGGTTACGGAGCTTGGGACCGTAGTAGTCGTTGGAGCCGAAGACGTACACGCCCGGAAGCTCCATCAGCGGGCCCAGCGCGTCCAGCAGCTCCGGTACCGCCTCGGGGTCGGAGAGGTTGTCGCCGGTGTTCACGACGAAGTCCGGCCGCAGTCCCGCGAGTGACTGCAGCCAGGCGCGCTTCTTCCGCTGACCGCTCACCATGTGGACGTCGGAGATCTGCAGGACGCGCAACGGACGTGCTCCGTGCGGGAGTGCGGGGACCGTGACCCTTCGCAGGCGGAACGAGCGGGCCTCGAATCCGGCTGCGTAGGCGAGACCGGCGGCGCCGGCCGCGGCGGTGACCGCCGTGATTTTCAGGGGTACTCCGTAGCGTGCGCGCATGCGCCCATCGTCGCAGACGGTTCGTGTCCACGGGAAAACCGGCGGGCGGCGGGTACCCCGCACCTGCCACAATCACCACATGACCACGCTCAAGTCCAAGCTCAAGGAAGACCTCACCACGGCCATGAAGGCGCGCGACGAGCTGACCTCGTCCACGCTCCGGCTGACCCTCACCGCGATCACCAAGGAGGAGGTCAGCGGCAAGTCGGCCCGCGAACTCTCCGACGACGAGGTGCAGAAGGTGATCGCCAAGGAGGCGAAGAAGCGTCGCGAGGCGGCCGAGGCCTTCTCGCAGGGCGGCCGGACCGAGCAGGCCGAGCGGGAGAAGAGGGAGGGCGAGCTGCTCGACGCCTACCTTCCGCAGCAGCTGAGCGACGACGAGCTGGCCGCGATCGTGACGTCCGCAGTCGATGAGGCGAAGGCCGGCGGTGCCGAGGGCCCGCGGGCGATGGGCGCCGTCATGAAGATCGTGAACCCGAAGGTCGCGGGGCGTGCGGAGGGCGGCCGGGTGGCCGCCCAGGTCAAGAAGCTCCTCGCGGGCTGAGACCGGCTGAGACGGCTGGGACGGCTGGGACGGCTGGGACCGGCTGAGACATGAAGGTGGGGCGCCCCCGGCCGGGGGCGCCCCACCTTCATGTCTGCCGCGGCGATTGCGGCGGCGGAAGCAGTACCAGTACCAGTGGCAGTACCAGCATGAACAGCAGCAGGTCAGGGACCTTGCGTGCCGTTGTTGCCCTGGCCGCGGCCGTGGCCGTTGTTTCCGCCGATCAGGTCCGGCGGAATGCTGATGCCGGGGAAGGGGCTGTCGCCGCCGGGCTTGTTGTCGCCGTTGCCCGGCTTCTTCTTGTCCCTGTCCTTCTTGCCCTTGTCCTCCTTCGGCTTCGACCGCGGTACGTCGACCGCGTTGAAGGCCGGGGTCTCGGAGGCGTTCAGGGAGCCGGTCATCGCGGTCTTCCAGATCGGACCGGGCAGACAGCCACCGCAGACGTCGTCGTAGTACTGACCGCCGATGGTGATGTTGCTCATCGGGATCTGCTGGGCACCGTCACTGCCGACCCACACCGCGGTGGACAGGTTCGGCGTGTAGCCGACGAACCAGGCGTTCTTGCGCTCGTCGGTGGTACCGGTCTTGCCCGCGTTGTCACGGTCGTTGAGGCCGGCCTGCTGGCCGGTGCCGTCCGCGACGACGCCCTTGAGCATCTGGTTGATGGTGTCCGCGGTGTGCTCGCTCATGGCCTGCGTGCACTTCGACTTCGGTACGTCGAGCTGCTTTCCGTCCGGCTTGGTCACCGAGAGGATCGCGATCGGGGAGCAGTACTTGCCCCGGTTGGCGAAGGTGGCGTACACCGAGGCCATCGCCAGCGGCGTCGACTCCTGGCCACCGAGGGTGGTGGAGGCGACCGCCTGCAGCGGCTTGTTGTTGCCGCGGATGTAGCCGACCTTGTCCGCCATCGAGAGGGTCTCGCAGAGGCCGGCCTTCTGCTCCAGCTTCGCGAAGTAGGTGTTGATCGACTTGCCCAGCGCGCTGGTCATGTCGAAGGTGCCCTTCTCCGTCTCCAGCTCGTTCGACACCTCCCAGGGGCGGTTGTCGGCAGGCCGGTTGTCGCAGGTGCGGAAGCTCTCGCCGGGCAGCGAGATCTGGTGGTCGGTGGTGAAGTCCTGTGCCGGACTGATCCCCTTCTCCAGGGCCGCCGCCGCGGTGATCGGCTTGAAGGTCGAACCCACCTGGAAGCCGGCGTAGCTGCCGCCCATCTTGTGGTCGACGTTGAGGTTCAGCACGGTCTGGTGCTTGGACTGGTCCAGTCCGTACGGGCGGGACTGGGCCATCGCGGTGATCTGGCCCGTGCCCGGCTTCACCTGCACGACCGCGTCGGCGATCTTGTCGTCCTTGTTGACCCGGGAGGTGGCGGCCTCGTTGGAGGCGGCCTGCGAGCGCGGGTCGAGCGTCGTCTTGATCGTGAGACCGCCGGTCGCCCAGAGCTTGGCGCGGTCCTTCGCGGTCTTCCCGAAGGCGGGGTCGCCCGTGACGATCTGCCGTACGTAGTCGCAGAAGAAGCCGGAGCCGCTGACCGCGGTGATGCAGCCGTTCTGCGGCCGCTTGACCTTCAGCTTGATCGGCGTCGCCTGGGCCTTGGCGGCCTCGGCCTTCGAGATGTCCCCGACATCCGCCATCCGCTGGAGCACGGTGTTGCGACGCTTGGTCGCCTCCTCCGTGTCGTTCACGGGGTCGTAGCGGCTGGGCGACTGCACGATGCCGGCCAGCAGCGCCGCCTCCTCCACCTTCAGGTCCTTCGCCGACTTCGAGAAGTAGCGCTGCGAGGCCGCCTCGACCCCGTACGCCTGCTGCCCGAAGAAGGTGATGTTGAGGTAGTTCTCCAGGATCTTCTTCTTGCCGAGCTCTTCCTCGACCTGGATCGCGTACTTCAGCTCCTGGACCTTGCGGCCGAGCGTCTGCTGGGTGGCCTCGGCGACCTTGGCCGGGTCGTCGCCGGCCTCCTCGACGAAGACGTTCTTCACGTACTGCTGGGTGAGGGTCGACGCGCCCTGCGCGGTCCCGCCCGACTGAACGTTGCGGTTCATCGCGCGCAGGATGCCCTTGAGGTCGACCGCGCCGTGCTCGTAGAAGCGGGCGTCCTCGATCGCGATGATCGCCTTCTGCATGTACGGCGACATGTCCTTCAGCGGTACTACGGTGCGGTCGCGCGAGTAGACCGTGGCGATCTGGCCGCCCTTGTTGTCCAGAATCGTGGTTCGCTGGCTCAGCGGCGGAGTCTTCAGATTGGCCGGGATCTCGTCGAATCCGTCGACCGTCCCCTTGGCGGCGAGACCCAGTGCTCCGGCGGCCGGCAGCGCGATGCCCGCCAGGACCACTCCGGAGAGTGCGGCGACACCGAGGAACTTGGCGGCCTGCTGGGTCGTCGTGAGACCCCCGCCCGAGCGCTTCTTTGGCATGGGGGCAGCCTACGTTCTCATTCGCCGGACACACGTATATGCCTTGGCCTAAGCTGCTCTCAACTGTCACAGCAGTCCGGTTTCGTATCAACCCCCCTGCATGACCCTGTACGTGACCCGACCACGATTCAGGCGCTCCCGAAAACGCCTCGTGTGTCATCGAACGTCCGTTGTGTCTCGGATGGTCTGTCCCGATTCTCTCGGGATAGTCGCGGATGTCCTCACCTCACTCCCCTGGGTGATCTGCCGCATACGCATAGTCCGTTCGGGCCATTCAAGATTGGGCCCGAAGGGGGTGTTGTGCTGTCGCCACCTTCCGTAACGTCCTCAACTGGCAGCGGTGAATATGCCGCTGTCGCCGTGGGGGAGCCTCGATTCGGGAGAGGACGGCGCCGGGATGGGCTGGGTAACCGACTGGAGTGCGCAGGCAGCCTGCCGCACTACCGATCCGGATGAACTGTTCGTACAAGGGGCAGCGCAGAACAGGGCCAAGGCGGTGTGCACCGGATGTCCGGTGCGGACCGAGTGCCTGGCCGATGCGCTGGACAATCGCGTCGAATTCGGCGTGTGGGGCGGAATGACCGAGCGGGAGCGCCGCGCACTGCTGCGCAGACGCCCGACCGTCACGTCCTGGCGCCGGCTGCTGGAGACCGCACGCAGCGAGTACGAGCGGTCCACGGGCATCCTGCCCGTGGCGATCGGGCTGGAGGAAGACGAGCTGCACGAGACGCTCGCCGCAGTGGGGTAACCCCGGACGGTGGGCGAGCGGTCCGGCCCTGTGGGGCCGGCCACGTGGTGCGGGCGGGGCCCTCAGGCGGACCGCGGACGAGGTGGACCGCGGACGACGGCTACTACTGCGGACGACGTCTCCTGCGGATGACGTGTGCTTCCGATAACGACGCGCATGACGGATTACGGGGTGGCTAAGCAGCTCCGGCCGGGGCGGAACCGGTCGCGAGCCGGTCCCCGATGGCTCGCAGCCCTGCGAGGTCATGGACATCTCCGGGCAGTGCGGCCACCGCTGTCACGGCCACCTCGGGATGCTGCGCGGTGAAACGGTCGCGTGTGTGGTGTTCGCGCGCGACCACCTGCATCCTTTCGGCGTGCAGATGCAGCAGACCGGCGGTCAGTTGCTCGACGGAGACAGCCGGGGCAACGGCGGAGGTTTCCGCGTCTGTGTCTGCGTCAGCCTCCGGTGCGTCGGCGGGCTCGTGTTCACGTTCGTGGTCCTGCTCATGTTCGTGCTCCGAGGCATGCTCGGACAGGTCGGGGGTGGCGGCTCCAGTGGTGTCCGTGGCCTGTGCGGTCCCGGCCGCGGGGGAGTCGGCGGGCTCACGAAGTCCAGCCTTCCCGGCCCCCTGATCCACAATGCCGACCGCATCAAGATTTTCCGCGGCGGCCAGCGCCTGCCCGGCCGAGAGCCGGGCGGCCTCACTGTCGTGCACCCGGTTGAGGACCAGACCCGCCAGCGGCATGTCCTCCGCGGCCAGCCGCTCCACGAAGTACGCCGCCTCGCGGAGCGCGTCCCGCTCCGGCGTCGCGACGACGAGGAACGCCGTGCCGGGTGCCTGAAGCAGCTTGAACGTGGCATCGGCGCGGGTGCGGAACCCGCCGAACATGGTGTCCATCGCGGCGACGAAGGTCTGTACGTCCCTCAGGAACTGGCCGCCGAGCAGCTTCCCGAGCGTCCCGGTCATCATCGACATGCCCACATTGAGGAACTTCATCCCGGCCCGGCCGCCCATTTTCGCCGGGGCCATCAGCAGCTTGATGAACTTCCCGTCCAGGAACGAGCCGAGCCGCTTCGGCGCGTCCAGGAAATCCAGCGCGGAACGCGACGGCGGGGTGTCGACGACGATCAGGTCCCACTCCTCGCGCGCCCGGAGCTGACCGAGTTTCTCCATCGCCATGTACTCCTGCGTGCCCGCGAAGCCGGCCGACAGGGACTGGTAGAAGGGGTTCTCCAGAATCGCGCGGGCCCGTTCGCCGTCCGCGTGCGCCTCGACGATCTCGTCGAAGGTCCGCTTCATGTCGAGCATCATGGCGTGCAGTTCGCCGGAGCCCTGCGTCTCGATGCCCTTCACCCGGCGGGGGACGTTGTCCAGGGAGTCGATGCCCATGGACTGGGCGAGTCTGCGGGCCGGGTCGATGGTGAGGACGACGACCTTGCGGCCGCGCTCGGCCGCGCGTACGCCGAGCGCCGCGGCGGTCGTGGTCTTGCCGACTCCGCCCGAGCCGCAGCACACGATGATCCGGATACCCGGATCGTCGAGGAGGGCGTCCGTGTCCAGGGCTGGGGCGGTCGCCGCCACTGCCCCGCCGCGGTCGCTGCACCCGTCGTGGTTGCTGTCCGATGTCATGAACCCACCCCTTGTCCAGCCGCCCCTTGTCCAGCCGTCCCTTGTCCCGCCGCCCCTTCGCCTTCGCCCACGCCTTGCTTACGGAGTTCCATCGCCAGCTCGTACAGTCCGGCCGGGTCCACGCCCTCGCCGATCAGTGGGAGCTCGTGACCCGGAAGCCCGAGGCCGGTCAGTACGGCGCGCTGTTCGCGTTCCAGCTCGACCCGCTGGGCGTGCTCGGCGGCCTGTGCGAGCAGCGGGCGTACGAGGGCCGCGGAGCCGGTCACGCCTGCCCGGGTGAGCGTTTTGGCGATCTCCTTGCGGCGGCCGCCCGCAGCGGTGCGCAGCGCGTCCTCGTCCAGCAGATGCGGGCGCACCATGTTCACGATGACCCGGCCCACCGGCAGCTCGGCCGCCCGGAGCTCGGCGATGCCGTCGGCGGTCTCCTGGACCGGCATCTCCTCCAGGAGGGTCACCAGATGGACCGCGGTCTCGGGGGACTTCAGCACCCTCATCACGGCCTGGGCCTGATTGTGTATCGGGCCTATCCGGGCCAGCCCCGCCACCTCGTCGTTCACGTTGAGGAAGCGGGTGATGCGGCCGGTCGGCGGGGCATCCATGATCACGTAGTCGTAGACGAACCGGTTCTGCTTGTCCTTGCGGCGCACCGCCTCGCAGGCCTTGCCGGTCAGCAGGACGTCCCGGACGCCGGGCGCGATCGTGGTGGCGAAGTCGATCGCGCCGAGCTTCTTCAGCGCCCGGCCCGCGCTGCCGAGTTTGTAGAACATCTGGAGGTAGTCGAGGAGCGCTCGCTCGGCGTCGATCGCGAGGGCGTACACCTCCCCGCCGCCCGGTGCGACGGCGATCTTGCGCTCCTCGTAGGGGAGGGAGTCCGCCTCGAAGAGCTGGGCGATGCCCTGTCTGCCCTCGACCTCGACGAGGAGGGTGCGCCTGCCCTCGGTCGCGAGGGCAAGCGCGAGGGCGGCGGCGACCGTGGTCTTACCGGTACCGCCCTTGCCGCTGACGACCTGGAACCTGCTCACGTATTCGAGCCTAACCAGTCGTACCGCAGGCTACGCACGAGGCTGCGCGTCCCGTGGATTGCACAGGCATTACAGTCGGGCCATGACCAAGTGGGAATACGCGACCGTGCCCCTTCTCGTGCACGCGACCAAGCAGATTCTGGACACCTGGGGCGAGGACGGCTGGGAGCTGGTCCAGGTCGTTCCCGGCCCGAACAACCCCGAGCAGCTCGTGGCCTACCTGAAGCGGGAGAAGCAGTAGTGGCGGGCGCCGTCGAGGCGAAGCTCGCCGAGCTCGGACTGCCCCTGCCGGCCGTCGTGCCGCCGCTGGCCTCGTACCAGCCGGCCGTGCAGTCCGGGGTGTACGTGTACACCTCGGGCCAGCTGCCGATGGTGGACGGCAAGCTCGCCGTCACCGGCAAGGTCGGCGCTGAGGTCACGCCCGACGAGGCCAAGGAACTGGCGAAGACCTGCGCCCTCAACGCGCTCGCCGCGGTGAAGTCGGTCGCGGGTGACCTGGACCGGATCGCGCGCGTCGTGAAGGTCGTCGGCTTCGTCGCCTCGGCCGCCGACTTCACCGGCCAGCCCGCCGTGATCAATGGCGCGAGCGAACTGCTCGGTGCCGTCCTCGGAGACAAGGGCGTGCACGCGCGCAGCGCCGTGGGTGTCGCGGTGCTGCCGCTGGACGCACCGGTCGAGGTCGAGATCCAGGTCGAACTGACCGGGGTCTGAGCCGGCCTCCCGCCACTTACTGCGCAGACTTCGCTGACTGCGCCGACCGCGCCGACTTCCTCTGATCCCGTCCGGTCACGACGACCGGGCGGGATCTTTCGTGTGCCGGTGCTGATCGTCTGCGTACGGATGCTGATTATTTGTGTGCGGGGTATGTGCGGATCTCGGGGCATGTAGGGATCTCGGCCCCTCGAACATCGGCCCCCTCGAACATCGACCCCCCTCGAACATCCTCACGGTTCCGGATAGCCTCCGGCCATGTCCAATGGTCAGTGGTACCCACCGGAATGGCCCGACCGGATCCGGGCCCTCGCCACCGGCGAACTGACGGCCGCGACCCCCCGGCGGGCCGCCACCGTGATGCTGCTCCGGGACCCGGCCGCGGGTACCGGGGGCGGGCCCACTGTCCACATGCTGCGCCGGCGCACGTCGATGGCCTTTGCCGGAGGGGCGTACGCCTATCCGGGTGGCGGGGTCGACCCGCGCGACGACGACCGGCTCGTCGGCTGGGCCGGGCCCGCGCCGGAGAGCTGGGCGCGCCGGCTCGGGGTCGGCACCCCCGCCGAGGCGCAGGCGATCCTCTGCGCGGCGGTCCGGGAGACGTACGAGGAGGCGGGCGTCCTGCTCGCGGGCCCGACGGCGGGCACCGTCGTCACGGACACCACAGGCGCGGACTGGGAGGCCGATCGCGAGGCGCTGGTCGCGCGGGAGCTGTCGTTCGCGGAGTTCCTGGAGCGCCGCGGACTGGTCCTGCGCTCGGATCTGCTCGGTGCGTGGGCGCGCTGGATCACTCCGGAGTTCGAACCGCGCCGCTACGACACCTGGTTCTTCGTGGCCGCGCTCCCGGCCGGCCAGCGCACCCGCAACGCCTCCACGGAGGCCGACCGCACGGTGTGGATCGGCCCGGGGGAGGCGGCCGACGGCTACGACCGCGGCGAGCTGCTGATGATGCCGCCGACGGTCTCGACGCTGCGCGGGCTCAGGGCCCACGCCACCGCCGCCCAGGCGCTGGAGGCGTCATCGGCCCAGGACCTCTCCCCCGTACTCGCACAGGCGCGTCTGGAGGGCGATGAGCTGGTGCTGAGCTGGCCGGGGCACGCGGAGTTCACCAAACACATCCCGGCGGGCGGCAGGGGCAGCGCGGGCGAGGCCGACGACGGCACGGGCGGTGGGGCGGCATGAGCGACGCGGCAGCGCTGCCCGGACAGCCGCGCGGCGGGGTGCTCTCCGGCCCCGCCACCACTCGCGCGGTCAACGTCCTCGCGCCCAACGCGTCGCCGATGACGCTGGACGGCACCAACACCTGGATCGTCGCCGAGCCCGACTCGGACCTCGCGGTGGTCATCGATCCGGGGCCGCTGGACGATGTCCACCTACGGGCCGTCATCGACACCGCCGAGCGCGCGGGCCGCCGGATCGGGCTCACGCTCCTCACCCACGGCCACCCCGACCACGCGGAGGGCGCGGCGCGGTTCGCGGAGCTGACCCGTACGAAGGTGCGCGCGCTCGACCCCGGGCTGCGGCTGGGTGACGAGGGCCTGGGGACGGGGGACGTGATCACGACCGGTGGGCTGGAGATGTACGTGGTGCCGACCCCGGGCCACACCGCGGACTCGCTCTCGTTCCATCTTCCCGCCGACCGCGCGGTGCTGACGGGGGACACGATCCTCGGCCGCGGGACGACGCTGGTGGCGCACCCCGACGGGCGTCTCGGGGACTACCTCGACTCGCTGCGGCGGCTGCGTTCGCTGACGGTCGACGACGGGGTGCACACGGTGCTGCCGGGCCACGGGCCGGTGCTGGACGACGCGCAGGGCGCGGTCGAGTTCTACCTGGCGCACCGCGCGAACCGGCTGGCCCAGGTGGAGACGGCGGTGGAGGCCGGGTTCCGGACCTCGTCGGAGGTGGTGGCGCACGTGTACGCGGACGTGGACCCGTCGCTGTGGCCTGCGGCGGAGCTCTCGGTGCGGGCGCAGCTGGAGTACCTGCGGGAGCACGGGCTGATCTGACGGGCCCTGCCCTGTGACGTACGCGAGGGGCCCTGCCCCGTGACGTACGCGAGGGCCCCGCCGGTGTCGGCGGGGCCCTCGGGCGTTGCGTACGGCGCCGGGTCAGCGGGACCGCTTGGCCAGCCGCTCCACGTCGAGCAGGATGACCGCGCGGGCCTCCAGCCGCAGCCAGCCGCGGCCGGCGAAGTCGGCCAGGGCCTTGTTGACCGTCTCGCGGGAGGCGCCGACCAGCTGGGCCAGCTCCTCCTGCGTCAGGTCGTGCACGACGTGGATGCCTTCCTCGGACTGGACGCCGAAGCGGCGCGACAGGTCGAGGAGCGCACGGGCGACACGACCCGGCACGTCGGAGAAGACCAGGTCGGACATCTGGTCGTTGGTCTTGCGCAGGCGCCGTGCGACAGCGCGCAGCAGGGCCGTGGCCACCTCGGGCCGCACGTTCAGCCAGGGCTGGAGGTCGCCGTGGCCGAGGCCGAGGAGCTTCACCTCGGTCAGTGCGGTCGCGGTGGCGGTGCGCGGGCCCGGGTCGAAGAGCGACAGCTCACCGATCAGCTCGCCGGGGCCGAGGACAGCCAGCATGTTCTCGCGGCCGTCGGGCGAGGTGCGGTGGAGCTTCACCTTGCCGTCGGTGACCACATAGAGGCGGTCGCCCGGGTCACCCTCGTGGAACAGCGCGTCGCCGCGCGCGAGGGTCACCTCACTCATCGAGGCGCGGAGCTCCGCGGCCTGCTCGTCATCGAGCGCCGCGAAAAGCGGGGCGCGCCGCAGAACGTCGTCCACGAGTTCTCTCCTTGTCGGCCTGTTCAGGGAACCGTGGTCCCCATCATGCCGGACGGTAAAACAGTGCGATCAATCACAAACCAGTTTGACGCACGTGTGTGCCGAGACGTACGGCAGGGGGCCGATTGGGGGTGGATCATCGGTGACCGGGGCGGATGTCAGTGCCTGGCTCTACGCTGGTCGGGTGTCCGGAACGCCGGTGAGAGCGCAGGCCAAGGGGGCTGATGGGGTGTCGGAGGGCCGCGATTCCGCTGTGGGCGAACAGGCCGCAAGTGGAGCGAAAAATGCGACAAAAAGCCCGGCTGGACGGATGAAACGGGTGGGAACGGCGGAACCGGTGAGGACGGCGAAACGGGTGGGACCAAAGAGTGGCACGGGCTCGGCGACGGGGCGGGAGCTGGAGTCGGAGGTGAAGCCGAAGCCGGAGTCGAAGGCCACCCCGAAGTCGAAGTCGACCCCCAAGTCCAAGCCGAAGGCCACCCCCAAGTCCAAGCCGAAGGCCACCCCCGAGCCGAAGCCGAACGCCAAGCCGAAGCCGAACGCCAAGCCGGAATCGCACCTGGCCATGGTGCGCAGGGCCCGCCGGATAAACCGTGAGCTGGCCGAGCTCTATCCCTATGCCCACCCGGAGCTGGACTTCCGGAACGCATTCGAGCTCCTCGTCGCCACGGTCCTCTCCGCCCAGACGACCGATCTGAGGGTCAACCAGACCACCCCCGCGCTCTTCGCCGCCTACCCCACCCCCGAGGACATGGCCGCGGCGGTCCCGGAGGAAATGGAAGAGATCATTCGGCCGACCGGCTTCTTCCGCGCCAAGACCAAGTCGCTGATGGGCCTCTCCACCGCCCTCCGGGACAACTTCGACGGCGAGGTGCCCGGACGTCTGGAGGACCTCGTGACGTTGCCGGGAGTCGGCCGCAAGACCGCCAACGTCGTACTGGGGAACGCTTTCGGCGTACCGGGGATCACTGTGGACACCCACTTCGGACGGCTGGTGCGCCGCTGGAAGTGGACCGACCAGGAGGACCCGGTGAAGGTCGAGGCCGATGTCGCGGCGATCTTCCCCAAGAGCGAGTGGACGATGCTCTCGCACCGCGTCGTCTTCCACGGGCGCCGGATCTGCCACGCCCGCAAGCCCGCCTGCGGTGCCTGCCCGATCGCCCCTCTCTGTCCTTCGTACGGCGAGGGCGAGACGGATCCCGAGAAGGCCCGGAAGCTTCTGAAGTACGAGATGGGGGGCCGCCCCGGGCAGCGGCTCAGCCCGCCGCCGGACTACCCGGGCGCACCCGCCCCCGCCCTGGGCGCCGAATGATCCGAGGCGCCGCTGCGGAACGAAATGCGTGAGGACAGGCGTTGTGAGTCGAGGGGTGCCCATGAGGACGCATGAACACAGCACGGACGCGTCGGCCGACGCGGTGGCAGCCGCCGCGTCGGCCGCGCCCGGGTCCCCGCCGGGGTCCGGCGAAGAGGCTTCGATCACCGTCACCACCGAGGGCCTGCCCCGCTGGCTGGACCCCGTCGCCAGCGCCGCGCGCACCGTCGAGCCGAGGCAGCTCAGCCGTTTCCTGCCGCCCGAGAGCGGGGCGGGACGGCAGTCGGCCGTCCTCGTCCTGTTCGGCGAGGGTGCGCGGGGGCCCGAACTGCTCCTGATGGAGCGCGCGGGAAGTCTGCGCTCGCACCCCGGGCAGCCCTCCTTCCCCGGTGGCTCCCTGGATCCGGAGGACGGCGACCAGACGACGACGGGGCCGCTCAGGGCCGCCCTGCGGGAGGCCCAGGAGGAGACGGGCCTCGATCCTCACGGTGTGCAGCTGTTCGGCGTGCTGCCCCGGCTCTACATTCCGGTGAGCAGCTTCGTCGTGACGCCGGTCCTCGGCTGGTGGCGTGCGCCCAGCCCGGTGGGGGTCGTCGACCCGGGGGAGACCGCGCGGGTCTTCACCGTCCCCGTGGCAGATCTCACGGACCCGGCCAACCGGGCCACGGCCGTCCACCCGAGCGGTCACCAAGGCCCGGCGTTTCTGGTCGAATCCGCACTCGTATGGGGGTTCACGGCCGGCGTGATCGACCGGATTCTGCACTTCGCGGGCTGGGAGCGCCCCTGGGACAGAGCCAAGCAGGTGCCGCTCGACTGGCGCGCATGACAGGCTGACTCCCCGTGCTCCACTGCTCCGGGCCGACCGCCCGGACCCGGAGAGACGTACGGGCCCGGTGACGAATCTGTGAGGCTATAGACGGTGAACGTGCTGGACATCCTGCTGCTGGCCGGCGCCGTGTGGTTCGCGGTCATCGGATACCGCCAGGGGTTCGTCGTCGGCATCCTGTCGGTGATCGGGTTCCTGGGCGGCGGTCTCGTCGCCGTCTATCTGCTGCCGGTCCTGTGGGACCAGCTGACGGACGGCTCCGAGGTCTCGTCGACGGCCGCCGTGGTCGCGGTCGTCATCGTGATCGTGTGCGCCTCGGTGGGCCAGGCCTTCACCACCCACCTGGGGAACAAGCTCCGCCGGTACATCACGTGGTCGCCCGCGCGTGCCGTCGACGCGACGGGTGGCGCACTGGTCAACGTCGTGGCGATGCTCCTGGTGTCCTGGCTGATCGGCTCCGCGCTGGCCGGCACCTCGCTGCCGACCGTGGGCAAGGAGGTGCGCAGTTCCTCGGTGCTGCTCGGCATCTCCCGGGTGATGCCGCCCCAGGCCTCCACCTGGTTCACGGACTTCTCCTCGGTCCTGGCGCAGAACGGCTTCCCACAGGTCTTCAGCCCGTTCGCCAATGAGCCCATCACCGAAGTCAGGGCCCCCGACCCGGCGCTTGCGGGCAGCCCGGTCGCCGCCCGTGCCAAGAAGTCCATCGTCAAGGTCGTCGGTACCGCCCCGAGCTGCGGCAAGGTCCTCGAAGGGACCGGTTTCGTCTTCTCCGACCGCCGGGTGATGACCAACGCCCACGTCGTCGGCGGCGTCGACGAGCCGACCGTCCAGATCGGCGGCCAGGGACGGCTGTACGACGCGAAGGTCGTCCTGTACGACTGGCGGCGCGACATCGCCGTCCTCGACGTCCCGGACCTGGACGCCAAGCCGCTCGGCTTCACCGATACCAACCACGACGCCTCGACCGGCAACAGCGCGATCGTCGCGGGCTTCCCGGAGAACGGCGCTTACGACGTCCGCGCCGCGCGCGTCCGCGCCCGCATCGACGCCAACGGCCCGGACATCTACCACCGGGGCACCGTCCGCCGTGACGTGTACTCGCTCTTCACAACGGTCCGCCAGGGGAACTCCGGCGGACCGCTGCTGACCCCGGAAGGCAAGGTGTACGGAGTCGTCTTCGCCAAGTCGCTCGATGACCCGAACACCGGTTACGCGCTGACGGCCGACGAGATCCGCGAGGACATCGAGCAGGGCCGAACCGCCAACCAGCAGGTCGACAGTCAGGCGTGCGCCCTCTAGACCCTCTCCGGGAGGGAACGGCTGCCGGGAGCAGGGTAGGGGAAGCCCCGCCAGACCCCGCCGTCGGGCGATGCGCTCAGCGTCCGACGGTGGGGGACCGGCAGGTCGTCCGCGGCGGCCGCGAGGCCGTCCGGGGAGGCGAGGAGGTCATCCGCGCGGGTGGCGCAGCCGGGCCGAGACCCAGCGGGCCCTGCGGCGGAGGATGCGCGGAATGCCGAGCCGGGGATCATGCAGAACATGCATAGCGTGCACCCGGCCCTGGCGGCCGCCCCCCTCATGAGTGCCCGGACCCGCCGTGGCGGTCGAGCGGCGATTGCGTGCTGCGTCACTGAAGTCGTGCGTCCAGCCCATACCCGGACGTCTGCCCGTGGCTCATGGTCGGTAATCGCCCATCCGTCAGCCAATTGGCGTATGCGCCAGGCAAGTGGCTGTTCGTCGGACGGGTGTACCCGTGGGCTAGCGGTCGGGCTCGGAATCCTTGAGCCAGCTGATGAGTTCGGCCGAGAATCCGTCCGGATCCTCCTCGTGGGGGAAGTGCCCCAGACCGTCGAAAAGTCGCCAACGGTACGGTGCCTCGACGTACTCGCCGGACCCCGCCGAACTCCGGGTGCGTACCGCCGGATCGAGTGAACCGTGCAGGTGCAACGTGGGCACCCGCACCGGCCGTTTCATGCGCCGGTTGAACTGGATGCCGTCGGGGCGGGCCAGCGAGCGCACCATCCAGCGGTACGGCTCGACCGAGCAGTGAGCCGTTGACGGGATGGACATGGCACGCCGGTACACGTCCACCGTCGCGTCGTCGGGGAACTCCGCGGTCCGCGGTCCCGCCCAGTCGTGGATCAGCCGCCCCACCAACGCGGCGTCGTCCGCCACGAGCTGACGCTCAGGCACCCAAGGCCGCTGGAAGCCCCAGATGTACGAGCCCGCGCGGGACTGCGCGAAGTCGGAGAGCATCGAGGAGCGCCACCGCCGCGGATGCGGCATCGAGGACACCACCAGCCGGCGCACCAGCTTCGGCCGCATCACCGCCGCCGTCCAGGCGAGGTAGCCGCCCATGTCGTGGCCGACCAGCGCCGCATCGGGCTCGCCGAGCGAGCGGATCACGCCGGTGATGTCCAGCGCCAGGTTGGCCGGGTCGTAGCCCCGCGGCGTACGGTCGCTTCCGCCCACTCCACGCAGGTCCATCGCCACCGCCCGGAACCCCGCCTCCGCGAGTGCGGGCAACTGGTGACGCCAGGTCCACCAGAACTGCGGGAAGCCGTGCAGGAGCAGGACCAGCGGCCCTTCACCCATTTCGGCGATGTGGAAGCGGGCGCCGTTCGCCGCGACGTCCCGGTGTGTCCAGGGGCCGTCCAGGCGGACGGGGCCACCGGAGCCGACCGCGGGACCCAGCGGGCCGGTGAACGGCACCGAGGCCCGGGGGGACGGTGTGGCGGAAGGGTCTGCCGGTGGGCCGTCCGGCCCTGAGTGGCCCGCCCGGTCGTCCGGGCCTACTGGGCCTCCTGGGCCGAATGCGTCGTCCGGGCCTACTGGGCCGAATGCGCTGGAATCGGGGACCGTCATGTAGATGAGCGTGCCACAGCCGGTGCCTTGTCCTGGACCGGACTGTTCTCGATGGCCTTGTCCGCAAGTGTGCTGCCGCCTGCCGGAAGGATCGCGTCCGCTGAGATGCCCGGACGGGGGTGCGGCTTGACGCCCTGGAGGATGGCGGCCGTCTGCTTGGCCGACGCGATGGACTTCTCCGGCGGCTTGACCTTCTTGAACTTGGCGTAGCCGAAGAGCGCGAGCAGGATCCCGAGCAGGATGAACGCGCCACCCACGATCAGGAACGACCAGGCGAGCCCCAGCCCCAGGTTGTGGATTCCGTACGCGGCCGCGAAGCTCAGCACCGGGATCGCGAAAAGGATCAGCACACCCGTGACGATGAACGCCACGCTGCCGATGACGCCACGCTTGACGTCCTGTCGCACCTCGGCCTTGGCGAGGGCGATCTCGTCGTGTACCAGCGCCGACAGTTCGGCCGTCGCCGAGGCGACCAGCTGGCCGAGACTGCGGTCGGCGCTGCCCGCGTAATTGCCGGGGTCGCTCATGCCTGACTCCCTCTCCTGTTCAACACATCCGATGTCAGATCATGCCGGACTGTCCGGCTTGTTGCTCGCTGCCCCCGCCAGTTGGGCAAGGCGGCGGTGTTCCGCTGCCTTCTTCTCGTGGATCGCGGCCATCCGCAGGTGGTACTCCGGATCATCCTGTTCATAGACGTCCGGTACCCCGGATTCGTCCTCGTCGAGCTCCTCCGCGTCCGTGAGCGCCCGGTATCTGCGTACCCGGAGTTTGAGCAGTACACCGGAGAGTACGGCGGCAATCAGGGAGCCGAGCAGGACCGACGCCTTGATCTCGTTGATCATTTCGTCGTCGGTGAAGGCCAGCTCACCGATCAGCAGCGAGACGGTGAAGCCGATTCCGGCGAGCGAGGCGACCGCGAAGACATCGGCCCAGGCCAGCTCCTTGTTCAGCTCCGCCTTGGTGAACCGGGTGGCGAGCCACGTACCGCCGAAGATCCCGACCGTCTTGCCGACGACGAGCCCCAGCACGACCCCCAGCGTCTCGGGCCGGGTGAACACGCCGGCCACCGCGCCGCCCGAGAGCGAGACCCCGGCCGAGAAGAGCGCGAACAGCGGTACGGCGAAACCGGCCGACAGCGGGCGGATCAGATGCTCGACGCGCTCACCGGGGGAACGCTCCTCGCCGTCGCGCCTGGTGCAGCGCAGCATCAGGCCCATCGCGACACCGGCGATGGTGGCGTGGATCCCGCTGTTGTACATCAGCCCCCAGATGACCAGGGCGAGCGGCACGTAGACGTACCAGCCGCGGACGTTCAGCCGCAGCAGCAGGTAGAAGACGGCCAGACCGACGAAGGCGCCGACGAGCGCGACGAAGTTGATGTTCTCGGTGAAGAACACCGCGATGATCAGGATCGCGAACAGGTCGTCGACGACGGCGAGCGTCAGCAGGAACGCGCGGAGCGCGGACGGCAGCGAGGTGCCGATGACCGCGAGGACGGCGAGCGCGAAGGCGATGTCGGTGGCCGTGGGGACGGCCCAGCCGCTGGAGGAGCCGGAGCCGAGCACCGTCACCAGCGTGTAGACGACCGCGGGTACGGCCATGCCGCAGAGCGCGGCGACGACCGGGAGGGCGGCGGCCTTCGGGTCGCGCAGCTCACCCGCGACGAGTTCGCGCTTGAGTTCGACCCCCGCGACGAAGAAGAAGATCGCGAGCAGCCCGTCGGCCGCCCAGTGCGCCACGGACAGATGCAGACCGAGCACCTCGGGTCCGAAGTGGAAGCGGCTGACGGTCGTGTAGCTCGATCCGAAGGTGTTCGCCCAGATCAGCGCCGCCACCGCGGCGACCAGCAGGATGACTCCGCCGACGGTCTCGGTACGCAGCGCGTCGGTGAGGAAGTTCCGCTCCGGGAGCGACTGGCGTCCCAGGAAGGTGCGGCGGGGGGAGGGGGGTGTGGGAGTGGGCGCGGCCACGAGAGAGGACCTCCGGGTCGGTACGGCAGCGACGGCATGGTTGATGCACTTGCCGACCAGACTTCCCGGCACACCCTTTGGAGATTGTTCCTGTCATGTTGTTGACCAGCTGCCACTGTACCCGGGGCGTGCAGGGCTGTGAGCGGTGATCTTCACCCTAGATGCCCGAAGGGCATCCGGCGCGCTGCCGGATGCCCTTCGGTGAGCTCAGCTCAGCTCCTGGAGGAGGTCTCAGCCCTGGAGGGGCCCGAGTCCTCGGAGGAGATCTCAGTCCTCGGAGCTCAGTCCTCGGAGGAGGACGAGGGGAGCTGGGTCTGGATGAGGTCCATGACCGATGAGTCGGTCAGGGTGGTGACGTCTCCGAGTTCCCTGTTCTCGGCGACGTCGCGGAGGAGGCGTCGCATGATCTTGCCGGAGCGGGTCTTCGGCAGCTCGGCGACCGGCAGGACCCGCTTGGGCTTGGCGATCGGGCCGAGGGTGGTGCCGACGTGGTTGCGCAGTTCCGCGACGAGTTCTTCGGAGGCGGTTGCGGTGCCGCGCAGGATGACGAAGGCGACGATGGACTGGCCGGTCGTCTCGTCGGCGGCGCCGACCACGGCGGCCTCGGCGACGGCCGGGTGCGACACGAGGGCGGATTCGACCTCGGTGGTGGAGATGTTGTGCCCGGACACGAGCATGACGTCGTCGACCCGGCCCAGGAGCCAGATGTCGCCGTCCTCGTCCTTCTTGGCACCGTCGCCCGCGAAGTACCTGCCCTCGAACCGCGACCAGTAGGTGTCGAGGAACCGCTGGTCGTCGCCCCAGATGGTGCGCAGCATCGAGGGCCACGGCTCGGTGAGGACGAGGTAGCCGCCTCCGCCGTCCGGTACCTCACGGGCCTCGTCGTCGACGACGGTGGCGCTGATGCCGGGCAGGGCGCGCTGGGCGCTGCCCGGCTTGGTCGCGGTGACGCCGGGGAGCGGCGAGATCATCATCGCGCCGGTCTCGGTCTGCCACCAGGTGTCCACGATGGGGCACGTGTCGGCGCCGATGTGCTTGCGGTACCACATCCACGCCTCGGGGTTGATCGGCTCACCGACCGAACCCAGCACCCGCAGCGACGACAGGTCGAACTTGGCGGGGATGTCGTCACCCCACTTCATGAACGTGCGGATCGCGGTCGGCGCGGTGTAGAGGATGCTCACGCCGTACTTCTGGACGATCTCCCAGAAGCGCCCCTGGTGCGGGGTGTCGGGGGTGCCCTCGTACATGACCTGCGTCGCACCGTTGGCCAGCGGCCCGTACACGATGTAGGAGTGCCCGGTCACCCAGCCGATATCGGCGGTGCACCAGTAGACATCCGTCTCCGGCTTGAGGTCGAAGACCGCGTGGTGCGTGTAGGCCGCCTGCGTGAGGTAGCCGCCGGAGGTGTGCAGGATGCCCTTCGGCTTCCCCGTCGTGCCCGAGGTGTAGAGGATGAACAGCGGCTGCTCGGCCTCGAACGCCTCGGGGGTGTGCTCGGCGGACTGCCGCGCGGTGATCTCGTGCCACCACACATCGCGGCCCTCGGTCCACGCGGTGTCCTGACCGGTGCGCCGGACGACCAGAACGTGCTCGACGCTCTCGATCCGGGACACGGCCTCGTCGACCGCGGGCTTGAGCGCGGAGGGCTTCCCACGGCGGTATCCGCCGTCGGAGGTGATGACGACCTTCGCGTCCGCGTCCTGGATACGGGTCGCGATCGCGTCCGCGGAGAACCCCCCGAACACCACCGAGTGCGCTGCGCCGATGCGGGCGCAGGCCAGCATCGCGACGGCGGCCTCGGGGATCATCGGCAGGTAGACGGCGACGCGGTCGCCCTTGCCGACACCGAGCTCGGTGAGCGCGTTGGCGGCGCGGGAGACCTCGTCCTTCAGCTCTGCGTAGGTGATCGCGCGGCTGTCGCCGGGCTCGCCCTCGAAGTGGATGGCGACGCGGTCGCCATTGCCCGCCTCGACGTGGCGGTCCACGCAGTTGTACGCGACGTTGAGCTTGCCGTCCGCGAACCACTTCGCGAAGGGCGGGTTGCTCCAGTCGAGCGTCTCGGTCGGCTCCGTGGCCCAGGTCAGGCGGCGGGCCTGCTCGGCCCAGAAGCCCAGCCGGTCCGCATCGGCCTGCTCGTACGCCTCGGCTGTGACGTTGGCGTTCGCGGCCAGATCGGCAGGCGGTGCAAACCGCCGCTCCTCTTTGAGCAGGTTGGCCAGGCTTTCGTTGCTCACGACTTCTCCCAGTCCCAGGGTGTCCGTTGTGTCCCGGGGCATAGCTCATCAGGCCAAAGGCCGGGTGACAAGTGTCTGCCAGGAATTGGTTTAGACCTGTGTTTCGTGTATGGAGGCACGGTCCCGCCCCCGCGGCGGGGTGGAGCAGAATGCTGGGGTGCCGTGCGGTGGTGCAGGGTGCACGGCGCTGCGGAGGCGGGACCCACACGGTCTCACGGACCCGAGGTGTACCCGGTTCAGGCGCCGGTACGCGCCAACTCGGCCGGTTCATACGGATCGTACGGGGCAGAGGGCCCGACCCGGTCGAATACCTCGTCGAGCCCGTGGCCCGCGCCGATTCCCTCGGTCAGCAGATACGACTGGGCCTCGGCCACGTGGAAGTACATGCCGTGCAACTGGAGTGTGCCTTCCGCGAGGCGTCGGGCCACCGATCCGTGGGCCCGCAGATGGTCCAGTTGCTGGACGACATTGGTGAGGCAGAGCTGTTCCACCTCATCGGCGGGCAGCCGGCCCGAGATCCGGGCCCAGGCGTGTCGTTTGGAGGCCATCCGCTTCAGGCTGGGCACGCCGTGCCGCAGCCACCGCCACAGAGGGGTGTCCGGGGTGTCGGGCCCCGCGCCGAGCAGGGCGTTCATCGCGCCGCAGCCGGAGTGCCCGCAGATGGTGATGGACTCCACCCCCAGCACATCCACCGCGTACTCGATCGCCGCGCCCACCGAGTCGTCACCTCTCTCGGAATGCGGCGGCGGCACCAGATTTCCGATGTTCCGTACGGTGAACAGGTCACCCGGACCACTTGCCGTGATCATGCTCGTCACCAGGCGGGAGTCCGCGCAGGTGATGAACAGCTGCGAGGGGCGCTGGCCCTCCCTGGCCAGCCTTGCCAGCTCCTCACGAACCAGGGGTGCGGTATTGCGCTGGAACGAGCTGAGGCCGCTGACCAGTCGCTGCCCGCCGGTCCGGCGTGCTGGGGCAGCGTCGTGATCGGGTGTGTAGTCGGCCGGAGGGGCGGGCGGCGGCTGGGTGCCCGCGCCCTGGGTGCCTGAGTGCTGGGTGCCTGAGTGGGAAAGCCCGTCGGGGGCGGCGCCGGTGATGTTCGTGCTGTCGGTGCCGCCAGTACCGCCAGTACCGCCAGTACTGTCCGTGCCGCCCGACGGGGGCGGGGTGGGGATGGGGCCGGGGTGGAGCGGTGCGGGGTTGTCCGTCGCTCCTGTGGCGGGCGCGGGGCCGGGGTCGGTGATCGTTCCTGCCGGTTCGGTTGATCCGGCGTACGCGGCGAGTCCGGCGGGATCGGGCCCGTCGTGGCAGTGGTGATTGCGCCACGGTGTCCAGGGCCGGCAGCAGGAGTGCGCGGCGGAGGCGGGCTCGGCGATCCGGCCGCCGGACCTGCCGGCGAAGACGACCCGGCCGCCGTGGGCGGCGTGGGCATTGCCCCAGTCCTGGATCATCTCGTACGCCGCGTGATCGATGAAGAAACCGTCCAGCTCGACGAGCACGTCCGCGTCCTGGGGCAGCTGACCCAGGGTCCGGTTGAGCCGCGGCACCGCGAGGAACGTCAACTGTCCCCGTACCACGACCAGATGCCGGCCGTCCTGTTCGGTCACGGTGATCCTGGTCCGCGCCAGTCGGTGCAGGGCGACCGCCACCGCCACCGCGATCCCGATCGCCACGCCCTTGAGGACGCCGAAGAGCAGTACCCCGCTGATCGTCGCCCCGTACACCAGGAATTCGCGGTGCCTGTGGACGTTGCGGATGTGCGCGAAGTTCACCATCTGGATGCCGACCACCATCACGAGCGCGCCGAGGGCGGCCAGCGGGATCCATTCCAGCGCGGTGACCAGCAGACCGGTGGCGAGCAGCACCCAGACACCGTGCAGCACGGTGGAGGCGCGACTGGTCGCCCCGGCCCGTACGTTCGCCGAACTGCGCACCGCGCCGCCGGAGACCGCGAGGCCGCCCAGCAGCCCCGACACCGCGTTGGCGATGCCTTGTGCGCGTAGTTCCCGGTCGAGGTCGGAGCGCTTCAGAGGGGGCGAGGCCGTCGGGCCCGAGCCGGGCTCGGGAAGATCGGCCGTCCGCTCGCTGTTTCGGTCCGCGGCCAGTTTGTCCACGGCTACGGCGGCGAGAAGAGATTCCAGGCTCGCCACCAGCATCATGGTGAACACGGCTGTGGCCAGGCCGAGTACAGGCCCCTGTGGCATTTCGGGCAGGGCGTGCGAACGCCAGGAAGGCAGATCGACCCGTGCGATCGACGGTGCCGCGAAGGCCGCCACAGCGGTGGCGGCGGCCACGGACACCAGAGCTGCCGGGACCCGTCGCATGATGCGGCCTGGCCGCCCCGGAATCCGGGGCCACAGCACCAGAATCACCACGGTCAGACCGCCGATCAGCGGTGCGGCCGGGACCACCTGTTCCAATCGGGCGGGCAGCGTGAGTGCGTTGGAGACGGCAGAGCTCTCCGGTGAACCGCCCAGCACGATGTGCAGCTGAGCGAGTGCGATGGCCACACCGATGCCGGCGAGTGTGCCGTGCACGATGGCCGGGCTGACGGCGAGCGCACTGCGGGCGGCACGCAGCGAGCCCAGCAGGATCTGCAGCAGACCCGCGCCGATGGTGATCGCGCAGGTGGTGCGCCAGCCGTAGACCTGGATCAACTCGGCTGTCACCACGGTCAGTCCGGCGGACGGCCCGGAGACCTGGAGCGGGGTGCCCCCGAGCAGACCGGCGACGATTCCGCCGACCGCGGCGGAGATGAGGCCGGCTTCCAGCGGGGCATCCATGGCGACGGCCAGGCCGAGCGACATAGGGATGGCGAGAAGGAAGACAGTGATCGATGCGGACACGTCGGCGCCCGCGATACGGAATCGTCCGCCGCGATGCGGCGGTGGCGGACTGTGAGGTCGCTTGATCCCCGATGACCGGGGAGGTTGCGAGCTGCTGGATGAGTGGTCATGACGAGTGGGGACGCAGGCAGACATGTTTCCCGTCTCCTCCGGGGCAGCGCGGTCGCGGAACGTGGGACGCGGCCGTGGGTCACGGCGTGCAGCGGCGGGATATCTCAACTCTCGGTAAACAGATCGTAATGGAGAGTAAAGATCTGTGTCCATGGTTGAGGGCAAATGGTCCATCTAACCACCCATTCCAGTGAATAGGCAGCTTTTCATTCGGCCTGTCGCGCGGATTTGTGTGCGACGCGTGCGAGTTTGACCGCGCCATGTCGGCACTTCAGCGCAATCAGACCTGCACGGAAGAGAAGGAAGAGGGTGGGCGGATGTTGGCCGCCACGAAGAGGATCGCTCTGGGCGCCGTGACCGTTGCGCTGGTCGCGGGAGTGGCCGGCTGCTCCGGGGCGCCCCACGGTTCGGGCGCGTCCGGGCCCCGAGCTGCAAGCAGCGCCGCCGGTGGTGGCGGTGGTGCGAACGGTGCGGCCGGGGTGGAGAAGAAGGCTGCGGGTGAGGCTCCCAAGAGTGTGTTCCGGCTCATCGGCGACGGTTCCACGTCCTTCACCGGCGTCCAGCCGAAGCAGCCCGCCGTGCAGCGGCTGGCCCCCGGTCAAAAGCCGCCGCAGTTCGTGGTGTTCTCGTGGGACGGCGCGGGGGAGGACAGCCAGCAGCTCTTCTCGCACTTCCGGGATGTGGGCAAGAAGTACGACGCGACCATGTCGTACTTCCTCAGCGGTGTGTACCTGCTGCCGGAAGCGAAGCGGAAGCTCTACGACCCGCCCAAGCACAACGCCGGCAGCTCCGACATCGGCTTCAACGACACCAAGGGAATCCGGGACACCCTCACTCAGGTCCGCGGTGCCTGGCTGGATGGCAACGAGATCGGCACCCACTTCAACGGCCACTTCTGCGGCAAGGACGGCGGCGTCGGCACCTGGTCAGTTGCCGAGTGGAAGAGTGAGATCAACCAGGCGAAGTCCTTCGTGAAGGGCTGGAAGTCGAACGATCCTGAGCTCAAGGGCATGAAGCCGCTGCCCTTCGACTACGACAAGGAGCTCATCGGCGGTCGCACTCCCTGTCTGGAGGGGCAGAAGAACATGGTGGCGGCCGCCCGCTCGATGGGCTTCCGCTACGACTCCAGCGGTGTCAACGACCAGGTCTGGCCGAAGAAGAAGAGCGGCATCTGGGACCTCTCGATGCAGCTCGTCCCGGTGCCGGGGCGTGAGTTCGAGACCCTGTCGATGGACTACAACTTCATGTTCAACCAGTCCGGTACGACGCAGGGCGACCCGGACCAGCACGAGTACTGGGGCAACCAGATGCGGGACGGTCTGCTCCAGGCCTTCGACCGTTCGTACGACGGAAACCGTGCCCCGCTGATCATCGGCAACCACTTCGAATCCTGGAACGGTGGCACGTACATGCGCGCCATCGAGCAGACGATCAAGACTGTCTGCACCAAGGAAGGCGTGCGCTGCGTGTCCTTCAAGCAGTTGGCGGACTGGCTGGACGGGCAGGATCCGGCGACGCTCGCGAAGCTCGGAACGCTGAAGGTCGGTGAGGCGCCCGCGAAGAGCTGGACGTCCTTCCTCGACGGGATCGCGAGCCAGGCCAAGGACAAGCCCGCCGCGAAGACGGCCGCCGGGCACTGACGAACGAAGCCTGCCAGGACCGGACGGACCGGAATCCGCCCGCCCGGCACCGGCAGGCCATTTCTGGGGGTGCCCGTACCCGTATCGGTCAGGGCGCCGTCCGATCAGGCGGGCTGGGCCGCCCCGGCCCGGACGTGATGCTCGGCGAGCACGAATGCGGGGTCCACCTGGGCGGCCAGGTCTGCCCCTGTCTTCTCGTTGCCCCAGCTCTCCGCGTTCTTCAGATGGAAATGCACCATCTGCCGTGTGTAGCGCTCCCAGTCGCGCTGTCCGTACGAGTCCTCCGCCGCGTTCTGCAGGGCCTGCAGGGCCATCCGGTTGTCCGCCTCCAGCAGCTCGAAACGGGCGGGGCGGCCCTTCTCCATGGACCGCACCCAGTCGGAATGGCCGACAGCGACCAGCAGATCGTCGCCGACCTCGGCCCGCAGGAACTCCAGGTCGTCCTCGCCCTGCACCTTGTTGCCGACGACCTTCAGCGCGACCCCGAAATCACGCGCGTACTCCTTGTACTGCCGGTAGACCGAGACTCCCTTGCGTGTCGGCTCCGCGACCAGGAACGTCATGTCGAACCGGGTGAACATCCCCGAGGCGAAGGAGTCCGAGCCGGCGGTCATGTCGACGACGACGTACTCCTCCGGGCCGTCGACGAGATGGTTGAGGCATAGCTCGACCGCGCCGACCTTGGAGTGGTAACAGGCCACGCCCAGATCCGATTCTGTGAACGGCCCGGTGACCATCAGCCTGATGTCCCCGTCGTCGAGCCCGACCGTGCGGGCGCACGCGTCGTATACCGGGTTGTCCTCGCTCACACGGAGCAGCCGTGAGCCCTCGCCGGGCGGGGTGGTCTTGATCATCGTCTCTACGGAAGCGATGCGGGGATTGCTGCCGCGCAGATACTCCTTGATCAGCGGCAGCTGCGCTCCCATCGCGGGCAGCGCTGCGGCCTCCTCCTCGTCGAGGCCGAGCGCGGCCCCGAGATGCTGGTTGATGTCGGCGTCCACCGCGACGACGTGGGCCTCATTGGCGGCAAGGTGGCGGATGAAGAGCGAGGACAGCGTGGTCTTGCCGCTGCCGCCCTTCCCTACGAAAGCGATCTTCATGTTCACCTAGGGTAGTGGCTCGATTGCTATCCGTTCTCACACTTCGTGAAGAAGGCCACTCAGGGGCGGCAGGTGTGCAGGGGGCGCGTAGCCTCGCTACTTATGAGTACGACTTCCTCGGACCCGCTCGCCACCCTGGGCACGCTGCCGGGCGTGACGGACGCGGTGGACTCCGTACGCAAGGCTGTCGACCGCGTCTACGGTCACCGCGTCATGCGGCGCCGCAGTATCGAGGTCACCTCGGAGGCGGCCCTGCGGGGCGCCCGCGGGTCGGCTGCGCTCTCCGGCGCCGACTGGAACCTGGAAGAGGTGCGCCGGCGTACCGACTTCACCGGGGACAGCGAAGCGCGTGTGGTCGGAGCTGCTCTGCGGTTGACCGCCGAGGCGGGGCAGCTGCTCTCCATCTGGCGGCAGTCGCCGTTGCGTGTGCTGGCGAGGCTGCATCTGGTGGCGGCGGGCGGTGCGGCACCTGAGGATGCCGTCGGGCGGCCCCGGCTGGCGGGCGAGCCGGTGGACGAGCCGCTGATCGAAGCGCCGCTACCCGACGCTGACGAGGTGGCGGGCCGGCTGGAAGGGCTCAGCGGGCTCATTCTTTCGGGGAGTGGCGCGCCTGCGCTGGTGACGGCCGCGGTCGTGCACGGTGAGCTGCTGGCGCTGCGCCCCTTCGGTGGGTACAACGGCCTGGTCGCGCGGACCGCCGAGCGGGTCGTGCTGATCGGGAGCGGGCTCGACCCCAAGTCGATCTGTCCGGCAGAGGTCGGCCATGCCGAGCAGGGGCGGGCGGCCTACGTGGCGGCTTTCGAGGGGTATCTGTCCGGAACGCCGGAAGGTATGGCGGCCTGGATCGCGCACTGCGGGCGCGCGGTGGAACTCGGCGTCAGGGAGTCGACTGCGGTCTGCGAAGCGCTCCAGCGCGGCGCCGCGTAGCAGTCGCTTGGGTGGCTGCTTGAACGGTGGGGCGCCGGGAGATCCTCGGCGGCCTGACGTCTGGCGGCGCCTGGTGAAATGGGTTGCGGCGGTACCGTCCTCGGTACCGCCGCTGGCATGTCCACCCAGTTACCAAGCGTCCTCGATATATGCCCATCAGGTCGGGTGCTTTGCCCGTCCCTGGTGCGGCTGGCCCGTAATCGACGGGTCGACGTCGCGTGGGTGCCCGGCTTTCATGCGCGGTCCGTGGGGCCTTGTCTGCGTGACAGGTCATCCTCACGGATGTCCTTGGTCTCGCGGGCCGTTGAATCCTTTGTACTCCTGGGGCCGGTGGAGCGGTAGTGGTGGCGGCACTTCTTTACTTTTAGGTTCAATTACGGACGAGTTGGTTCAATTGGGCGTGGGGTTCATTTGGGGGCGGGCCATGGTCACGCGGACGCCGCAGCGGTGCGCCGGCGGGAGGTGTACCAGACGACTCCGGCGGTGAGGGCCGCCGCGCCCACCGCGGCCGCCGCCAGGAGCGCCGGGCGCGGTGGCAGTGAGAAGGCGGGAAGTCGCTGCTTGAGCCGGACGGGACGGTCGAAGACGAGAATCGGCCACTCGCGGAGGGTCGCCTCGCGGCGCAGGGCGCGGTCGGGATTCACCGCGTGCGGATGGCCGACCGACTCCAGCATCGGCACATCGGTCGCGGAGTCGCTGTAGGCGTAGCAGCGCGCGAGGTCGTAGCCCTCGGACAGGGCGAGTGCCTTGATGGCCTCCGCCTTTGTCGGTCCGTACGCGTAGTACTCCACCTCGCCCGTGAAGCACCCGTCGTCACCGACGACCATGCGCGTGGCGACGACGCGGTCGGCGCCGAGCAGCTCGCCGATCGGTTCGACGACTTCGGCGCCGGAGGTCGAGACGATCACGACGTCGCGTCCTGCGGTGTGGTGTTCCTCGATGAGCGTCGCCGCTTCGTCATAGATGATCGGGTCGATCAGATCGTGCAGGGTCTCGGCGACGATTTCCTTCACCTGCTGGACGTTCCAGCCTTTGCAGAGCGCTGACAGGTACTCGCGCATCCGCTCCATCTGGTCGTGATCTGCGCCCCCTGCAAGGAACACGAACTGTGCGTACGCAGTGCGCAGTACGGCACGGCGGTTGATCAGCCCGCCTTGGTAGAAGGACTTGCTGAAGGTCAGTGTCGAAGACTTCGCAATGACCGTCTTGTCCAGGTCAAAGAAGGCTGCTGTGCGCGGCAAGAAGCAGTTTTCCACAAGGCAGAGCATAGGGGCCCGCCATTCGGCGTAAACTCCGGCGCTTGGGTTTGCCTGAGAAGGTGCTCGGGTACACCATGGAAGTCACGGATCGTTCGCGACCGTGCTAACCCGGTCCGGCTCCTCCCCCCCCCCCCCCCCGAGTCGGCCGTGGGGACGACCCCCGCTCTCCCCCCCGGCGGGGGTCGTCGCATGTCCGGACGCATTTCTGCCGCTCGGAATCACGCATTTCTCCTCCTTCTCGGCCGTTGCGGCCGGCCATCGGGCTGCACTCACATCAGCATGCATGGTCACGGTGCGTGATGGAAGGGATGCTCTCCGGAAGTCGCCGGTTCGAGCGACGGGGATATTCACAACGGCAGAGTTGTCCACAGTTTTTGAGCAAGATCCACACGATTTCCTGAAGCGCTGCACCGTGATTCCACCCGCGAAGTCCACGGGTTCCGGAATCACCGTTCTCGGAACATGCCGAGATCGCCGCGAACCGCGGTGAAGGTGAGTGAAGAAGGGGGTTGGGAGCGTGGCTGAATCCAGCGCACGGGATCGTTTGAAGGCCGTCGGTCCGAGGTGCGGCGGACCGCTGATCGTGACCGAGGATGTGGATCTGCTCGACGATCTGCTGAGGCTGTGCGCGGCCGCCGGCGCGGAGCCCGAGGTCCACCACACGTTGCCGGACCGGCGAGGGGGCTGGGAGCGGGCCCCCATGGTTCTCGTCGGTGACGACGCGGCGCAGCGCTGCCTGGGAGCGGCCCGCAGGCGGGGCGTGATGCTGGTCGGCCGCGACCGGGACGCGCCCGACGTCTGGCGCCGGGCCGTGGAGATCGGGGCCGAGTACGTGCTGCGGCTGCCCGATTCGGAGAACTGGCTGGTCGATCAGATCGCCAACGCGACAGAAGGCGTCGGCAGGCCGGCGCTCACCGTCGGAGTGATCGGCGGCCGGGGTGGCGCCGGTGCGTCCACGCTTGCCTGCGCCCTGGCGGTGACTGCGGCGAGGAGTGGGCGGCGGACCATGCTGATCGACGGCGATCCGCTGGGCGGCGGTATCGACGTGCTGCTCGGCGGCGAACGGGCAGAGGGTATGAGGTGGCCTGATTTCGCCCATTCCAAGGGGCGGGTCGGCGGCGGGGCCCTGGAGGAGTCGCTGCCCGCGCTGCATGGGCTGAGGGTGCTCAGCTGGGGCCGTGACGACTGGGTGGTCATCCCGCCGCAGGCGATGCAGGCGGTCCTGGCCGCCGCGCGGAGGCTTGGCGGAGTGGTGGTCGTCGATCTGCCGCGTCGTGTCGACGAGTCGGTGGCCGAGGTCCTTGCGCAACTGGATCTCGGGCTCGTGGTGGTGCCGGGGGAGCTGCGGGCGGTCGCGGCGGCGAAACGCGTGGCGTCGATGGCGGGGATGGTGCTCGACGACCTCCGGGTGGTGGCGCGCGGTCCGTACGCGTCCGGCCTCGACGAACAGTGGGTGGCGCACGCCATGGGGTTGCCACTTGCCGGTGAACTTCCCCTGGAGAAAGGGCTGCTGGCTGAACAGGACGCGGGGGAGCCGCCCGGCGGGAACGCTCGCGGACCGCTTGCCAGGTTCTGTTCGGCCTTCTGGGACCGGGCGCTCGCCGGTGAGGGTGCCGTGGGCCCGGCTGCTGGAGGTGCCTCATGACCGAGACACTGCTCGACGCCGTCCGCCAGCGGCTTGCGCAGAGCGGAGCGGCGCCGACCCCGGCCGGGGTCGCGGCCGCATTGCGGGCGCAGGGGCGACTGCTCGGCGACGCCGAAGTGCTCTGTGCGGCAGATGAGTTGCGGGGTGAGCTGGTCGGGACCGGAGTTCTGGAGCCGCTCCTCGCCGATCCGGCGGTCACCGACGTACTGGTGTCCGCGCCCGACCGGGTGTGGGTGGACCGGGGTCGCGGGCTCGAACTGACCGGGGTGACCTTCACCGACGCGGCGGCGGTGCGCAGGCTCGCGCAGCGGCTCGCCGCCGTGGCCGGGCGGCGGCTGGACGATGCCAAGCCCTGGGTGGACGCGCGGCTTCCGGACGGGACCCGGATGCACGCCGTGCTGCCGCCGGTGTCGGTCGGATCGACCTGTCTGTCGTTGCGGGTGGTCCGGCCCAAGGCCTTCTCACTGAGCGAGCTGGTCGCGGCGGGGACGGTTCCCCCCGGCGGCGACCGGGTGCTGCGGGCTCTGGTGGAGGCCCGGGTCTCCTACCTCATCAGCGGGGGAACGGGGGCGGGGAAGACGACGCTCCTCGCGAGCCTGCTGGGTGTGGTGGGGGAGCGGGAGCGGATTGTGCTTGCAGAGGACTCCGCCGAGCTGCGTCCGGACCATCCGCACGTCGTTCGGCTGGAATCGCGTCCTGCCAACCAGGAGGGCGCCGGGCGGGTGACGCTCCGGGACCTGGTGCGACAGGCCCTGCGCATGCGGCCCGACCGGCTGGTGGTCGGGGAGGTGCGGGGTGCGGAAGTCACGGAGTTGCTGGCTGCGTTGAATACCGGCCATGAAGGCGGCTCAGGGACGCTTCACGCGAACGCGGCCGAGCATGTCCCTGCCCGGCTGGAGGCGTTGGGGACGGCGGCGGGGCTGGACCGGACAGCGCTTCACAGTCAGTTGGCGGCGGCGTTGTCCGTGGTGGTTCATCTCGTGCGGGACCGGGCCGGGCGGCGGCGGATCGCCGAGATCCACGTGCTGGAACGCGATGCGGCGGGGCTGGTGGTGACCGTTCCGGCGCTGAGGTGGGGTACTGCCGGGTTCGAACGGGAGCGGGGCTGGGAGAGGTTGCGGTCATTGATCGGAGGTGTGCTGTGACAGGCGGCAGGGAGTTGGGGATTCCGGCGGTGGGGATGCCGGAGGCGGTGCACGCGGCGGCGCTGTGCCTGGGAGCGGCGGCCTGGCTGATGGTGGCGGGCCGAGGCCAAGGAAGTTGGAGGGCAAGGGCGTTGCCAGCCGTTGGGGCTGCTGCCGACTCGCCCCTTGCGGAGCGCTGGGAGAGCGGCCGGAGGCGGCTCCAGGCGTGGCTGGGCGGACGGCGCGAGTTGCTGTGCCTGCCGGTGGCTCTGGTTCTGGGGATCCTCGGCGAGTCCGTGCTGCCGGTGGCCGCGGGGGCGGTCGCGGTGCCGCTGGTGCGGCGATGGCTGCGCAGGAGGGAGTCACGCAAGGACCGGGAGCGCCGGGCCGACGGGGTGGTGACGCTGTGCGGTGCGGTGGTGGGTGAGCTGAGGGCCGGCCGTGAACCGGGGCAGGCACTCCTTGTCGCGGTCCGCGGAACGGGCGTGATGGGCGAGGCCGAGGCGGGGGTGTCGGCCGCGGCGCAGTTCGGGGGAGATGTCCCGGGCGCGCTGGGGCAGGCGGCGTGCGAACCGGGCCTGGACGGGCTCGCCGGAATGGCCGCGTGCTGGCGGGTGGCGGTGGACGGCGGGGCCGGACTCGCGGCCGGTCTGGACCGGCTGGAGGCCTCGTTGCGGGCCGAGCGGCGTCGCAGGGAGGAGTTGCGTGCGCAACTGGCAGGAGCCTGGTCGACGGTCGCGGTGCTGGCTGTGTTGCCCGTGCTGGGCATGGGGCTCGGAGCCGCGCTCGGCGCAGACCCGTTGAAGGTGCTGCTGCACAGTACGGCCGGGCTGGTGTGCTTGGTACTGGGCGGTTCGCTGGAAGCGGCCGGTCTGCTCTGGTCCGGCCGGATCGTCAGGGCGGGAGAAGCCCTGTGAGCGCCGTGTCCGGTGGCGCCGTCCACCGGGTGTGGGTTGTCGGGGTGGCGGCCTGGCTGTGCGTCCAGTTGGCGCTTGCCCTGACCCGTCGGCGGACCGGGCGGCGGGTACGGCGCAGGGGCGCGGTGATTCTGGCGGTGGATGAGCGGGGGCCGGTACGTCCTCGCGTCGGGGTCGCTGCTGCCGGCCGGGTTCCGGGGTGGCTCGGCCGATGGGTCGCTGGTGCCCCGGCCGGGCGGTGGGCGGCGGTGCTGGGGGCCGTGCCGGCGGGCTGGATTCTGGTGGGCGGCCTATGGGGCTGGGCCGTTGGCCTGGCGGCGGGGTACGGCGTCTGGCGGTGGCAGCGGGCTCGGGCGGGAAGAGCGCCGTGCGCCCAGGAGCCGGTGAATGCCGCAGAGGTCGTACGCCAGCTTCCCCTGGCCGCTGACCTGTTGGCGGCCTGTATCTCCGTCGGAGCCGGTCCCAGAGAGGCGGCAGAGGCGGTGGGGGAGTCGCTGGGCGGGCCGGTCGGTGAGCAACTGGCGCGGACGGCGGCGGAGATCCGGCTCGGTGGGGACCCCGCCGTCGCCTGGGGGAGGTTCGGGGAGATACCGGGTGCCGTCGCGCTGGCCCGTTGTCTGGACCGGGCGGCCGAGACCGGCGCTCCGGCGGCGGAGCCGGTTTCCAGGCTGGCCGAAGCGATGCGGGCCGAGCGGTCGAGCGCGGCGGTGGCGCGTGCGCAGAGGGCCGGCGTTCTGATCACCGCGCCCGTCGGGCTCTGCTTCCTTCCCGCCTTTCTCATGGTGGGGGTGGCGCCGGTGGTGATCGGTCTGGCGACGGGGCTGCTGAACCACTGAAGCGGCAAAAAAGGCTAATGAGATCAGTAGCTCAATTCAGGTAGAAAGCTATCTCACGGGGGTTGAAATGAAGCAGAAAATGATGGTTTGGGTACGGAGTCTGATGCGCGCGACCCGGACTGACAGGGGTATGACGACGTCCGAATACGCGGTGGGGACGATCGCCGCCTGCGCGTTCGCTGCGGTGCTCTACAAGGTGGTCACCAGCGCACCGGTCATGGCGCAGTTGCAGTCACTGCTGAAGGACGCCCTTGATGCGAAGTTCTGAGAGCGGCGCGGCGGTCTTGGAGGGGCCTCGGGAACGATTCGGGCCGGTGGAGCCGTGGAGTGACAGGGGAGCGGTGACAGCAGAGGCCGCCATGGCGATTCCGGTGCTGGTGGTGTTCACCCTCGCCCTGGTGTGGGCCCTGATGGCGGCATCGGCTCAGATCCGGTGCGTGGACGCGGCAAGGGCCGGCGCGCGGGCGGCGGCCCGCTCGGAGCCGGAGGCGACGGTGCGGGAGGCCGCCCTCTCGGCGGCGCCGGACCGGGCGGGGGTCGAGGTGCGGCGGGACGGGGAGCTGTGGCGGGTCAGGGTGACCGCGCCGACCCCGGGCCCCGGGCCGCTGGCCGTCACGCTCGGAGCGGAGGCTGTGGCGTCGGCCGAGGACATGGTGGGGGCGACGCCGTGATGCGGGCGGGGCGGTGGTGCGTGCCGGACGAGTGGCTGCGGGAGCTGTGTGGGCGCTACAGGCGCTGCGGGCGGCGGGACCGGGGGCTGGCCACAGTGTGGGCGGCGGTGGCCACGGTGACGCTGTGCACGGTGTTCGCCGTGGTGCTGGGGCTCGGGCAGGTGGTGGTGGCCCGGCACCGGGCCGGAGGCGCGGCCGACCTTGCGGCCCTGGCAGCTGCGGACCGGGCCTTGGACGGAGCGGCCGAGGCCTGCCGGGCCGCTCGGCAGGTTGCCGGAGCGCAGGGGGCCGAAGTGGTGCGGTGCGCCGTGCAGGGGGAGATCGCGGATGTGGCGGCCCGTGTGCGCGTCGGGCCCTACGTGCCGGAGGTCAGGTCCCGGGCAGGGCCGGCGGTGGCGCCACCGGTGGCTACAGGCCCGTCGGCGGCTCAGACGGCTCAGGCGGGCCCGGAGAGTCCGGCGGGTCCGGGGCATCCCGGGAGTCCGGCGAGCCCGGCGAGGCCGGCGGTTCCGGGCAGTCCCGAGGGGCATGAGGCTCGGGAGGTGCGGATCGGAGGAGCTCGGTGAGCAGGCGCACGGCGCCGCGCTTGTGCAGAGGTTCGTTGCCGTTGCCGCACTTCGGGGACTGGATGCAGGACGGGCAGCCCGCGTCGCACTCGCAGGAGGCGATGGCCTGCCGCGTGGCCGTCAGCCAGCTGCGCGCGGTCTGGAAGGCCCGTTCGGAGAACCCGGCGCCTCCTGGGTGGCCGTCGTACACGAAGACCGTCGGCAGCAGGGTATCCGGATGCAGCGGTACGGACACGCCGCCGATGTCCCAGCGGTCGCAGGTGGCGAAGAGCGGCAGCATCCCGATGGACGCGTGCTCGGCGGCGTGCAGCGCGCCGCCGAGGATCTCCGGGTTGATCCGGGCAGCGTCGAGCTGGTCCTGGGTGACCGTCCACCATACGGCGCGGGTACGCAGGGTGCGGGGCGGAAGGTCGAGTTTGGTCTCGCCCAGCACCTCTCCGCTGATCAGTTTGCGGCGCAGGAAGGAGACGACCTGGTTGGTGACTTCCACGGAGCCGTAGCAGAGGCGCCCGTCGCCCCACGGGATCTCGGTGTCGGTCTCCAGGACGGCGATGGCGGTCGTGTCGCGCGCGGTCGTCGAGTACGGCGGGTTCGCCTCCTCGACCAGTGCCGCCGAGTCGTCGAGGTCCAGCTTCCGGACCAGGTAGGTGCGGCCCTGGTGGAGGTGGACGGCGCCCTCGTGGACTGCGGTGTGGGCGGCGGACTCGTCGACGGTGCCCAGCAGCCTTCCGGTGCCCTCCTCGACGATCTGGACGGGGCGGCCGCCCTCGCCCCGGATGTCGGTGAGGTCGGCTGCCCGTTCGCGCCGGGTCCAGTGCCAGCCCGAGGACCGTCTGCGGAGCAGCTTCGCGGCTTCCAGCTGCGGCAGCAGGTCGGTGGCGGCAGGGCCGAAGAGTGCCAGATCGGCCTCGGTGAGCGGCAGCTCAGCGGCGGCGGCACAGAGATGGGGGGCCAGGACGTACGGGTTGTCCGGATCGAGGACGGTCGACTCCACGGGCTGCTGGAACAGCGCCTCCGGGTGGTGGACGAGGAAGGTGTCCAGCGGGTCGTCACGGGCCACCAGGATGGCGAGGGCACCCTGACCCGCCCGGCCCGCGCGGCCGGCCTGCTGCCACAGCGAAGCCCTCGTACCCGGGTAGCCCGCGATGACGACGGCGTCCAGGCCGGAGACGTCGATACCGAGTTCGAGGGCGGTCGTGGCGGCCAGGCCGAGCAGCTGACCGGAGTGCAGAGCGCGTTCCAGGGCGCGGCGTTCCTCGGGGAGGTATCCGCCGCGGTAGGCGGCGACGCGGGCGGGAAGGGAGCGGTCGACCTCCGCGAGGCGTTCCTTGGCGATGACGGAGATGAGCTCGGCGCCGCGCCGGGAGCGTACGAAGGCGACCGAGCGCACACCCTGCACGGTCAGGTCGGTGAGCAGGTCCGCGGTCTCCGCCGTGGCGGTGCGGCGTACGGGGGCGCCCTTCTCGCCGTGCAGCTCGGTCAGGGGCGGCTCCCACAGGGCGAAGACCAGCTCGCCGCGCGGGGAGGCGTCATCGGCGACCTCGACGACCCGGAGGCCGGTGAGGCGCCCCGCCGAGGCCGAGGGCTCCGCGGCGGTGGCTGAGGCCAGCAGGAACACGGGATCGGCGCCGTAGCGGGCGCACAGGCGGCGTAGCCGGCGCACCACCTGGGCGACGTGCGAGCCGAAGACACCCCGGTAGGTGTGGCACTCATCGATGACGACATAGCGCAGGGCGCGGAGGAAGGAGGACCAGCGGGGATGGGACGGGAGTATCCCGCGGTGCAGCATGTCCGGGTTGGTGAGGACGTAGTTGGCGTACTGGCGTACCCATTCGCGTTCCTCGACGGGGGTGTCGCCGTCGTAGACCGCTGGGCGGATCCCGTTGCCCAGCGGAGCCGCGAGTTCCTTCACCGAGCGCCTCTGATCGGCGGCCAGGGCCTTGGTGGGGGCGAGGTAGAGAGCGGTCGCACCACGGCCGTTGGGAGCCTCTGAGCCGTCCAGGAGGGCGCTGAGGACCGGGGCGAGGTAGGCCAGCGACTTGCCGGAGGCGGTTCCGGTGGCGATGACGACCGACTCGCCGTCCAGCGCGTGCTCCGCCGCGGCCGCCTGATGGGCCCAGGGATGATCGATTCCGGCCCGCTGGATGGCGGCGATCACTTCTGGACGGATGCGATCGGGCCAGATGGCATGGGTTCCCGTACGCGGGGGCAGGTGCTCCGTATGAGTGATGCGCGCGGCCCGGCCCGCCCCTGCGGCGAGCCGGTCGAGGACCACGTCCGGAGAGGGGCGGAAGCCCCCGCTCTCGGGCGGTCGACTGGGGCGGTGATTCTTGGCCATCGGCACCGAGTGTGTCACTGGCAAGGCGGACAATGGTCCCAAGGCGTCGTGCATGGCAGCTGGTAAGTGATTGAATGCCATCGCGGCTGGCGATCCGTCCCCTGGCTCCGCCGGGGAGACCGAGGGGCGACCGCTCGATAGCAAGGTGCTGGAGGATCCGTGGACCTGTCCTTGTCGACTCGCAATGTGTCCGGCCCTGGTGGCGACCGTACGGTCGTCGAGGTCGGTGGCGAGATTGATGTGTATACCGCGCCCAAGCTGCGCGAGCAGTTGGTCGAGTTGGTGAATGACGGCAGCTACCACTTGGTTGTCGACATGGAAGGCGTCGACTTTCTCGACTCCACCGGCCTCGGCGTGCTCGTGGGCGGCTTGAAGCGCGTGCGGGCCCATGAGGGCTCGTTGCGCCTGGTCTGTAACCAGGAGCGCATTCTCAAGATTTTCAGGATCACCGGTCTCACCAAGGTGTTCCCGATTCACAACACGGTCGACGAGGCCGTCGAGGCAACCGACTGACGGCCGGCTCGCGGTCGGACCGGCTCAAGGGCCGGTCCGGCGGTGGCGGGCGCAGCCGTGACAGGTGACGTCGACGGCTCCGGAGGAAGACGGCCGGGGCCATGGCGGTCGTCTGTGCGGCCTGTCGGCAGCCGATGATTCGGCTGCCCGGCATCGGTACCGATGCAGGAACGATCGGTACCGGCATCGGTCAGGCATTGGTACCGGCATCGGTACGAGGTCGGTCCGTCACCCGTTCGGCGGTCGTAGGCTGATCTATTTTTCGGTCTGTTCGCCGGTCCGGTTGCTGACCGGTCGCTCACGCGATCGGACCAGCCGTCGGTCGGCGGATCAGCGCCGGTTGCCGGATCGGTCAGCGGCCGTCGGATCAGCCGTCAGCCGCGAGCTGTTCGGATCGGCTGTCAGTTGTCAGGTCAGTGGTTGAACTCTGGCCGTACAGCATCCGTCGGGCGGTAGCCCGGTGGATGCCGGGCAGCCGCGCCGGTCGGCGGCGAGCCGGAGAGAAGAGCCAGGAGTGCCGGGCCATCCGCCCGGTACCTGGGTGCACACACGTACGTTCGAGGGGGATCGCATGGCCACCGTTGAACTCCGCTTCAGCGCCCAGCCCGAACACGTCAGAACGGCCCGCCTCGTGGCGGCTGCCGTGGCGCGCCGGGCCGGGGTCGACGAGGCCGTGCTCGACGAGGTCAGGCTCGCCGTGGGAGAGGCCTGCAGCCGCGCGGTCGGGCTGCACCGCAGCCACGGCATCACCGCTCCTGTCACGGTCGTCCTGACCGAGGAGGAGAAGTCCTTCTCCATCGAGGTCGGCGACGAGGTGCCGGGCCCGGGTAGCGACGGTTCCGTACCCGGCATGTCCGGACGGGGTGGCGCCACGTCCGGCGTGGGGCCGGACGAGCCGGAACCCGATCCTGAGGGTGACGGCGAGGACGAGATGGGCCTCGCGGTCATCAGCGGTCTGGTCGACGACGTGGAAGTCAGATCGGGCGCGGACGGCGGAGTCATCCGGATGAGCTGGCCGAAGACGCCGGCGACCGTACTTCCCTGAGACCGGCGACCGTACTGCCCTGAGTGGGGTGCGTCCCGGGGCGGTCCGGCCGGCCCGGTGGCGCGCGAGTTCGCCGCCGATCGCTTTTTCAAGGCCCTGCTGAGCAGGGCCTTTTTTCTTTTCACGTGACCGTTCCTGCTTGATCAGTGATCTACGGACAATGCGTCTGCCCCATTACTGCATTCGGTCCAGTCCGCGAAGGTGATCAATTGCCGTTCGGTGGATGAAGGTCAATTACATTTACCGCGCACTGTTTTGATCGTGTTCCGCTACCTACAATCCGTCCACGTCTTGAGCGCTGAGCGTCAAGGAGGACGTATGGCGGGGTTCGGCACCACACCACTGGCAGAACTGACGCAGTTTTCCGCACTTTCCGACCCACCCACCACTCTCGCGGCAGCGGTGCTCACCGATGACAACCGTGTCATCGTGATCGTCGTCGCGGTCGTCGCCGTCGCGGCACTGCTGGTAGCCCAGCTGCTGGCTCGCCAGGTGCTGGCGGCCGGTGAGGGCACCGATCGCATGAAGGAGATCGCGGCGGCCGTCCAGGAAGGCGCGAACGCCTATCTGGCCCGGCAGTTGCGAACCGTAGGCATCTTCGCCGTCGTCGTATTCTTCCTGCTCTTCCTGCTTCCGGCCGACAACTGGTCGCAGCGCGCAGGGCGTTCGGTGTTCTTCCTGGTCGGTGCGCTTTTCTCGGCGGCCACCGGATACATCGGGATGCGGCTCGCCGTACGGAGCAATGTGCGGGTGGCCGCCGCCGCGCGTGAGGCGACTCCCGCGGAAGGCGAACCGGAAAAGGATCTCACCGCCGTTTCGCACAAAGCAATGAAGATCGCATTCCGTACCGGGGGTGTGGTCGGCATGATCACCGTGGGCCTCGGGCTCCTGGGCGCCTCCTGCGTGGTGCTCGGCTACGCCGCGGACGCGCCCAAGGTGCTGGAGGGCTTCGGGCTCGGAGCGGCGCTGATCGCGATGTTCATGAGGGTCGGTGGAGGCATCTTCACCAAGGCGGCCGACGTCGGCGCGGACCTGGTCGGCAAGGTGGAACAGGGCATTCCGGAGGACGATCCGCGCAACGCGGCCACCATCGCGGACAACGTGGGCGACAACGTCGGGGACTGCGCGGGCATGGCGGCCGACCTCTTCGAGTCGTACGCCGTGACGCTGGTCGCCGCGCTCATCCTCGGCAAGGCCGCGTTCGGTGACGCGGGACTGGCCTTCCCGCTCATCGTGCCGGCGATCGGTGTGATCACCGCGATGATCGGCGTCTTCGCGGTCGCGCCGCGCCGCAGCGACCGCAGTGGGATGACCGCCATCAACCGCGGTTTCTTCATCTCGGCGGTCATCTCGCTCGTTCTGGTGGCCGTGGCGGTCTTCGTCTATCTGCCGTCCACCTACGCGGATCTGGACGGTGTCACCGATGAGTCCATCACCTCGCACGGCGGGGACCCGCGGGTGTTCGCGCTGGTCGCCGTTGCCATCGGCATCGTGCTGGCAGCCCTGATCCAGCAGCTCACGGGCTATTTCACCGAGACCAACCGACGTCCGGTCAGGGACATCGGCAAGTCCTCGCTGACCGGACCGGCCACCGTCGTACTCGCCGGTATCTCCATCGGTCTGGAGTCCGCCGTCTACACCGCGCTGCTGATCGGGCTCGGTGTCTACGGGGCGTTCCTGCTCGGCGGTACGTCGATCATGCTGGCGCTCTTCGCGGTGGCACTGGCCGGGACCGGCCTGCTCACGACCGTCGGGGTCATCGTCGCCATGGACACCTTCGGCCCGGTTTCCGACAACGCCCAGGGCATCGCTGAGATGTCCGGTGATGTGACCGGTGCCGGTGCCCAGGTCCTCACCGATCTGGACGCCGTCGGCAACACCACCAAGGCCATCACCAAGGGCATCGCCATCGCGACCGCCGTTCTGGCGGCGGCGGCGCTCTTCGGCTCCTACCGCGACGCGATCGCCACCGCGGTCGACGACGTCGGAGCCTCGGCCGGGGAGATGGGGCTGAGCCTCGACATCTCGCAGCCCAACAACCTGGTTGGCCTGATCCTCGGCGCCGCGGTCGTCTTCCTCTTCTCCGGCCTGGCCATCAACGCGGTGTCCCGGTCCGCCGGGGCGGTCGTCTACGAGGTGCGGCGGCAGTTCCGCGAGCACCCCGGGATCATGGACTACACCGAGAAGCCGGAGTACGGGCGCGTCGTCGACATCTGCACCAAGGACGCGCTGCGCGAGCTGGCCACGCCCGGTCTGCTGGCGGTGCTGGCGCCGATCGCGGTCGGTTTCAGCTTCGGGGTCGGGGCACTCGGCTCGTATCTCGCCGGGGCGATCGGCACCGGGACGCTGATGGCGGTCTTCCTCGCCAACTCCGGCGGTGCCTGGGACAACGCCAAGAAGCTCGTCGAGGACGGTCACCACGGCGGCAAGGGGAGCGACGCCCATGCCGCGACCGTCATCGGTGACACGGTCGGTGACCCGTTCAAGGACACGGCCGGGCCGGCGATCAACCCCTTGCTCAAGGTGATGAACCTGGTGGCGCTGCTCATCGCTCCCGCGGTGGTGAAGTTCAGCTACGGGGAGGACGCGAACGCCGGGGTGCGCGCGGTGGTCGCGGTGCTCGCTGTCGTCGTCATCATCGGTGCGGTCTACGTCTCCAAGCGGCGCGGGATCGCCGTGGGGGACGACGGCGACTCCGGTGGCGAGGGCGGAGGCAGCTCGGCCCGGCCGACCGACCCGGCGGCCGTTCAGTGAGCCGGCTCGCGGCGGTCGGCCACGTCAACGGCGCTCCGGGAGGCCGGAGCGACTAGCCGACGCCAAGTCAGGAAGCGCACGGGCGGGGCATTCTGATGCTCCGCCCGTCCGTCGTCTGACAGAGTGTTTGTTCGATCAGGTGTTCCCGTATGCCGGGGCCGAGTGGGTGAGTTGTATCTCCCTCATTTCGCTTGGTGCAAATGGCTGCAAAAGCTCACCCATCGGACTCCGGGCGCCCAAATGCAGGGCGTTCGACGTGTAAGTTCCGGGGCCGAGAGCCTTGGAAGGGACCAATCCGGTGAACAAGAAGCTTGCGGCCGCGCTGTCCGGCGGTGCGGTACTGGTACTTACGCTGTCGGGCTGCAGCGACGACAGCGACAACAAGGTGAACGACTGGGCCAAGAAGGTCTGTGACCAGGTCCAGCCCCAGCTGCAGAAGATCGCGAACGCCAACGCCTCCATCCAGCAGCAGACCGCCGACAACAGCAAGCCCGCCGACGTCCAGAAGACCGACTCGGCCGCCTTCCAGCAGATCTCCCAGGCCTACAAGGCGCTGGGCTCGGCGGTCGACTCTGCGGGCCCGCCGCCGGTCGACGACGGCGAGACCACGCAGAAGGAAGCCGTGAAGGAGCTCAACGCCTCCTCCGCGGCCTACGCGAATCTGCAGAAGAAGGTCGATGACCTCAACACGAAGGACCAGGCGAAGTTCGCCGACGGCCTCAAGGGCATCGCTGACGAGCTGAACAAGATCAGCACCAACGGTGACCAGGCGCTGAAGAAGCTCCAGTCCGGCGAGGTCGGCAGCGCGATGGCCAAGCAGAAGGGCTGCCAGAAGCCGACGGCCCCCGCATCGCCGTCGGCCGGCACCTCGAAGTCGGCTTCGCCCTCGAAGGACTCGAAGGACTCGCAGGACTCGAAGAGCTCCGAGGACCCGAAGGACGCGAAGAAGGCGTCTTCCTCGGCCTCGCCCAGCGAGAAGTCGTAACCGGACGGCTCCCCGACACTGCCGCCCTCACAACCCGGACGAGCAGCTGTACGACCCCCGGCCGGCGGTCGTACGACCGGCCCGTCGGCCCGATGGGCCGACGGGCCGCTGCCGTTGTCAGTGGGAGCCGTCACAATGGGTCACGTGAGTAAGACCAGCCTTCCCGCACCCGACCATGCGACCCGGCTTCGCGAAGCCCTGCTCGCCGCCGCCTTCACCGCCGACGGGCTCCTCGACCTGCTCGGCGCACCCGCCTACGCCGCGCTCGCGCGCAGTGAGACCGTCCCGGCGCTGCGTGCGACCCGGGGTGAGGCGCCGCTCGACACGCTCGTGCGGCTCTTCCTCCTCCAGCGCCCGGTCCCCGCCGGGCGGGCGGCCGCCGTGCTGCCGCTGCCGGAATGCGTGGCCGACGGCTGGCTGACCGAGTCGGACGGCGAGGTGCGCGCGTCCGTCGACGTACGCCCCTACGGCGGACCGGACGGCCAGGACTGGTTCATCGTCTCCGACCTGGGCTGCGCCGTCGGCGGCGCGGGCGGCATCGGCTCGCACGAGGAGGGCGTCGTCCTCGGTATCGGCGGCGCCTCCACCACTCTCGCCGGCATCACCGTCCGCAGGCCCGTCGCCACCGCCCTCGACATCGGTACGGGCTCCGGCATCCAGGCGCTGCACGCTTCGCAGCACGCCACCCGGGTCACCGCCACCGACCTCAACCCGCGCGCCCTCGGCTTCACCCGGCTCACCCTCGCCCTGTCCGGCGCGGCCCCGGCCGATCTGCGCGAGGGCTCCCTCTACGAACCGGTCGCCGGGGAGACGTACGACCTGATCGTCTCCAACCCGCCCTTCGTCATCTCGCCCGGCGCCCGGCTCACCTACCGCGACGGCGGAATGGCGGGCGACGACCTGTGCCGGACCCTGGTGCAGCAGACCGGCGAGCGGCTGAACGAGGGCGGGTACGCCCATTTCCTGGCCAACTGGCAGCACACAGAGGACGAGGAGTGGCAGGACCGGCTGCGCTCCTGGGTCCCGCACGGCTGTGACGCCTGGATCGTGCAGCGCGAGGTCCAGGACGTCACGCAGTACGCGGAGCTGTGGCTGCGCGACAGCGGCGACCACCGCACGGAGCCGGCGGAGTACGCGGCGCGGTACGACGCCTGGCTGGACGAGTTCGAGGCCAGTGGGACCAAGGGCGTCGGGTTCGGCTGGATCACGCTGCGGAAGTCCGCCGCGGCGGACGCCGGAGACGCGTCGATCGTGATCGAGGAGTGGCCGCACGCGGTGGAGCAGCCGCTCGGTCCGGCCATCGAGGCGCACTTCGCCCGTCAGGACTACCTGCGGCAACAGGACGACGCGGCGCTGCTGACCGGCCATTTCACGCTGGCGGCCGAGGTGGTCCAGGAGCAGGTCGGGCTGCCTGGCGCGGAGGACCCCGAGCACGTGGTGCTCCGTCAGAACCGCGGTATGCGGCGCGCGACGAAGGTCGACGCGGTGGGAGCGGGGTTCGCCGGTGTGTGCGACGGATCGCTGCCGGCCGGCCGGATCCTCGACGCCATCGCCCAGTTGATGAACGAGGACCCGGTGCTGCTGCGCGACCGCACCCCGCAGGCCATCCGGCTGCTGGTCGAGGAGGGCTTCCTGGAGCCGGTGCCCCCGGCAGGGCGGACGGCCGGATGATCCGGACCGAACTGGACGAGCCCGCGCTCGGCGCGACACGGATCGCGATCAGCCCGCGAACACCTCGACCGCATGCGGTATCTGGCGGGCGTGGACGGGATGGCCGCCGAGGGCCGGGGCCGTACCCATGTGCGTCGTGTCACTCGGGATGAACGGGCCTGCTGCTCGCCGCCACGTTCGTGCTGCTGTGCAACGGCAACGGCAACGGCAACGGCAACGGCAACGGCAACGGCAACGCCAAGGCCAACGCACTCGCCAACCCGCTGGACGCGCCCGTGTGGACGCTGTTCGGGATGCTCGTGCCCGTCACCGTGCTGCCGGAATGGCCCCGTCCCGTTTCAGGGGACCGGTGAGGTGTTAGTCGGCCATCGCCAACGAACGCCGTTACGGGACGTTCGGCGCGATACTGCTCAGCCCCCGGAACCGGGCTCCGCTCTGGTTCGGCCGTGCGCTGCCCTACGTACTTAACGGCCCTTTCATCAGCGCCTTCACGCTCTCCTCCGTCTGGCTGCTGCTCGGTCTTCGGATTCCGGTTGGCGCTCTTCCCGGGCCGGCCGCCGTTCTGCACCCCGCCGCGGCGGGGTGCTCCGCCTTCGGCGTCGCGCTCGGGGCGTCGAAGCCGTACCGCCGCTGACCCACGCGGCCGAAGCGGCAGGTGAGTTGTCCGCAGGCGCCGGTCTCGACGTCCGGGCTCTCGCTGCCGACCTCGGGCCGGGTGCCGGGGTACGCGCTGGTCGCCGTTGCGCTCGGTCCCGGTGTTCACCCGGGGTTCGCGTTGCCGACGCTCCGTGGTGCGAGCCTCCCCCGGAACGGCGCGCAACGAAGCCGTAAGGCGCGGTACGACTGCGGGCACCCCCGCCCCCGGTCCGCCCCGGTCCGCGCCGGGGACAGAGAGGCGTACGGGTATGGAGAGCGGACCTGCGATCTTCGCCGGAACAGCATTCGCACTGTTCGGTGCCGCGCTGCTGCTGTGGACGGGGGCGTGCGTACTGCATCGCGCGCCGGTGGCGTACCGGGTGAGCCCCGTTGCCTCGACCGTACTCGCCACTGTGTTCGGCGTAGTTTTCCTCGTCCTCGGGGTGTGGTGCTTCACACGCGTCTGAACGCGTATCTGAATGCGTGTCTCAATGCGTGTCCGAACCCGTCGCGAGCCACTCGGGGCCCGGAGCCGGCCCGGAACACGCCCGGACCGCGCGCACCCCGCCGCCGGTACCCGCGGTGCGGTCACAGCGCCGCCGAAACCCGCAGGCAGCGGCCCCGCGCACGGCGGACCGAGCGGGCCGGGCGGCAGGAAAGGCGGAAGTCGGGTTACCGTTCGAGTGGCCGTTGCGGGCTTTTGCCGTTTGACACGGGGGCGGGTTGTACCGTCACACTCCGCAGCGACAGCACTGTCGGCAGCGCGATCGCGCTGCCCTGATGCCCACCGAGCGTCGACCGGAGAGAAGAGCGAAGTTGTCCCCGACCAGCGAGACCGCACAGGGCGGCCGCCGACTCGTCATCGTCGAGTCGCCTGCCAAGGCGAAGACGATCAAGGGCTATCTCGGCCCCGGATACGTCGTCGAGGCGAGCGTCGGGCACATCCGCGACCTCCCGAACGGCGCGGCGGAGGTGCCGGACGAGTACACCGGCGAGGTGCGCCGGCTCGGCGTGGACGTCGAGAACGACTTCCAGCCCATCTACGTCGTCAATGCCGATAAGAAGGCCCAGGTCAGGAAGCTCAAGCAGCTGCTGGCCGAGTCGGACGAACTCTTCCTCGCCACCGATGAGGACCGCGAGGGCGAAGCCATCGCGTGGCACCTGCAGGAAGTCCTCAAGCCCAAGGTCCCGGTCCACCGGATGGTCTTCCACGAGATCACCAAGGACGCGATCCGGGCCGCCGTCGCCAACCCGCGCGAGCTGAACCAGCGCATGGTCGACGCCCAGGAGACCCGACGCATCCTCGACCGCCTCTACGGCTACGAGGTCTCGCCGGTCCTGTGGAAGAAGGTCATGCCGCGGCTGTCGGCGGGCCGTGTCCAGTCGGTCGCCACCCGGCTCGTCGTCGAGCGGGAGCGCGAGCGCATCGCCTTCCGCTCCGCCGAGTACTGGGACCTGACCGGCACGTTCGCCACCGGCCGCAGCGGTGACGCCTCCGACCCCTCGACGCTCACCGCCCGCCTCAGCGCGGTCGACGGGCGCCGCATCGCCCAGGGCCGTGACTTCGGTCCGGACGGCCGGCTGAAGTCCGCCTCCGGTCAGACGCTGCACCTGGACGAGACGAACGCCCGCGCCCTGGCCGCCGCGCTCGCCGACTCCTCGTTCGCCGTCCGGTCCGTCGAGTCGAAGCCGTACCGCCGTTCCCCGTACGCCCCCTTCCGTACGACGACCCTCCAGCAGGAGGCGAGCCGGAAGCTGGGCTTCGGGGCCAAGGCCACCATGCAGGTCGCGCAGAAGCTGTACGAGAACGGCTTCATCACCTATATGCGTACCGACTCCACGACCCTCTCGGACACCGCGATCTCCGCGGCCCGTGCCCAGGTCACGCAGTTGTACGGCGCCAATTACCTGCCGGACAAGCCGCGCACGTACGCCGGCAAGGTCAAGAACGCGCAGGAGGCGCACGAGGCGATCCGCCCCTCCGGCGACCGCTTCCGCACGCCTGCCGAGACCGGCCTCACCGGCGACCAGTTCCGGCTCTACGAGCTGATCTGGAAGCGGACCGTCGCCTCCCAGATGAAGGACGCGGTCGGTAACTCCGTCACCGTCAAGATCGGCGGCCGGGCGAGCGACGGCCGCGACGCCGAGTTCTCCGCGTCCGGCAAGACGATCACCTTCCACGGCTTCATGAAGGCGTACGTCGAAGGCGCCGACGACCCGAACGCCGAGCTGGACGACCGCGAGCGCCGGCTGCCGCAGGTCGCCGAGGGCGACGCGCTGTCCGCCGACGAGGTCACCGTCGACGGCCACGCGACGAAGCCGCCGGCCAGGTACACCGAGGCCTCGCTGGTCAAGGAGCTGGAAGAGCGCGAGATCGGCCGCCCGTCGACGTACGCCTCGATCATCGGGACGATCCTCGACCGCGGGTACGTGTTCAAGAAGGGCACGGCGCTCGTGCCGTCGTTCCTCTCGTTCGCCGTGGTCAATCTGCTGGAGAAGCACTTCGGCCGGCTCGTCGACTACGACTTCACGGCTCGTATGGAGGACGACCTCGACCGCATCGCCCGCGGTGAGGCCCAGTCCGTGCCGTGGCTGAAGCGCTTCTACTTCGGTGCGCAGCCCGGTGACGACACGGCCGGTGCCGGAAAGGCGTCCGACGCGGGCAACGGCGACGGCGACCACCTCGGCGGGCTCAAGGAGCTCGTCACGGACCTCGGCGCGATCGACGCCCGGGAGATCTCCTCGTTCCCCGTCGGCAACGACATCAAGCTCCGCGTCGGCCGCTACGGCCCGTACATCGAGCGCGGCGAGAAGGACTCCGAGGGCCACCAGCGCGCGGACGTCCCCGAGGACCTGGCGCCCGACGAGCTGTCCGTCGAGTACGCGGAGGAGCTGCTGGCCAAGCCGAGCGGCGACTTCGAGCTCGGTGCGGACCCGGCCAGCGGGAACCAGATCATCGCCAAGGACGGGCGCTACGGTCCGTACGTCACCGAGGTGCTGCCCGAGGGCACGCCGAAGACCGGCAAGAACGCGGTGAAGCCGCGGACGGCTTCGTTGTTCAAGTCGATGTCGCTGGACACGGTGACGCTGGCCGACGCGCTGAAGCTGATGTCGCTGCCGCGCGTCGTCGGTGAGGACGCCGAGGGTGTCGAGATCACCGCGCAGAACGGCCGCTACGGCCCGTACCTGAAGAAGGGCACGGACTCGCGGTCGCTGACCTCCGAGGACCAGCTCTTCGACATCACCCTCGAAGAGGCCCTGGCGATCTACGCCCAGCCCAAGCAGCGCGGCCGGGCCGCGGCCAAGCCGCCGCTGAAGGAACTGGGCACGGACCCGGTGAGTGGTGCTCCGGTCGTCGTGAAGGACGGGCGCTTCGGCGCGTACGTCACCGATGGCGAGACGAACGCGACGCTGCGGTCCGACGACAGCGTCGAGGAGATCACGCCGGAGCGCGGCTACGAGCTGCTCGCGGAGAAGCGGGCCAAGGGGCCGGCCAAGAAGAAGACGGCGAAGAAGGCCCCGGCCAAGAAGGCGACCGCGAAGAAGGCGCCGGCGAAGAAGGCGACCGCGGCGAAGAAGACTGCGGCCAAGAAGACGACTTCGACTGCGGCGAAGAAGACGACTGCGAAGAAGACGACTGCGGCGGCGGCGAAGAAGTCTGCCTCTGCCTCTGCCTCTGCTTCGTCGTCGTCGGAGGAGTGACCTCGCGGAGTTTCTGAACGCCGGGCGGGCTGGAGATACATCTCCGGCCCGCCCGGCGTTTGCGCTGTTGGGGGTGTGGGCGGGGGCGCCTGCGGCGGGCCTTGTCCCCTACCCGCCCCTTCCCGTAACCGGGGCTCCGCCCCGGACCCCGCTCCTCAAACGCCGGAGGGGCTGGAGGTGGAGCTGGGGCTGGGAAGGGGGCGGGAAGTTGTGGGGGGAGGGCTGGAAATCGGGTGGGAAGTTGTGGGGGAAGGGCGGTGGGACGGGCTGGGGCGGGGGTTCAGCGGTCGTATGTTCGGACGCGGCCCCCGGTCACCGGTTCGCTCCCGATAGGCTGGGCGGATGACGCGAGCCGAGCAGCCAACGGTCGTGAGCCCCACCTCCGACACACTTGCCGCAGACTCACGCGAGCGCGCCGTACGAGCCCTGTTGCGCATTCCCCCGCTCAAGCGGTTGTGGAGCGCCCAGCTCGTCGGTGGTATCGGCGATGCACTCGCCCTTCTCGTGCTGGTGCTGCTGTCGCTGCAAGCGGCGGTCCTTGAGGGCTCATTCGGATCCGGATACCGCGGGGCGGCCTTTGCCGTCGCCGCCGTGTTCGGTGCCCGGATTATTTCCACCTTGCTCTTCGGAGCCGTACTCCTGGGGCCTTTGACGACCCTGACGGCGCCGGGCGGGCCGATCGACCGGCGGTGGCTGATGATCGGGGCGGACGGGCTGCGGCTCGCGCTGCTGGTCGTCGCGCCGCTGTGGATCGACTGGACGCCCGACCGGGCGCTCATGATGATCCTGATCACCGTCTTCGTCACCGGCGTCGGCGAACGCCTGTGGCGCATCGCCAAGGAGAGCGCCGCTCCCGCGCTGCTGCCCGCCCCGCCCATCGAGGGCGCCGCCGTGCGCCCGCTGCCGGACCACCTCGAACCGCTGCGCCGGCTCTTCCTGCGCACCGACTTCGCCGCCGTCCCCGCCGCCGCGGCCGTGCTGCTGGTGGCCACGCTGATCGGGAACCTGCTGGGCTCGGGCCTGGACTGGTTCTCCTTCCACCAGGCGGCCCTCGGCTCGTACGTCGCGGCCGGGCTGTTCTCCGCCTCCATCTCCATCGTGTACTTCCTGGAACTGCCCGGTACGCCCACGCCCCGGCCGCGCTCCCCGCTCGAAGGGCTGCGCCGGCCGTCCGCCGGCCAGGGAGCGGACAAGGGCCGCACCGGCGCGATGCCGCTGATCGTCGGGACCTGCGCCGCCGTCGCCGGAGCCATCGCGGCCGCGGGCGCTGTCGCCGTACTGCACGCCACCGACCTGGGCGGCGGACCCGTCACCCTCGCGCTGCTGATCCTCGCCCTCACCGGCGGCACGGGCGCCGGTATCCGCACGGCCGGCAAGGTGCTCCCGACGCTGTCGCGGCGACGGCTGCTCTCCCTGGCCACCGCCGTCACAGGCGTCGCGCTGCTGGCGATGGGCCTGGTCCCGGACACGGCGACCGTCGTCCTGATCGCCGTGCTCGCCGGATACGCGGCGGGCGTCGCCGCGAACACCGGCCATGTCCTCGTCGACCAGGAGACCGAGGAACCCCGCCGGGTCCGGACCACCGAACACCTCCAGGCCGTCGTCCGGGTCCTGATCGCGCTCGGCGCGGTCGGCGGTCCGCTGGTCGCCGCCGCCATAGGCACGCACCGGCTGACAGCCGGGGACTTCGTCTTCGCGCACGGCGGCGCCGCCTTCACCCTGATGCTGATCGGCGCCCTGCTGCTGCCGGTCGCCGCGGTTGTGCTGGCGAAGACGGACGACCGTTCCGGAGTGCCGCTGCGCCGCGATCTGCGCGAGGCGCTGCGCGGCGGCGAACCGGCCGTCGCCCCCGCCACGACCGGCTTCTTCCTCGCCCTGGAGGGCGGCGACGGCGCCGGCAAGTCCACCCAGGTCGAGGCGCTCGCCGAGTGGATCCGGGCCAAGGGCCACGAGGTCGTCGTCACCCGGGAGCCCGGCGCCACCCCCGTCGGCAAGCGGCTGCGGTCGATCCTGCTCGACGTGTCCTCGGCCGGACTCTCCAACCGCGCGGAGGCCCTGCTCTACGCCGCCGACCGCGCCGAGCACGTCGACTCCGTCGTGCGCCCGGCTCTTGAGCGCGGCGCGATCGTCATCTCCGACCGCTACATCGACTCGTCGGTCGCCTACCAGGGCGCGGGCCGCGATCTCGCGCCGACCGAGATCGCCCGGATCTCGCGCTGGGCGACGAGCGGGCTCGTACCGCATCTGACGGTGCTCCTGGACGTCGATCCGGAGACCGCGCGCGAACGGTTCACCGAGGCGCCCGACCGGCTGGAGTCCGAGCCGCCCGAGTTCCACTCCCGGGTGCGGTCCGGCTTCCTGACGCTGGCCGCGGCCGACCCGACGCGCTACCTGGTGGTGGACGCCGGCCAGGACCCGGAGTCGATCACCACCGTCGTACGGCACCGGCTCGACCAGCTCCTTCCGCTCTCCGAGGCCGAGATCAAGGCCCTGGAGGAGGCGCGCAAGGCTGCCGAGGAAGAGGCCAGGCGCCTCGCGGAGGAAGAGGCCGCGCGCAAGGCCGAGGAGGAGCGCCTGGAGCGTGAGCGGCAGGAGCAGCTCGCCCGGCTCCGCGCCGAGGAGGAGGAGCGCAAGCGGCAGGAGCTGGAGGAAGCCCGCCGCCGCGAGGCGGAGCGCCAGGCCGAGGAGGCCCGGCAGCGCGCCGAGGAGGCCCGCCGGATCGCGGAGGAGGAGCGCAAGCGGCAGGAGGCCGAGGAAGCGGCCCGCGAGGCCGAGCAGGCCCGACTGCGCCGGCAGGCCGAGGAAGAGGCGCGGCTGCGCAAGGAGGCCGAGGCGCTCCGTCTTGAGAAGCAGCGCAAGGCCGAGGAGTCGCTCCTGAGGGCCGAGGCGGCACGCCGTCAGGCCGAGGCCGAGTCGGCCGCCGCGGCAGAGACCGCGCGTGCGGAGGCCGCCGCTGCGGAGGCGGACGCCGCAGAGGCGGCTGCCCAGGCGGAGTCGGCCGCGCGGGCTTCCCAGGAGCGTCGGGAGTCCCAGGAGCGTCGGGAGTCCCGGTCGTCCGGGCCGTCTCGGTCGTCCGAGCCGTCCGTTCCGGACAACGAGCTGACGGTGCCGACTCCGATCGTCAACCCGAACGAGATCACCCAGCCGGTTCCCTCCCCGGTGGATCCGTCGTCCGGATCCTCCCGTTCCTCCTCCCGTTCCTCGTCAGACACCTGGCCCTCCGACGAGGCCGAGACGACGATGATCCCGAAGTTCACCGACCCGGACGAGCGCTCCGGCGGCCGGGACGCGGCAGGCTCGGCGGACGACACGGCGGTCCTTCCGCCGGTACGGGACACGGGCCGCGGGTCCGCCCGGGACGCCGACCCGGCCGACCGGGTACCGAGGGGCATCTTCCGGGACGAGCACCCGGGGGGCTCCGTACCGGAGCGCGAGAACGAGCGCACCCGCGAGCTCCCGCAGATCACCGACCCGAACGCGCCCCAGCAGCCGGCCCCGGACGAGCGGGAGCGCTCCGGCCGGGCGTCCCGGCGGCCCCGCCCGGACTGGGCGGAGGAGACCCCACTGGACGATCTGCCGACGCTGGCGGACGAACTGCTCGGCGACCACGACGACGAGGGCCCCGACTCCCGGGGCCGCGGCCGTCGCCCGCGCCGCTGATCGGAACGTGACCGCTGGTACGTGACCGCCGGTACGTGCCCCGGTACGTGCCCCGGTACGTGCCCCGGTACGTGCGGAAGCCCCGGATATCCGGGGCTTCCGTGCTTCCGGGGCTCTTCCGTCCCGGGATTGTCAGACCCGTCCCTCACAATGGGAAGCCGGATCGACGCCTGACGCGCACCGCGTCCGGCCGCTGATCAGCGAGAGCCACGACCACCACCGGAAGGGCGGGACCCATGTCCGTATGGGACGACCTGGTCGGCCAGGACCGGGTGCAGGAGCAGCTCGGCGCCGCCGCCAGGGACGCCGACGTGCTGGTCTCCGCCATCTCGGCCGGAGAGCCGGTGCCGCCCGGCTCGAGGATGACCCACGCGTGGCTGTTCACCGGCCCGCCCGGCTCCGGACGGGCCACCGCCGCCAGGGCCTTCGCGGCGGCTCTGCAGTGCACCAGTCCGGACCGCGCGCTGGGCGGGGCACCGGGCTGCGGTTTCTGCGACAACTGCCACACCAGCCTCATCGGTACGCACGCCGATGTCGACGTGATCCGCACCGACCTGCTCTCCATCGGCGTGAAGGAGACCCGGGAGCTGGTCCGCCGCGCCCAGCTCTCACCGGCCGTCGGGCGCTGGCAGGTCATCGTCATGGAGGACGCCGACCGCCTCACGGAAGGCGCGGGCAACGTCCTGCTGAAGGCGATCGAGGAGCCCGCACCGCGCACCGTGTGGCTGCTCTGCGCGCCCTCGCTCGAAGACGTGCTGCCCACGATCCGCTCCCGCTGCCGCCACCTCACGCTGCGCACCCCGTCGGTCGACGCGGTCGCCGATGTCCTGATCCGGCGGGACGGTATCGACCCGGAGCGGGCCGCCTCCGCCGCCCGTGCCACGCAGGGCCACATCGGAAGGGCCCGCCGCCTCGCCACGGACGAGCGGGCGCGGTCCCGCCGCGCGGCGGTCCTCAAGCTGCCGCTGCGCGTCGAGGACATCGGCGGCTGCCTCAAGGCCGCGCAGGAGCTGATCGACACCGCCACCGACGACGCGAAGCAGGTCGCGGAGGACGTGGACGTCAAGGAGACGGAGGACATGAAGGCCGCGCTGGGCGCGTCCGCCGGAGGCCGGATGCCGCGCGGCACCGCCGGGGTGATGAAGGACCTGGAGGACAAGCAGAAGCGCCGCAGGACCCGTACGCAGCGCGACAGCCTCGATCTGGCGCTCACCGAGCTGACCGGCTTCTACCGTGATGTGCTCGCCCTCCAGCTGGGCTCGCGGATCGCCATCGCCAATACCGACGCGCAGGACTCCCTCGACCGCATCGTCCGCTCGTCCACGCCCGAGCGGACCCTGCGCCGGATCGAGGCGGTGACCGCCTGCCGCCGGGCGCTGGACCGCAACGTTGCCCCGCTGCTCGCGGTGGAGGCCATGACGATGGCGCTGCGGGCGGGCTGACCACTACGGCCCGGCGGCTGACCCGGCAGGCGAGGCAGTCGAGGCAGTCAGGGCAGTCAGGGCAGTCGTGGCGGTCGAGGCACGCCGAATCACCCGTATGAGGCGGGAATCGGGCGAGTCGTCACCCGGCGGCTACGCTCCGGACATGGACACCAGGCGCCCGCTCCGCACCCTCGCCATCGCGCTCGGCACTGCCGGCCTCCTCATCTCCGGCTGCAGCAGCGGAAGTTCGACGACGGGCGCCTCGTCATCCGGACCTGCGGCCACCGCCTCCCCCGTCCCGGCCGCGCTGAAGACGTACTACGCACAGCACCTGAGCTGGCGGGACTGCGGTGTCACCGGATTCCAGTGCACGACGATGAAGGCGCCGCTCGACTACGCGAAGCCGGACGCCGGTGAGATCAAGCTGGCGGTCTCCCGCAAGAAGGCCACCGGCCCCGGCAAGCGGATCGGATCGCTGCTGGTGAATCCGGGCGGGCCCGGCGGATCGGCCATCGAGTACCTCCAGGGCTACGCCGCGGTCGGCTACCCCGCCCAGGTGCGGGCCCGGTACGACATGGTGGCCATCGACCCCCGCGGGGTGGCGCGCAGCGAACCCGTCACCTGCCTCACCGGTCCGCAGATGGACGCCTACACGCAGGTCGACCAGACGCCGGACGACGCCGGGGAGGTCACCGCCCTGAGCGGTGCGTTCAAGAAGTTCGCCACGGGGTGCGAGCAGCGATCGGCGGAGATCCTGCCGCACGTCTCCACGGTGGAGACGGCGCGTGACATGGATGTCCTGCGGGCGCTGCTCGGTGACGACCGGCTGAACTACGTCGGGGCCTCGTACGGCACCTTTCTGGGCGCGACGTACGCGGAACTCTTCCCGGCGCGGGCGGGCAGGCTCGTCCTCGACGGTGCGATGGACCCGTCGCTCCCCTCGGTCGAGATGAACCGCGACCAGACGGCGGGGTTCGAGACGGCGTTTCAGTCCTTCGCCGGTGACTGCGTGAAGAAGTCGGGCTGCCCGCTCGGCACCACGTCCGCCTCCGACGCCGCGGACAGGCTGAAGCAGCTGTTCGCCGGCCTCGACGCCAAGCCGATCGCCACGGGTGACTCGCGCAAGCTCGGGGAGTCCCTGGCCACCACGGGGGTCATCGCCGCCATGTACGACGAGGCGGCCTGGCCCCAGCTCCGTGACGCGCTCACGGCCGCCGAGAAGGGCGACGGCTCCGGCCTGCTCTCGCTGGCGGACAGCTACTACGAGCGCGAGCCCAACGGCAGGTACGCGAACCTGATGTACGCCAACGCGGCCGTGAACTGCATCGACCTCCCGCCCGCCTTCACCACCTCAGAGGCGGTCACCCAGTCGCTCCCCACCTTCGAGAAGGCCTCCCCGGTCTTCGGCAAGGGCTTCGCCTGGGCCTCCCTGAACTGCGCGTACTGGCCGGTCCGCGCCACCGGCGCCCCGCACCGCATCAAGGCCGAGGGCGCGGCCCCGATCGTGGTGGTCGGCACCACCCGGGACCCGGCGACCCCGTACAAGTGGGCGAAGTCCCTGGCCGGCCAGCTCAGCTCCGGGACCCTCCTCACCTACGAGGGCGACGGCCACACGGCGTACGGCCGCGGCAGCGACTGCATCGACACGGCGATCAACACCTACCTCCTGGAGGGCACCCCGCCGAGCGACGGCAAGACCTGCTCCTGACCCCACCCACCACAACGCTGACCTGCGCCTATGCCCCGGCGCCAGGGCGGTACGGAGCACCCTCGGAAACTGTGTAGACTTGGGCCCGCTGCTGATCGCACCATGGTGTGGCAGCGCGTGCCGCCTTAGCTCAGTTGGCCAGAGCAACGCACTCGTAATGCGTAGGTCTCGGGTTCGAATCCCGAAGGCGGCTCGGATCAGCCCCAGGACTCACTCGCCGTGACCTGGGGCTTTTTCATGCGCATCCCACGCGCGAAGGGGCGCTGAGCCTTTTCCGGCCTCGGCTTGGGGTGTTGAGGTGTTGAGGTGCAGGGTGAGGACCGCCCGGACGAGACGGGTGACCCGAGTCTCGGCCGGAAGCCGACGCCACCGGGTCCGCAACGGCCGGCCGGATAGTAGGCGGAGCGCGATCCGGCGCATCGGAGGGCGGTCCGCGGACATCTTGTTCATGACTCATCATTCGCGGAAGAGGAAAGGATCAGGCCTCTCGTCAGGAGACTCACGCCGTCTCCCGAGAGCTGGACCAAGGCGCTGTAGGACGGATAGAGGGAGTCCGTGACCTTTCCATAGCAATTGATCCAGTCGAGGCTCAGGAGTACCGGACCCCCTGTTGTGTCATGGGTCAGGCGAAGCCTGAACGGTCGGCCGGTGCGCACTATGCCGCCTATGCAGCGAACAGCGCACGTCGCGGTCCCGGCACTCTTCTCCTCTATCGAATAGATCTGGAGTTCACCAGTAGCGTCGTCATCCAAATGCCGACAGCAGTCGCAGCAGCCTGACTCGGGCATCGGCCTACTGGTCCTCCGGCGAGGCGAGCACGGCACTGACCTGTGCGGTGGCAACCGCGCGTGGGCCTTCCAGCACAATCAGTTCGGCTCCCGCATGCACATGCGGGCGCGCCAGCTCCGGGACGAGGAAGCCGACCATGCATTCCCATCGGCCGTCATCGCGTTCGCCGGTCTTCTGGAGCAGGATGCTCAGTTGCTCCGCTGACGCCGGCCAGCCGGGCTGCACCTCGCTGTCGTCACCCAGGACGAACACGGCCGTGGCCATGTAGACCGGCACGGTCGGAGGCCCGGACAGCCGGCCACCCTGCTCGGCGGTCCGCCAGTGGACCACGGCACTGGCAACCGGATTCTCGATCTGGTTCATTACGGCCACAACTCGATTCCACTCATCTGCCCATTGATTTGGGCGAGTTGACCGCCATCGGCGTAGTAGCCAGGGCCGACGCCGTCCAACCTACCTGGATGGAAATGCAGCTGGTCCGCCAACGACCTGGGCACGTGAGTCGTGATGGTCAGGCCCTGGCCACGATTCAACAGCTCGCCCCAGCGATCCGCGTGAGCTGCCCTCGGTCGCGAACCACTTCCCCTCCATCGCACCGTCGCCTGTCCCGAACTTGCCCGTGGTGGCCACGGAGTCGAGCTCGGTGGACTCGGTGGCGTCGATGTTCCGATTGATCTGGACGGTGTCAGCAGCGTCCGCAGACCCCTGCTGCACAGCTGCCGGGACTCCGTCCCCCGGTAGACCGGAACCTTCTCCTCCGAGTACGGGGACAGGCCGAGCGGGTCCGTCCACTTGGGAGGGGTATGTGCCGCTGTTGCGGGACCAGGCGGTGGTGCCCCAGAGGGTGGTGCGGGTGCGCCAGGCGATGTCGCCGGACTCGTCGATGAGTTCGGTGGGGGTGCCGATGAGGTCGGTGGCGATGGCGAAGAAGCGGCGGTCGATCTCGGTCTGGTCGTCGTCGGGGGTGAGGATGCGTTCGGTCTGGGCCAGGGGGGTGTGGCCGCGGTGGTCCCAGGTGAGGGCGACCGTGTTCGGGGTGTCCGGGTGGTGGGTGGTCTGTTCGCAGAGGTTCAGGCCGTCCCAGGTGAACCGGGTCTCCTCGGCAACGTTCTCGCCGTCGGCCGTGAGGCGTTGTTTCGCGGTGCGGCGGCCGAGTGGGTCGTAGTGGTAGCGCCAGCGGGTTCCGTCGGGGGTGGTGGCGGCGGTGAGGCGGCCCGACGGGTCGAGGTCGAAGGTGCGGGTGCCTCTTCACCCTCACCAGCATCCACGGCGACCGCCTCCGGAACGATGCCGGAGACCGGCGGGAAGAACATCGACCCGTCCTCGGTCGCGATGTCGACGGCGAGGCCCGCGGGCTCACCCAGCGCGGGCACGATCTCATCCACGATGCGCGCACCCAACAGCGCCGCGTAATCCATCGGCTGGTCCCCCGGACCGTGGTGCAGGGCGAACCGGGCCAGCGCGGTCTCATCGGTGAACCCGCAGATCCACCGCACCCCACCCATCCGCACCGACCACAGCCGCTCATCGGCCACCGGCACCAGAAGGAGCGAACGCCGCATCTCACCCACCAACGCCCGCGGGTCGCCAACTCCGCTTCTGCGCTCGGCGATGCGCTCGGCCAGCGCTTCCCTCTTGTGCTCCACGGGCCCTCCCCCTCGTAGGCGACTTGATGGCGCCGTAGCTCACGACGCACGGCACGGCAGCGCCGGTTCTCACGAGGTGCTGCTCGATGCCGATCCGCCTCAAAAATATATCGATGGAGAAACGCGCTGGCGGGATGGCTCGTTGAGGCTCCGCGGCGGCGATTCCCGGCTCCGCTCATCAGGTCGCCGGGCCCACGCGTCAGGTCGCCGGGTCCGCCGCGTTCGGGGCGACGCCCTGGAGGAGGTTGGCGATCAGCCGGTCCGCGAACTCTCTGCTCAGTGGTTGCGCGGGCATCAGCAGCCGGTGGTAGACGGCGCCCCACAGCTGGTCGACGATCGTCTCCAGGTCGGCCTCCGCACGGATCTGGCCCACCTGCTGTGCGCGGGTGAGCCGTTCGACGGCGAGGGCGCGCCGCTGAATGACGTAGTGGGTAGAGAGCGCCTCCGCCAGGCCGGCGTCGCCCTGGGCGGCTCCGATGATCCCGGCGATGACGGGGCCGTTGCGGTTCAGGAGATCGACGAAGCTGTGCAACTGCGTGGTCAGGTCCCGCCCGATGTCGCCGGTGTCGGGGAAGGCGAGGGTCTCCTTGAAGGTGTTGAAGTAGGCGTCGAAGGCCAGGGCGCCGGGGGAGGGCCACCACTTGTAGAGGGTCATCTTGCTGACGCCCGCGTGTGCGGCGACCTTCGAGAAGGTCAGGGCGTGGACGCCCTCGGCGAGCAGTAGCTCGGCTGCCGCGGTCAGCGTCGCGCGGCGGACGTCCTCCGCCCGGCGGCGTCCGCGCCCCGGCTTGAGCGGGTCGGCCCGCTCGGCCTCTGATCGCTCCATGTGACTGCTCCTAGTCCGGCGTGGCCGACCCGGTGGGCGCGACCCTGGGCGGGATTATATGGACTCACCGACCATATACATATGGACGATGAGTCCATATGTGGGTAGTGTACTCACTGTCCACAAAGACGAGAGGGAGGTCGCTATGGCCACCGTTGAGGAGTCCGCCACCCGTGTGGCGATCGTGACCGGGGGATCTGGCGGGATCGGCGGCGCCGTCGCTGCTGCGCTGGCCGCGCGGGGCATGGCGGTCGTCGTGCACTACTCCGGTGGCCCGGAGCGCGCCGGGAAGGTGGTGGCCTCGATCCAGGAGGCCGGCGGACTGGCCGTTGCCGCCCCGGGCGACATTGCGGACGAGACGGAGATGGCGGCCCTGTTCGACACCGCGGAGGAGCGCTTCGGCGCGGTGGACGTGGTGGTCAACACCGCCGGGATCATGCTGCTCGCGCCGGTGGTCGAGATGGACCTCGACGCCTTCGACCGGATGCACCGGGTCAACGTGCGCGGCACGTTCGTCGTATCGCAGCTCGCCGCCCGGCGGCTGCGCCCCGGCGGAGCGCTGATCAACTTCTCGACCTCGGTCACCAGGCTCCAGCAGTCCACGTACGCCGCCTACGCGGCGAGCAAGGGGGCGGTCGAGGCGATGACCCTGATCCTCGCCCGCGAACTGCGCGGCCGGGACGTCACCGTCAACGCCGTGGCTCCCGGGCCGACAGCCACCCCGCTCTTCCTGGAGGGCAAGAGCCCCGAGCTGGTCGAGCGGATCGCCGCCGCCTCCCCACTGGACCGGCTCGGCACGAGCGAGGACATCGCGAGCACCGTCGCCTTCCTGGCCGGCCCCGACGGGCGGTGGGTCAACGGCCAGGTCCTGTTCGCCAATGGTGGTATCGCCTGACCGATGACCGATGACCGATGGCCGATGACCGATGGCCGATGGCCGATGACCGCAGGCCGCAGACCGCAGGCCGCAGGCCGCAGACCGCAGACCGCAGACCGCAGGCCGCCGGGCTCCGGGCTCCGGGCTCCGGTCCACGCGTGAACCTGTTGCCTCCCCCTCCGTGATCCCGTCGGCCCGCCTCGACCGGTAGGCCGGCCACCGGGTTCCGCGGGGAGTGCGGAAGGTGTGAAGGGTCGGCGGAGAGGGGGCCGAGGACCGGACAGGTGAGGTGCTTCGCCTGGTACATTGCCATGCATGGAACCAGGTGAGGCAAGGCGCCAGGCCTCGGGCAATGCCGAGAGCCAGTTGCTCAAGGGAGTACTGGAGTACTGCGTTCTCGCGCTGATGCGGGACGAGCCGAAGTACGGCGTCGAGCTGCTCCGAGAGCTTCAGGCGACCGGTGCCCTGGCGACCGGCCAGGGCACCGTGTATCCCCTGCTGTCGCGGTTGCGGCGGGACGAGCTGGTCGTCACCACCTGGCGAGAGTCGACGTCCGGTCCGCCGCGACGGTATTACGAACTGTCCGGGTCCGGCCGGGCCGCGCTCGCGGAGTTCACCGCGATCTGGCCCGGCTTCCGTGGCGCCGTCGACCGACTCCTCACGCCGGGCAAGGAGCTCGGCGCGCACCTGGAAGGGCACACTCTTGAAGACCGATGAAACGCTCGTGCGGGACTACCTCGCGGCGGTCGAGCGTGAGACGTCGATGCTGCCGCCGGCCGCCCGCCAGGAACTCATCGCCGACCTCGGCGAACACATCGAGGTCGCGCTCGCCGAACGGCCCGGCAGCACCCGCGAGATCCTGGACGAGATGGGTGACCCCCGCGCGATCGCCGCGACGGCGTTCCAGGAGCTGGGCGACAGTGCGGGCGCGAAGGCGCGGAAGCCGGGCCGCCGCCGTTCTCCGGTGTGGCTGCCCCTGGTTCTCCTGCTGGTCAGCACCGTTCTGCCCTACCTGGCGCGGAGCACGGTCCTGAACTGGATAGCCATCGCGGGCCTGGTCAGCGGCGTCGTGATCATCTTCCGCGCCCGCTACTGGACCGTGGCGGAGAAGTGGACCGGGGTGGCCCTGGCCTTCATCGTCCCCCTCGTCATCAAGGTCGGCTGGTACGTCTTCGTCCTCGCCGACGACGGAAGCAGCGCGGACTCGGCGCTGCGCTGGTCGGTCGTCGCCCTGACCTTCATCGTGACGCTGGCCGGAACCGGGTACCTGTGGCGGACCAGACGTTCCGCGAATGAGCTGATCAGCTGAAGGCCCGTTGTTCGAAGGCCCGTTGTTCGAAGGCCCGTTCCTCGAAGGTGTCGAACGCCTGTTGTCGGCCCCGGCGAACCGGTTCGCCGGGGCGTTCCGCCCGCCTGGTTTCGATGCTGAGATATGCAAGCGGCGCAATGCTGTCGAGCGATCCGTCAACCGGCTGAAGCAGTGGCGCGGCCCGGCGATGCGAACGGACAAGCTCGCCATTGCGCATCAGGCCGCACTCCACTTTGCCGCCGTCCCCATCCGGATCCGGCAATAGCCGGCTCGGTCAACGCTCGACCGTCCAGCGCGCGTCGGCGGGCCAAGACCCACTGCTGACGATGTGGTCGACGATCCTGAACGCCTCTTCAAGCGGCACGGTGTCCACGTCCGGGTATTCGTCGTCCTGGCCATTGGACAGAACGAAACCGTCGCTCGATCCCTCGGCTCCGGGGTCGACTGCATGCTCGCCGGCGTCATCGTCACCGTTCATCAGCACCACCATCGCGCGCTCGGCGTTGGTCACGAAGGCCAACTTGCGGCCGGACGAACTGGTCAGCCATGTTTCAAGCTGCCCTTCGCCAATTCTTGCCCGGAGGGTCTCCAGTACCACTTGCACAGCACTGCCGTCATCAGTGACCCAGGATTCGATCATGGGCACGACGATCTCACAGGCGGATCCGAGAGGCAGGCTCAAGGTCCCTCCGGTCGTCTGGCGGAGAGCTTGGACCTCCACCCCGGCGCCCGGGCCCACCAGTTGGGCGGCCCGCCCCGGTCCCGGAGTCCGCCTGGGCCCGCGTCGTCACCGCGTGCATGCGCTCCTCCACCGGCCCGGCGCGGAACTGGCGGCGGAACCGGCCTCCGTGTACGGGGTCCCGGGCGCGGCGGCGGACCCGGACCCGACCGCGGCCAAAGACGCGGAGTCGGGGGCGGCTCAGGACTCGGCCGGGTGATCCCGCAGGGCCTTCGCGATCAGGTCGTGGATGAGGTATTCGCCGGGGGCGCGGTTCTCCTTCAGGCGGGGGAGGTCGCCGGGGCCGAACCAGTCGTAGGCGGTGTGCTTGGCCCACTCCAGGGCGGGGCGGCGCAGATCGCCGTCGACCTCGACGAGATAGTCGGCCTCGTGCCGCGTACCGGCCCCGTCGTCGCCGGTCCAGGTGGTGATCCCGAAGAGGCGGCGGACCCGGCGCAGGCGCCAGCCGGTCTCCTCCTCGACCTCGCGGCCGAGGGCGTCCAGCAGCGATTCGCCGGCCTCCACGTGGCCGCCGACGATGTCCCAGCAGTCGGGGAACAGTCGTCGGTGGGGGCCGCGCCGCTGGGCGAAGGCCTTGCCGTCCGGGTCGAGGACGACCGCGCCGACCGCCCAGACCTCGCCGTCCGCCGGGACCGGGAACTCGACGCCGTCGTCCACGGTCACGCCCGTACCGGCACCGGAGCCGTCACCGCCGTCGTGACCGGGCGCGCTCATGACGTTCCGGGCAGGCCCTGGCGGGCGGCCAGTCGTTCCATCAGGGCCGCGCTGCGCGCGAGCAACCTGCGTTCCTCGTCCGATAGTTCGGCCTCGATGGCCAGGGCCAGCCAGCCGGCCCTGCGACCACGCTCCGCTTCCAGTGCGGCCCGGCCGGCGTCCGACAGTTCGACCAGGGACTTGCGTCCGTCCGTCGGGTGGGACCTGCGGGTGACCAGGCCCTGATCGAGGAGGAGGCCGACCGCGCGGGCCATCGACTGCGGGCGCACGCGCTGGTCGGACGCGAGGTCGCTGGTGGTCATGGCGCCGTCGCGGTCCAGGACGCCGAGCACGGCGATCTGCCCGACCGGGATCAGGTCCTCGCGCTTCACACGTCGGCTGAGCTTGCCCATCGCGGTGCGCAGTTCGGTGGCGACGGTGGCGGCTTCCGGGGTCGGCATAGGGCACTTTAACCCGGAAACGCCGTCGCGCAGCATAACTGAACAGCGGAGCTGCGCAGCTGTGCTGCACAGCATGACTGGGCAGCTCAGCTGAACAGCATGACTGAACAGCAATGCTGTACAGTTTTCAGATGTCGGGCCGAGCGCCAGCGTCGTCGCAGCCGGGGCCCGGCAGGCGACAAGGGAAGGAACTCCCATGCCCGTACGCACAGTTGAGCCGACCGCCATCCGTGACGTCACCGCCCGCGCCGTCCTCGACAGCCGAGGCAACCCCACCGTCGAGGTCGATGTCGTCCTCGCCGACGGATCCCTGGGCCGCGCCGCCGTCCCCTCCGGTGCCTCCACCGGAGCCCGCGAGGCGGTGGAACTGCGCGACGGTGACCCCGCGCGCTGGCACGGCAAGGGTGTCGACCGGGCCGTGGCTCATGTGAAGGGCGAGATCGCGGACGCGGTCGCCGGGCGCGACGCCGATGACCAGGCCGGCCTCGACGCCGCGCTCGTCGCGCTCGACGGCACGCCCGCCAAGGCGCGGCTCGGCGCCAACGCCCTGCTCGGGGTCTCCCTCGCCACCGCGAAGGCCGCCGCCGTCTCGCACCGGCAGCCGCTGTACCGCTACCTCGGCGGGGCCGGTGCCGGTGTGCTGCCGGTGCCGATGATGAACATCGTCAACGGCGGTGCCCACGCCGACAACCCGCTGGACTTCCAGGAGTTCATGATCGCGCCGGTGGGTGCGGGCTCGTTCGCGGAGGCCGTCCGGATGGGTTCCGAGGTCTTCCACACGCTCCGCCGTGACCTGCTGGCGGCAGGTCACTCCACGGGCGTCGGTGACGAGGGCGGCTTCGCGCCCGCGCTGCGCACGGCCGAGGAGGCGCTCGACTTCGTCATGGCGGCGATCGAGCGGGCCGGATACCGGCCAGGCGCGGACATCGGCCTCGTCATGGACCCCGCCTCGTCGGAGTTCTACCGGAACGGTGCCTACGTGTACGCGGGTGAGGGCGTCCGGCGTACGTCCGCGGAACAGGTCGACTATTTCGCCGAGTTGATCGACGCGTACCCGATCGTCTCGGTGGAGGACCCGATGGCGGAGGACGACCTCGACGGGTGGCGCGAGCTGACGGCGCGGGTCGGGGCCAGGTGCCAGCTGACCGGGGACGACGTGTTCTGCACCAACGAGGCGCTGGTGCGGGAGGGGATTCGTACCGGGGTGGGGAACGCGGTCCTGGTCAAGGTCAACCAGATCGGGACGCTGAGCGAGGCGCTCGGGACGGTGGACGCCGCGCGGCGGGCCGGGTGGGCGGCGGTCATCTCCCACCGCTCCGGCGAGACGGAGGACACGACCATCGCGGATCTGGCCGTCGCCACGGGGTGCGGGCAGATCAAGACCGGGTCCCTGTCCCGCTCCGACCGCACGGCCAAGTACAACCAGCTCATCCGGATCGAGGAGGAGCTGGGGGATTCGGCGGTGTACGGATACGCCGCCCCGTCCGCCGTGTGAGGCACGACGGCGGATCGGCGCCGAGCGCCCTCAACGAAGCCGGCGCAGCGCCGCGGTACGGACCTTCAGGAGGTTCGGCACCAGGGCGTAGACCACGGTCGGTACGACGATGCCGGTGATGACCAGCGTGCGCAGGAGCATCGGGAAGCCCGCGACGTAGGGGCCGATCGCCGGCTGGGCGACGGTGAGAGCGGTGAAGACGGCCAGCCAGGTGAGCAGGGCCCGCATGTGTACGGAGGGCGGCGGGACGAGCTGCGCCGAGGTGGTGGGGGTGGCGGTGGGAGTGGTGGAGGTGGCGGTGGGCATCGGTGGTCCTTCCGTGGTCGGGGTGTCGGGCGGTGCGGCCGGGGCTCTGCCGCTGCCCCCGGTGGCGGGCTCCACTGAACCAACCAACTGGTTGGATGTCAACCATCCAGTTGGTTGGTCCCTCGGGGAACTCGTTCTACGCTGGTGCCATGACCTCGGACGCGCCCCCCACCAAGGAACGGCTCCTCGCTGCGGCGAAGGAGGAATTCGCGGCCCACGGCATCGCCGGAGCCCGCGTCGACCGGATCGCGGAGCTGGCCGGCGTGAACAAGGAGCGGATCTACGGCTACTTCGGCAACAAGCAGAAGCTGTTCGACGCCGTGGTGGGGCGCGCGCTCGACGAACTGGCCGAGGCCGTCCCGCTCAGGAGCGGCGACGACCCCGCGGAGTACGTGGGGCGGGTGTACGACTTCCACCGGGACAACCCGGTCCTGGTCAGGCTCTTCTTCTGGGAGGGGCTGCACTACCGCGACGGGGTGCTGCCCAACGAGGAGCGTCGCCGCAGCCGCTACGAGGAGAAGATCGCCGTCCTGGCCGAGAGTTTCGGGACCGAGGCGTCGCCGGAGGTCGCGGCCTGTCTGCTGAGCCTGATCGGGCTCGCCGCCTGGCCGAACGCGGTGCCGCAGCTCACCCGGCTGATCATCGGCACGGGCGCGGAAACGGCAGGGCTGGACCTGCGCAGCCATGTGGTGGCGTTCGCCCGGCAGGCGCTGTCCGGGACCGGGCCGGGGGCCGGGACCGTAACCGGGTCGGGGGCCGGGACCGTAACCCAGTCGGGGGCCGGCACCGTAACCGGCGCCGCGACTCCGTAACCGGCGCCGCGACTCCGTAGAACAGCCGCTAACCGCGCAGGTACGCCAGTACCGCCAGCACCCGGCGGTTCGTGGTGTCGTCCAGCGACAGGTCGAGCTTGCCGAGGATGCTGCCGAAGTGCTTGCTGACCGTGCCCTCGCTGACCGTCATCGCCTCGGCGATCGACGCGTTCGACCTGCCCTCCGCCATCAGGGCCAGCACCTCCTGCTCGCGGGCGGTCAGCCGCGACAGCGGGTCCCGGCGGTGCCGGATCAGCTGGCGGACCACCTCGGGGTCCACCACCGTGTCCCCGGCGCCGACCCGGTGCAGGGCGTCGATGAACTCCTCGACGTGGCCGATCCGTTCCTTGAGCAGATAGCCGACGCCCCGGCCGTCCGCCGAGTCGAGCAGATCCTCCGCGTAGGCGCGCTGGACGTACTGGCTGAGTACGAGAACGGGCAGGTCCGGCTGGAGGGTGCGCAGTTCGACCGCGGCGCGCAGCCCCTCGTCGGAGAAGCCCGGAGGCATCCGGACATCGGTCACGACGATGTCCGGGCGGTGCTCGGTGACGGCCGCGATCAGCTCGTCGGCCGTTCCGGCTCCCGCCACCACGCGGTGCCCGAACCGCTCCAGCAGGCCGACCAGTCCCTCCCGCAGGAGCACGCTGTCCTCGGCCAGTACGATCCGCACGGTCAGGTCCTCCTGGGCGACGGCGTGGACGGGGCGGGAACCTCCAGCCGGAACACCGTGGGCCCGCCGGGGGGACTGGACACTAGCAGGTGGCCGCCCAGCACCGAGAGACGGTCTGCCACCCCCTCAAGTCCCGTTCCGCCGCTGGTCACCGCCCCGCCCACGCCGTCGTCCGAGACCTCCACCACCAGCCGTCCCCGCTCGGTGCGGCCGGTCACCAGGGCCCGTCCCGCCCCGCTGTGCTTGGCGACATTGGCGAGCGCCTCGCAGACCGCGAAGTAGACGCCGGTCTCGACCGCTTCGGGCAGCCGGTCCGGCAGGTCGAGGTCCACGTCCACCGGCACCACGGAGCGGTCCGCGACGTCCTCCACGGCGGCCCGCAGCCCCCGGTCCGTGAGGACCCGGGGGTGGATGCCCTGGATCAGCTCCCTGATCTCCACCAGGGCGTCCCCGGCCTCGTCATGGGCCTTGGCGAGCAGTCCGGCCAGCGGCTGCGCCGGGTTCTCCAGCCGGGCCAGGCCGAGCGTCATGGACAGAGCGACGAGTCGCTGCTGGGCGCCGTCGTGCAGATCGCGTTCGATCCGGCGGCGCTCCGCCTCGAAGGCGTCCACCAACCGCATCCGGGACCGCCCCAACTCCCGCAGCCTGGAATCGAGTCCGGCGTCCGGCGGGGCGAGCAGCTGCCGGGTCAGCACCGCCCGGCCGGCCGCCAGCAGCCCCAGCGGATACGCGAACACCGGCAGCAGGACCACCCCGGCGAGCAACGCCGCGAAGGCGGGCGGATAGGAGTGGGCGAGCCAGATCTTGAGCACCCGGACCTCCTCGCCGCCGCTCGCCGCCAGCACCGCGGGCGCCGCGATCAGCCCGCCGCAGACCGTGAGGGCCGTCCCCACGGCCAGCGCCTCCAGCGGCCACAGCACCAGGGCGAACAGCAGCGCGTACCCCAACTCGCGCCAGGTGGACCGCTCCTGGAGGCGGGTGCGCAGCCAGGACGACAGCCCGGTGCCGTCCGGTTCGCGGTGTGCCGGGGGCAGCGGCCGTGGGTCGAGCAGCCGCAGCCTGCGCCGCTCCAGCGCGGCCAGCGGAATGCCCGCGAGCACCAGGGTCAGCAGCAGCGGTATCCCGATCAGGACCACCGAGAGCGCACCGCCCGCGACCGCCAGCAGGAGCAGGGCGGTGAGCGTCGCGATACCGAGGGGCACGCTGGTCAGCAGGTAGAGCGCGGCCCGCCAGGGCCAGCCGCCGAGTACGTAGCCGCGCTGTCGCAGTGCCTGCGGGAGGCCGGGGGAGGAGGACATGGGGGGAACGGTAGGGCGCGCCCCGGAGCCCGGACCACCCAGCGGTGTCGACCTTCGTGGTGGAGCTACCTCCACCACCAGGACTCCTCCTCGCTGCGATGTGCCGGGAGCGCGACGGCGGTTGGCTCTTACCCATGAATCAAGCAGCTGTCCGACTCCGTTCGGTCACCCGGTCCTACGGCAGGAGATCCGGCGCGGTGACCGCGCTGGACGGAGTGAGCCTGGACATCCCGCGCGGCACCTTCACCGCCGTCATGGGCCCGTCCGGCTCCGGTAAATCAACCTTGCTCCAGTGCACCGCCGGGCTCGACCGGCCGACCGGCGGCCAGGTGTTCCTCGGTGACACCGAACTGACCGGGCTCAGCGAGCGGCGGCTGACGCTGCTGCGCCGCAGCCGCATCGGCTTCGTCTTCCAGGCGTTCAACCTGCTGCCCTCCCTCACCGCGGAGCAGAACGTGGCGCTCCCGCTGCGGCTGGCCGGCCGCCGCCCCGGGCGGGCCGAAGTCCTCGACGTGCTGGAGCGGGTGGGGCTGCGCGAGAGGGCGGGGCACCGGCCGGGGGAACTGTCCGGCGGCCAGCAGCAGCGGGTCGCCCTGGCCCGCGCGCTGGTCACCCGGCCCGATGTCCTCTTCGGTGACGAACCCACCGGAGCGCTCGACTCCACCACCGGACAGGAGGTCCTCTCGATGATGCGCGCCATGGTCGACGACGGACAGACCGTGATCATGGTGACGCACGACCCGGTCGCGGCCGCCCGCGCCGACCGGGTGCTGTTCCTCGCCGACGGCCGGGTGCGGGGCGAGCTGTACGCGCCGGACGCCGAGCAGATCGCCGCGCGCATGACGGGGATGGCGGCGGTCCCGTGCTGAGTCTCGTGCTCCGGGGCATCCGGAACCGCTGGGTCACCTTCGCCGGGTCCTTCGTCGCGCTGGCCCTCGGCGTCGGGATCGTCGCCACCACCGGTCTGGCGCTCGCGGCGACGTTCGACGCACCGCACCGGGGCCCGGAGCGGTTCGCCGCGGCCCCCGTACTGGTCAGGGGCGAGGACCGGCTGCGGGTGGACACCCCGATCGGCGTCCGTACGCGGGCGCTCACCGATCCCCGCCCGGTCCCGGCGGAGCTCGCCGCGGAACTCGCCCGCCTCGGCCGTACTGAGCTGGACCGCACGTTCCCCGTGGCCGTCGGGCCCGCCCGCCCGGCCGGTGACGGCGAACAGGCCGTCGGCCACCCCTGGCCGGTCGCGGCCGCCGCCCCCTACCGGCTCGTCTCCGGACGGGCCCCGGCCGCGTCCGGCGAGGTCGTCGTGACGGCGGCGGACGGCTCGAACCCGGGGACGAGGACGGGGGTGGGGGACAGGATCACCGTCACGACCCCGGCGGGCAGCGGCACCAGGACGGTGGTCGGGACGGTTCGCCCCGCCCACAACCCCGCGGGCTTCGAGACCGCCGTGTTCTTCACCGAGGCGGAGGCCGCCAGGATCTCCCCGGACATCGACGCCGTGGTGGTGCACGCGGATCCGGCGGCGGTACGCGCGGCCGTACGGAAGGAAGCGGGCAAGGGCTCCGGTACGGGCTCCGGCATGGCGGTCCTCACCGGCGACGAGCGGCGCCGGGCCGACCCCGATCCGGACCGGGACGCCGAGGCCCTGGTCTCGGTCAACGCCCTGCTCGGCACGGCCGCGGGCATCACCGCCTTCGTCAGCGTCTTCGTGATCGCCTCGACGTTCTCGTACGGAGTGGCCCAGCGCCGCCGCGAGTTCGGCCTGCTGCGCACGGCGGGCGCCACTCCCGGCCAGGTGCGCCGGCTGGTGTACGCGGAAGCCGTCCTCGTCGGCGTACTCGCGTCGGCCGCCGGCTGCCGGCTGGGCCTGTCCGGTGCGCCCCGGCTCGCCTCCTGGATGGCCGGCGAGGGGATGGCGCCCCGCTGGTTCGCGATCGGTGACCAGGCCTGGCCGCTGCACACCGCGTTCTGGACCGGGCTCGCCGTGGCCCTGGCCGGCGCGGTCACCGCCGCACACCGGGCCGGCCGGACCGGGCCGGTCGAGGCGCTGCGCGAATCCTCCGTCGACAGCGGCTCGATGCCGCTGAGCCGGATCCTGCTGGGCGCGGCCGTCCTGCTGACCGGGGCCGTGCTGGTGGCCGTCGCGCTCGTCCAGGACCCCGGCGGGCTCCTCAAGCGCAAGACGTACATCACCCAGCCGATGCTGCTGATCGTCGGGTTCGCCCTGTTCGCACCCGTGCTGGTCCGCCCCGCCATCCGGCTGCTCACCTGGCTTCCGGCCCGGCTGCCCGGCGCCGCAGGGCTGCTGACCAGGGAGAACGCCTGTGCCGGGCTGCGCAGGACGGCCGCCGTCGCCGCTCCCGTGCTCGTCACCGTCGCCTTGGCCGTGTCACTCATGGGCACGACGGCCACCATCGACGCGGCCGGGGCCGCAGAGGCGCGTACCCAGGCGACCGGTGACTTCGTCGCCACGGCGGACGGCGGGGCGATCCCCGCGCGGTTCGTCGAACGGGCCCGGCGCATCCCCGGCGCGGTGGTCAGCGTCTCGCGCTCCACCTCCGTGACCGTACTGGAGGAGGGCGTGGCGCTCGTCGGCTCCGAGGCCAGGGCGGTGGACCCGGCGGACGCGGCGGCCGTGTCCGCGATGCCGGTGGTGGCGGGCCGGTTCGCGGACCTCGACGACGGCGGCATCGTCGTCAACGAGGAGTGGCTGACCACGACGGTCGGCGAGCGCGTCGGCGTCTGGCTGGGCGACGGCCGCAAGGTCACCCTGCGGGTGGTGGCCGTGCTCGCCACCGGGACCGGCGGCAACGGCGTCTACGTCACCCCGCGCAACGCCGCCGGTGCCGGAATCGACCGGGTCGACATCGGGGTCCGGCCCGGTGCTGAACGGTCGGCCGTCGCTGAGCAGTTGTACGCGGACGGGCGGGCGACCGGCACCGATGTGCTGACCACGGCGCAGTGGGTGAAGGCCGCGCATCCGGCGACCGGCGGCAGCACCCGGACCGGGCTGCTGATGATTCTCGCGATCGCCCTGCTGTACACGGGGATCGCGCTGGCCAACACGCAGGTGATGGCCACCGCCGACCGGGTGCGGGAGCTGGCGGTACTCCGTCTCGCCGGGGCGACGAAGGCGCAGGTGCTGCGGCTGGTCGGGGTGGAGGCGCTGGCCGTGGTCGCGGTGGGCGCGGTGCTCGGCGCGCTCGTCGCCGCGCTGAACCTGCTCGGCGTGCGCACCGCTCTCGGACGGCTCGGCGTCGGGTCAGGCGTCGTCGTCCCGTGGGGCGCCATCGGCCTCGTGGTGGGGGTGAGCGCGGCGCTGGCCGTGGTCTTCGCCGTACTGCCCGCCTCGCTCGCGCTGCGCACCCGGCCGGTCGAACTGGCGGGCACGCGCGAGTGACCGGGGCCGGGGCCGGGGTCGGGGGCCTACGCTGACAGCGAGGTGACCAGGTCCGACGCCTTTCCGATGAGGGCCAGTTCGGCCGGTCTCATCGTCGGGTTGGCGGCTCTGCGCGCTGCCGCCGCGGCGAGGTGGCGGGCCGGGATGCCGTCGTCGGCGGCCAGCAGCGGCACCAGGATGTCCACCAGCGCGCGGGCGCCCGACGCCGCCGGGTCCTGGGGATCGACCGCGACCTGGGACAGGATCAGCGCGGTCATGGCCCGGTCCAGGGCGGGCGGGCCCTCCTCCGTGTTGCTCCAGTCGATCACCACGGGGCCGTCGGCCGTCAGCATCACGTTGCCCGGGTGCAGGTCGAGGTGGAGGATCCGGTCCTCGGGATCCGCCGAGAGCCGGGCCGGGACGGTGTGCAGCTCCGCGAGCAGGCCGACCAGCATGGCGGAGCCCTCGTCCCCGCCGAGTTCGCCGGACATCAGGGACTCCAGCATCGTCGGACCGCTCAGGCGCTGCAGCACCAGGTCGCCGGGACCGGCGGAGACCGGCAGCGGGCCGAGCCGGGGGACCGGGTAACCGGAGGCCGAGAGATAGGACATGACGGGCATCTCGCGCCTGGCGTCCAGCCCGACGCGATAGCGCCGCAGGACCCACTGCTCGTCCAGCTCGTATACGTCGGCGGAGCGTCCGGTGCCCAGCAGTTGGCCTATTCGCATGAGGGGAACCTACTCGGGCCGGGCGTGAACGGGGAGGCCGGAGCGCGGGTTTCACCGTATCGCCGCCGGTCACGGCCGCCCCATAACGCGATGCGATGGGGCGGACGGGATCTCCTGGAGCCGGGCGTACGCGGCTACGTTGTCGGCAATTCCCCCGCAATGAAGGAGAGTTCCATGGAGAGTTCCGTGGAGAGATCCGTGCTCCGAAGACGTGTACTGGCCGCGTGCACCGCCACCGTGGCCGTCGGCGTGCTCGCGCTGGCCGGACTGACCGGCACCGCGTCCGCAGACCCTTCCCCCGCCTCCCCTGCCTCCCCCGCCGCCGGGGCGGACCGGCTCTCCCCCGGTCTGATCGAGGCGATGCGGCGCGATCTCGGGCTCACCGCCGACGGTGCGCGGGCCAGGATCGGCGCCGAGTCCCGGGCGGCAGCCTCGGCCGCCGGACTGCGGCACTCCCTCGGCACCGGTTTCGGCGGCGCCCGGGTGAGCGGTGACGCGGCGGAGCTGACCGTCGCCACCACCGACGCGGCGGACACCGCCAGGATCACCGAGGCCGGTGCGCGGGCCGTCGTCGTCGCCCACAGCCTGGCCGAACTCACCTCGGCCAAGGCCGCCCTCGACCGGGTGGCGCGGCAACGGCCACCGAAGGACGTGCCCGCCTGGTACGTCGATGTGCGCACCAACCGCGTCGTCGTCGAGGCCGGCCGGAGCGCCGCCGCCGAGAGCTTCCTCGCTGCGGCCGAGGTGTCGCGCGAACTGGTGACGGTCAGTCAGTCAGCCGGACAGCCGCGCACGTTCACCGATCTCCGGGGCGGTGACGCGTACTACATGAACGGCACGGGCCGCTGCTCCATCGGCTTCCCCGTCAAGCGCGGCACCCAGGGCGGATTCGTCAGCGCCGGGCACTGCGGTACCCCGGGTGTCAGCACCAGCGGCTACAACCAGCAGGCCCAGGGCTCCTTCCAGGGCTCCACCTTCCCCGGCCGCGACTACTCCTGGGTCGCCGCGAACACCGGCTGGACCCCTCGGCCGCTGGTGAACGGCTACGGCAACGGCGATGTGACGGTCACCGGTTCCACCGAGGCGCTGGAGGGCTCGTCGGTCTGCCGCTCCGGCTCGACGACCGGCTGGCACTGCGGCACCGTCCAGCAGCGCAACAGCAGCGTCACCTACCAGGAGGGCACCGTCTCCGGGGTGACCCGCACCAACGTGTGCGCCGAACCCGGCGACTCCGGCGGCTCGTTCATCTCCGGCAGCCAGGCCCAGGGCGTCACGTCCGGCGGCACCGGCAACTGCTCCCAGGGCGGTACGACGTACTTCCAGCCGGTCAACCCGGCGCTCCAGGCGTACGGGCTGACCCTGGTCACCAGCGGCACCCCGACCGATCCGCCCACGGATCCGACCGACCCGCCGACCGATCCCGGCGGCAGCTGGGCGGCCGGAACGGTGTACGCGGCGGGTGACGTGGTGACGTACGGCTCCGGCAACTACCGCTGCCTCCAGGGACACCAGGCCCAGCCCGGCTGGACGCCCCCGAACGTCCCCGCGCTGTGGCAGGCGCTGTAGGGCCTCTCGTTCAGCCCCGGGACCCCGGCCCCGACCGCCCCGACCGCCCAGACAGCACCGACCGTCCCGGCAGCCCCCGCAACCTCGTACCCCAACCCGAGGAGTCCGCCATGCCGCCCGACCCCGTCGACCGCTTCTCCGAGGACCGGCCGATCAGCCGCAAGACCCTGCTCAAGGCGGCCCTGGTGGCCACCGCGGTCCCGCTGTTGGGCGGGACCGGGGTGGCGCTGGCGCGCGACACCGGTTCCAGCGGCCTGCCGCTCGCCCCGACACCGGACTGCGACGACGGCGACGGCCCGACCCACGACCAGATCGAGGGCCCGTACTTCAAGCCCGACTCCCCGCTCCGCACCAGCCTGGTGAGCGCGGGCACGCCCGGTGTCCGGCTGACCGTCAGCGGCTATGTCTTCGGGCGGGGCTGCGAGCCCCTGCCCGGAGTGCTGCTCGACTTCTGGCAGGCCGACACCAACGGCGCGTACGACATGAGCGGATTCGCCTTCCGCGGCCACCAGTTCACCGACGCGGCCGGGGCCTTCACCCTCTCCACGGTCGTGCCGGGGCTGTATCCCGGCCGCACCCGGCACATCCATGTGAAGGCCCGGGCGCCCGGCTCTGCCGTCCTCACCACACAGCTCTATTTCCCGGCCGAGCCGCGCAACAGCACCGACACCCTTTTCGACCCGGCACTCCTGATGAACGTCCGGTCCGTCGGCTCGGCCAAGGAGGGGACCTTCGACTTCGTCCTCGACGTCGCGCAGGACCCGACCGATCCCACAGATCCCACCGATCCGCCGACCGAGCCGGGTGGCGGCTGGGCGGCCGGGACGCTCTACAGCGCGGGAGACCGTGTCACGTACGGCGGGGGCGCGTACCGCTGTCTGCAGGCGCACACCGCCCTGACCGGCTGGGAGCCGCCCAACGTCCCCGCGTTGTGGGAACGCGGGTAGACGAGCGGACCGGCGGGCACCACCGCCCGGCGTGTGCTCCGGGCTCCTCCCCGGGGCACACGCCGTACCCGCCTTTATCCGCCTTTCCGCAGTAGCCTGGAGTGACGGCGGGGCGCCCGAGGAGGCCAGGACGCATGGAGACCCTGATCACCGTGTTGGTAGTCATCGGCATGATCGCCGTCGTGGCGCTCGCGATCCATCTGCTCAACGGCCGCCACCGCCACCGGCACCTGGCCGGAGCCACCGTCCCCCGGGACCACGGGCTCACCGTGTTCCGCACCCGCCGCCGTTGACTCTCCCCGTCACTTGGCGTCCGAGTACCGCCGCACCACCGCCGTCGTGAACGGGAAGCGCACCGGTGTCTCGCCGAAGGTCGTCCGGCCGGCCAGTTCACCGGCGGCACGGATCGCCTCCACCACCGTCTCCGCCTCCTCCCGGGGGCAGTGCACGATCACCTCGTCGTGCTGGAAGAAGACCAGTTCGGCGCGGAGCCCGGCGGCGGTGAGCGAGTGGCGCAGCGCGGCCAGGAGCAGCAGCGCCCAGTCGGCGGCGCTGCCCTGCACCACGAAGTTGCGGGTGAAGCGGCCGCGGGCACGGGCGTCGGACGAGGCGTAGCCGGGCGTGAACCCGCCGTCCGCCGGGGACCCGGAGCCCTCCCCGGGAAGGTCGTCGCCGCCCTCCTGCGGTATTCCGGCCTCCCCGTCGTCCCCGCTGCCGGCCGCCGGCGGGCTGGTCCGGCCGAGCCAGGTCCGTACGAGACGGCCCTCCTCGCCGGCTTTCGCGGCCTCGTCCACATAGGCGACGGCGTGCGGGAACCTCCGGCGCAGGGCGGCCAGATTCTTCAGGCCGTCCCCCGAGGTCTGGCCGTAGACGGCACCGAGCAGGGCGATCTTGGCGTGGTCGCGGTCGCCGTGGAAAGCGCGGTCGGACAGCGCGGTGTAGAGGTCGCCGTCGTGCCCGGCCACCTCCATCAGGCCCCGGTCGCGGGAGATCGCGGCGAGCACCCTCGGCTCCATCTGGTCGGCGTCCGCGACGACCAGCCGCCAGCCCTCGTCCGCGACGACCGCCCGCCGGATCACCTTGGGGATCTGCAGCGCCCCGCCGCCGTTGGTCGTCCAGCGTCCGCTGACCGTGCCGCCCGGCTGGTACTCGGGGCGGAAGCGGCCGTCGCGGACCCAGTCCTGGAGCCAGCTCCAGCCGTGGGCCGTCCAGATCCGGTACAGCTTCTTGTACTGGATGAGCGGCCGCACCGCCGGATGGTCCAGCTCCTCCAGCTCCCAGCGGCGGGTCGACTTCACCTTGATACCGGCCCGGCCGAACGCCCGCACCACGTCGGCGGGGAGGTCCGGGCGGACCCGGTGGCCGAAGGCGGCGGACACCTCGTCCGCCAGCTCGGCCAGCCTGCGGGGCTCGCCGCCCGCGTACCGCTCGCCCAGCAGCTCCTGGAGGACGTCCCGGTGGACGTCGGCCCGCCAGGGCAGCCCCGCGCGGTTCATCTCGGCGGCGACCAGCATGCCCGCCGACTCGGACGCCGTCAGCAGCCGCATCCGGTCCGGCCGGGCCGTGGCGTCGTGCCGGGCGAGCTGGTCCGCGTACACCTGGAGCAGGGCGTCGAAGGGCAGCTCCGTGCCGGAGCGGGGTTCGAACAGGGAGGACTGGGAGCCGGGCACCGCCTGGCGCGGCGCCGGATCGGGCGGCACCGGGGCGCGCAGCAGCCGGGCGTGGGCGGCGGCCGCCGAGCGGGGTTCACCGAGCCGTCCCTCGTGTCCCAGCAGGAGGGACTCGGCGGCCTCGATGTCGTAGCAGCGCGCCACGGACACCCCGGCGGCGAGCAGCCGGGGGTATATCTCGGCGGTCGAACGCCACACCCAGCGGGTCACTCCGGGGCGGCTGCGGACGGCCTCCGCCAGCTCGGGTTCGGTCACGGCCGGGGCGGTGGGCAGGCCCGCGGCGTCCAGCGGGACGAGGCGGGCGCCACCGCTCTCCGTGGCGGCTACCGCCCAGCGTTCGGTCATATGACCGAGTCTGGCACCCGGGACTGACAGCGCGAGGCGACGTGCGCGGGCGGGTCGCAGACGGGAAGATCGGTAAGGGCCTGCTCCGGGGCCCCCGAGCACCCACCGAGGGGACAGGCGCGATGGAAGCGATCGTTTTCGAGGAGTTCGGCGGACCCGAGGTCCTGCATCCCGCCCGGGTCGAGGACCCGCATCCCGGTCCGGGACAGGTGCGGGTGAAGGTCATGGCCGCCGGGGTGAATCCCATGGACTACAAGATCCGGCGCGGCTGGATGCGGGAGATGGTCCCGACCTCGCTCCCGGCGATCCCGGGCGTCGAGTTCGCCGGAGTGGTCGACCGGACCGGGGAAGGGGTCACCGGTGTCGAGGTGGGCGACGAGGTGCTGGGCCGCAGCGTCACCGGTTCCTACGCGGAGTACGTGCTGGCCGACGCCACCCGCGTCGCGCCCAAGCCGGCCGGGCTGAGCTGGCAGGACGCGGCCGCGCTGACCATCGCGGCGGACACCGCCCAGCGCGTCCTGGACGAGCTCGCGGTGGCCGAGGGCGACACGCTCCTGCTGCACGGGGCGGCCGGAGCCGTCGGATCGGCGGCGGTGCAACTGGCGGTGGCCCGGGGCGCGACGGTGATCGGTACGGCGTCCGCCGCCAACCACGACTACCTGCGGGTGATCGGCGCGACCCCGGTGGAGTACGGGGACGGGCTGGTCGGCCGGGTCCGCGAAGCCGCTCCCCAGGGGGTGGACGCGGTCTTCGACGTGGCGGGGCGCGGTGCGCTGCCGGACTCCATCGAGCTGCGCGGCGGCACCACGGACCGGATCATCACCATCGCGGACCCGGCGGCGGCCGAGCACGGCATCCCCTTCTCCGCAGGTTCACCCGGGTCCGCGGAGCAGTTGGCCGAGCACGCCCGGCTGGCGGCGGACGGCGAGCTGAGGGTGCCGGTCGAGCGGGCCCTGCCGCTGGTCGACGCGGCCGACGCGCAGCGGCTGAGCGAGGCGGGGCACGTACGGGGGAAGCTCGTCCTCCTGCCGTGACCGGCTGCGGGCGGGCCGCGGCTCACGAGCGGCGGAGTTCGTCCACAGGCTGTGGACGAACTCCGCCGCCTCCACAGCCCCCGCCACCTCCGCCGACTCCACCGAATCCGCCACGCCTACCCTGACCTCATGGAATCGGTGATCGACCAGGCATTCGCGGCCGCCCTCTACTCGGACGGCGACGCCGGTCTCGACACCGGGGCCTCGCTCCTCGCCGCGGACCCGGCGAGCGACGGCGAGCTGCTGCGGCGCGGCGAGGAGTTCGTCCGGCGGGCCTGGGAGCGCGGCTGGCTGCCCGCCGATCTCGTACGGGTCGTCCGCCGCGAACTCGACGAGCACGGGGCCGCGCTGGCCGCCGGGCTGATCACCTCTGAGGTGCGGCGGTACGAGCGGCTGCCGCCCCGCTGGCAGTCCCAGCTGGACGAGCTGCCGCCGGCGCCGCGGCCGGGCCGGCCCGACCGGTTCTCGTACGCCTCCGCGTTCCTCGGGCTCTGCCGGCTGCTGCTGCGGCTGCCCGCCATCGAACCCGTCGGGCCCCCGCCCGGGGCGCCGCGCGACGGGCTGAGCCTGCCGCCCGCCCACGACGAACCCCGCATGCTGACCCGGATCAGGGCGCTGCTGGCCAAGGCGGAGGCGACCGGGTTCCCCGAGGAGGCGGAGGCGCTCACCACCAAGGCGCAGGAGCTGATGGCCCGGCACAGCATCGACGAGGCGCTGCTCGCCGCCCGTACCCACAGCGACCGCGCGCCGGGCGCCTGCCGGATCGGGGTGGACGCCCCGTACGAGACGGCGAAGGCGATCCTGCTCGACGCCGTCGCCTCCGCGAACCGCTGCCGGGCCGTGTGGAACAGCGATCTCGGCTTCTCGACGGTCGTCGGCTTCGAACCGGACCTGGCGGCCGTGGAACTCCTGCACACCTCGCTGCTGGTGCAGGGCACCGTCGCGATGACCAGGGCGGAGGCGGGCCAGCGGGCGGGCGGGCGCAAACGGACCAAGACCTTCCGGCAGTCCTTCCTGATGGCGTACGCCCAGCGGCTGGGCCGCCGGCTGGCGGAGGGCACCGCCCGCGCCACCGCGGAGGCCGACGCCGAGGGCGCCGCGGCCGGACCGCCCACCGCGACGGACCCCGGTCTGCTGCCCGTGCTGGCCGCCCGCGACATGGCGGTCACGGACACCGCGGAGCGGATGTTCCCGCAGACCACGACCACCCGGGTGCGGGGCGCCATCGACCCGGACGGCTGGACCCACGGCACGGCCGCCGCCGACCGGGCCAGGATGGGCGCGGACGCCCCGGAGATCTCCGGCCGGGACCGCCGGACCCCGCGCACGTGACCACGGCAACTCTTTCAACTGTGACAACTCGGGCATAACGGTAAATCCGGTTAGGCTCTCGGCATGAGCTGGCTCCGGGCGCTGAAGGAGACCGCCCGCTCGGGGCTGACGATCGAGCGGCGGCGCCTCGAACCGCTGATCGCGATCCGGGGCGCGGCCGGTCTCGCCCTGGTGATCGGCGTGACCCTGGCCCTGTTCGGTCCGGTCGTCGCGGCCGGCGCCGCCTTCGGCGCGTTCCAGGCGGCCATCGCCACCTTCCAGCGCAGCTGGCGGCCCCGCCCTGTGCTCGCCCTGGTCTCCGGTGCGAGTCTCGCCATCTCCACGTTCCTCGGCTACGTCACCGGCTCCCACCTGCCGCTCTTCATGCTCCTGCTGGTGCTCTGGACCTTCGTCGCAGGGCTCGCCTGGGCGGCGGGTCCGACCGGCGGCATCATCGCCGCGTCCAACGTCGCGATCATGCTGGTGACGATCACCCTGCCCACCTCCATCGCTCAGGCGGCCCTGCACGGGGCGGTGATCGCGTTCGGCGGGGTGGTCCAGGCGGCGCTGATCGTGCTGTTCCCGGTCCGCAGATGGGGTGCCCAGCGCGACGCGCTGGCCGACGCGCTGGCCGCGGAGGCGGACTACGCCCGCAGGCTGCGCCACGACCCGGTCGCCCACTTCGACCCGCTGCCGCTGATGGAGGCCCGCAGCGCGGCCGCCGTCACCCCGCGCCAGGCCCGCCGCCGCCCGGCCGAACTGCACGGCTCACGCGGGGTCGCCGAGCGGATCAGGCCGGTGCTCGCCTCCCTCGCGGACCCGGCCATGGGCGTACCGGCCGAGGGCCCGGAGCGCGACCGGGTCCGTGAGCTGCTCGCCGCCGCCGGATCGCTGCTCGACGCCGCGGCCAGGGCGATCCGGCACGGCGATCCGGTGCGGCTCCCCGCGCCCGCCGTCGCCGCGCTGAAGACCCCCGACACCGGGGCGCTGCTCACCGGGCCGCCGCTGCGCGCCGCCGACCGCCTCGCCGACCTGCTCTCCGACGTGATCGAGGCGGCCGAGGGCGACGGCACCAAGGAGGAGCGGGCCCAGGCCGAGGAGACCGCCGACGCCATCACGGCGAGCCGGGGCCGGCGGCAGACCGAGCACCAGCGGCGCCCCACCCTGCTGCGGCTGGTCCCGGTCGTGCTCGGTTCGATGCGCCGCGAGCTGCACCCCGGCTCCCCGATCCTGCGGCACGCCATCCGGGTCTCCGCCGTCGCCGCCGGCGGCTACCTGCTGGGCACCGTGCTGCCCTACGGCCACGGCTACTGGGCGCCGATGACGGCCGTGATGGTGATGCGGCCGGAGTTCTCCCGGACGTACGAACGCTCCGTGGCCCGTTTCGGCGGCACGGTCGTCGGGGTCTTCGTCGCGACCGTGATCGTGCAGACCGCCCACCCGGGCGTGGGGCTGTCCGCCGCGCTCGCCGTGGTCTGCGCCCTGCTGATGTACCTGCTGATGCGCACCGGCTACTCGGTCGGACAGGCCTGCGTCGCCGCGTACGTCGTCTTCCTGCTGGGCATGGCGGGCGACGACTGGTCGCAGACCGTGCTGGAACGGCTCGTCCTCACCCTCGGCGGCGGCCTCCTCGCGATGATCTCGTACGCCGTCTACCCGGCGTGGGAGACCCCTCGGCTGCGCAACCGGCTCGGTGACTGGCTCAAGGAGGACGGCCGGTACGCCGCCTCGGTCGTGGACCAGTACGCGGAGCCGGCGGAGCGGGGCCACGACGACGTGCGCGAGGCGCTGCTGCGCACCCGGGCGGCCCGGGTCGCCTGGCAGGAGGCGGTGGCCACCGCCCAGCACGAACCGGTGCGCCACCGCGGCCTGTCGCACGCCGCGGCCGGCGACACCCAGCACGCCCTGTCCCAGCTGGGCCGGGTCGCGATGCTGATGGAGGCACACCTCCCGGAGGGCGGCGCCACCCCCGTACCGGAGGCCGGCCCGCTGGCCGAGGCGTTGCGCCGGGCCACGGACCAGGGCGCGAAAGCGGTGCGGGAGCGGCGGGTGCCGGACTGGGGGCAGGTGCGGGACGCGCTGGAGGAGTGGGACGAGCGGGAGCGGCTGCGCGAGGGGGCGGCGGACCCGGTCGTGCGC